>NZ_JBFTGZ010000012.1:0-144035 GCF_056393985.1 Arthrobacter sp. 10T425 | reverse complement strand
GGTCCAGGGCGAGCGTGATGACGGTCGCGGCCCGGGAGGCGACCTCGCCGGCCGCGACGGCGGCTCCGAGCTCCGGGTGCACGGGCGGGATGGGCCGGCCGGCGAGTCCCTGCCGGGGCAGCAGCGTGTCGGCCAGGCAGAGCCGGCGCTTGGCCTCGGCGGCGCTGATCCGCAGCCGCGCCCGCAAAAAATCTGTGGCGTTCCGGTAACCGTCATCCGCCGCAGCAGACATCCCAATTTGCCCGGCAAAGTCACCCCGGGGGCCAGTTCCGGCCCCGGCATGCGTCCCGCCGACAGGTGCGCCGTGAGCCCCGGCGTCGGACAGGGCATCAGCTCCCCCGCCGGCCCCTGCATCCGTCCCGCCGTCGGATTCCTGTTTCCAGCCCGTCAGCCAGCCCGCCTGGGCCGCTTCCTCACCCCAGCCGTGTGCGGCCGGCGCGGTGAACGCGGCTTGTTTGCGCGTCCGCTCTACCGCCGCCGCGGCAACGAGCTGGAAGTATTCGACCGTGCGGGACAGGTCCTCGACGTGGCCGGCAAAGTCCGCGGCCTCCCGCAAGCCAAACCAGGCGGCGTCGACATCCGCAGCCGGGCTCGTAGCCCGCAGCGCCGCCAGCGCCGAGTCCACCGCCGCACCCGCGGCGCCCAGAGCGCCGCCGGCTGCGTCAGCCGCCCCGGGAACGGCGGCCAGGCGGGGATGCCGGGAGGACACAGCCGGGCCGGCCCACGGGGCCCGGTCCGGGATGAACTCTCCAATGGCTTCCATAACTAAACTCTGCCAGAGGGGTACGACAGACATAGCGGAAGCCATTCCTGCTGGCGCGCGACCTCATATTGGGTGACTCCCGGCAGCGCACTTCAGAGCACCTGGAGCCCATAGGGCACGTCCGAGCACGTAACACTGCGTACGACCCCCGCCCTCCTACGGACCGGTGCGTGGCAAGCTGTAGGGATGGACAGCACAGCCGCTCCCCAAGTCGGGGAATCACCGTTCGCACCACTGCTGCCGGGCGATCCGCGCCGCCCGTTGGGCCCACGCGATCCTGGCGATGCCTGGGTCGATGGCGACCGGGGGCGGTTCTGGGGTCGGTTCGGTTCCGCCGGGCTCCTGGTCCACGACCCCGCCAAGGGGGTCCTGCTCCAGCACCGCGCCTTGTGGAGCCATCAGGGCGGCACCTGGGGGCTCCCCGGCGGCGCCCTGCACCAAGGGGAGGAAGCCATCCACGGCGCGCTGCGGGAAGCACACGAGGAAGCGGCCGTGCCTCCGGGGAATCTCCAGGTCCTGTTTACGTCGGTGTTCGACGTCGGCTACTGGTCTTACACCACCGTGGTGGCCGTTGCCCTGCAGCCGTTCGAGGCCGCGATCAGTGATGCGGAAAGTATCGAACTGCAGTGGGTGGGGATTGACGGCGTCGGCGGCAAGGAACTGCACCCGGGCTTCGCCGCGGCCTGGCCGGGGCTGCGCAGCAGGCTCACTGGGGCCCGGCGCATCGCCGGCCGCCTGTAACCATCCGGAGTCAGTGGTCCCGGGGCGCGGGCCGTCGGCGGTACAGCCAGATGAGTCCCAGGATCGGCAGCAGGAGCGGGATGAATCCGTAGCCGCGGCCAAACAGGGACCATACTGTCTCGTGCGGGAAGTTCACCGAGTCGAACACGCTGAGTGCTCCCACCACCAGGACGCCCACAAGCTCCACCAGGACTGCCGCCACCGAGACCTTGAACGCGGTGCGCCCCGGCTTCGCCAGAGACACGGTGGCCACGACGTAGACGGCGGCGGCGAACGCGGACAGCAGGTACGCCAGCGGCGCCTCGGAAAACTTGGTGAGAATCTGGTAGCCGGCCCGGGCCGTCGCCGAAATCGCGAAGATGGCATAGACAGCAATCAGCAGCCGTCCCGGCCCGGTGTTGCGGGTATCGGTCGTCGCCGGCGCAGTGTCGGCGGATCCAGCGTCCGCCGGCCCAGTGGTCCGGGACGCCGGCGCCGCCGGGTTTCCGGTGCCGTCGTGCGGGGAGTTTGCGCTCACGTTTTCTGCCTCTTCCATCTCAATACCAGATCTGGTTCATGCGCGCCGCCATCACCAGGGCGGTGACGCCGACGGCGGCCAGGACAAAGTTGCTCCAGCGGGTCCGCTCCAGGATGGACCAGTAGACGGCCCCAATCGGGAGGATCAGCGCCGTCGCCAGATAGCCCCAGAACTCCCAAGCCTCCCCCGCGATCCGCTCGCCGCTGGCCACCCGGACAATCGAACCCCCCAGATAGACCAGGAGGGCAAGTTCGACGGCGGCCACCGACAGTATCGTCGTGTCGTTGGGCGCCTTCTTCAGGAGGCCCGCGACGACGCAGATGATGCTGGAGAGCAGGCCAACCACCAGAATGATGTAGAAATACGCGTCCACTACTGGCCGGCCAGCTTTTCTGTGGGCTGCTTATCTGTTGCCTGCTTATCTGTGGCCGGCTTGCCGTTGCCGGGCTTTTCATTGCCGGGCTTTTCGTTATCCGGCGCGAAGACGAGCACTGGTTTGGCGTAGCTTCCCGCATCGGCCAGGAGGGCCACGAGCGAACCGTCCGGCGCGAACGCCGCTGCCGGTTTGTCCGCGGTCGCTGCCTCCGGTGTGCCTGCCGCTGCTCCGGCTCCGATCCTGCGGCCGAAGGAAATCTCGGTGGTTTCCGCCTCGCTGAGTTCACGGTTCGGCATCAGCGCCCGGGCGGCGTCCGAGATTTCCAGTACGTCGAGCGTCTCGGCCAATTGTTCGAGCGTATGTGCCTGATCAAGGGTGTATGGACCCACTTGAGTCCTCCGCAGTGCAGTCAGGTGGCCGCCGACGCCGAGAGCATCGCCGAGGTCGCGGGCCAGGGCACGGATGTAGGTACCGGAGGAGCACTCCACGGTGACGTCCACGTCGAGGGACTCGCCGTCGTGGACGGGACGGGTCTCGTGGATCTCAAAGCGGTGGATCGTCACCGGCCGGGCTGCGAGCTTGACCTCTTCACCGGACCGGACCCGTGCGTAGGCGCGTTCGCCGTTGACCTTGATGGCGCTGACGCTGCTGGGAACCTGCTCGATTTCCCCGGTCAGTGCCGCGACGCCGGCGCGGACGGCGTCTAAGGTGACCCCGGCGGCGCTGCGGGTGGCGGTGACCTCGCCTTCGGCGTCGTCCGTCACGGTGGATTCACCGAGCCTGATGGTGGCGGTGTAGGTCTTGGACGTGCCCACGATGTAGGTCAGCAGCCGGGTGGCCTTGTTGATGCCCACCACCAGAACGCCGGTGGCCATCGGATCCAGTGTCCCGGCGTGGCCGACCTTTCGGGTACCGGCAATCCGCCGCATCCGTCCAACCACATCGTGGCTGGTCCAACCTTGCGGCTTGTCTACTATCACCAGTCCAGAAAGCACGCCTCCCAGTATATGCGGGCCAGCCCTGCCCCGACGCCCACCGTCCCGCCGCCACCGCGGACGCCGGGCGTTAGGATGGCAGACATGCCCGAGCTTGCCGCACATGTCCGCGACGTCCCGATCAACCAGATCCGCGAGATCACCGAAGCCGCCTGGCGAACGCCCGGTGCGATCGTGCTGAGTATCGGGGAGCCGGGCTTCGCAGTCCCCCGCCATGTCCTCGAGGCCGGCATGGCGTGCCTGGACCGGGACGAGACAAACTACACACCGAACGCCGGGATCCCCGCGCTGCGGGAGGCCTTCGCCGCCCGCTTCCGTGAACACAATGCGACGCCGGTCGGCGCGGAGCGCGTGTACGTGGTCGACGGCGCCCAGCAGGGCCTGCATTTCGCCATGAGCCTGTTGCTCTCCCCCGGGGATGAGATCCTCATCCCCAATCCCGGCTACCCCACCTTCGCGATGACGAGCAGCCTGCTGCACGCCGTTCCGGTCCGCTACCCGCTGTACCCGGAGCACGATTTCCAGCCACGGATCGAGGACATCGAGGGGCTCATCACGCCCCGAACCAAGGTGCTGATCCTGAATTCCCCGTCCAACCCGCTCGGCGCTGTCCTGGGCGAGGACCTGACCCGCCGGCTCGTGGAGCTGGCGAGGCGGCACGATCTGTGGGTCATCTCCGACGAATGCTACGAGGCGTTCACCTACGATGTCCCGCACGTCAGCCCGGCCCGCTTCGACAGTGACGTCCCGGGCGAAGCACGCGTTTTCACCTCGCTCACGCTCTCCAAAACCTACGGGCTGACGGGACTGCGGATCGGTGCGCTGATCTGCCCGCCGGGGCTGGAACAGAAGATGAACAACGTGATGGAGTCGATCGTGTCGTGCGTGGCCTCGCCGTCGCAGTACGCCGCGCTGGCAGCGCTGACCGGTCCGCAGGACTACGTCAGCCACGCCCATGCCCACTACCGGGCCAACCGCGACGCGGCCTCGGCGGTGCTGCGCGCCCACGGCATCCCCTACCTCGCGGCCCAAGGCGCGTTCTATTTGTGGGCGGACGTCTCGCATGCCAGTGGCGGGGATGTCCGGTCATGGACGCGCCGCTTCCTGGCGGACTCCGGGGTGGCCTTCGCCCCCGGCACGGCGTTCGGCTCGATCGGCGAGGGCTGGATCCGGATCGCGCTCTGCGGCAGCCAGGCCGATCTGGTGGAGGGCCTCGGGCGCATCCCTGCACGCGAGCCGGCAGCGGGGACCGACAGGTCCACCGGCCCTATCGCCGGGCCGGCCGGCGCCCTAGCCTGAGCTCACGGCGCTTCCAGGCTGGCCCACTGTCCTGGCGTCGGACCTGGCCCGACAGGGCGCCGTGGATTTCCAGCCGAGGGAGTACATCGTGTGGTGGCAAGACCTGCTGTGGGGTTTCTGGAATGGGCTGACGGCATGGATCGTCCTGATCGCCCATGTATTCGGGTTCTGGAGTGAATTCCCGTTCTATAACTCCGCCCGCGCGGGGAACTGGTACGACTTCGGCTACCTCCTGGGCATGGGATCTCCCGTGCTGGGCGGCGGGCTGGGAGCCCGAGGACGCTCAAGACGCCGCTAGGCGGACAGTGCGGCGTCGAGCCAGCTGCGAAGGGCGGCCGACGGCGGCGCACCGGCCTGGCGCGCTGCCACCGCGCCGTTCTTGATGACGAGCAGCGTCGGGATGGCCTGGATATCGAATCTCCGGGACAATCCCGGGGAGCTGTCGACGTCGACCTTCACCAGCTTGAACTTTCCAGCCCGCTCCACGGCCAGCTTGTCCAGCACCGGGCTGACCATTCGGCACGGCCCACACCACGCCGCCCAGAAATCGACGAGAACCGGAACGGTGGATTGCTCCGCGACAACCGGGAAGTCGGCGTCGGACGCCGGCACGATCCAGGCAAGGTCCCGGCCGCAGTTGCCGCAGCGCGGGTGCCCGGCAGCGGCCGCGGGAATCCGGTTGGTCTTCCCGCAGTGCGGGCATTTGGTCAGGCTGGACTCCACGGCACTCCGCCACCTTTGCGCATAACTGCGGTCCTTGATGCTTCTATATTCGTCAACCGTGGCCCGGCCGTCCACCTCCACGCCGCTCCCGGACAGACTCGAGGCGGTTTTCACCCGGATCCCGGGTCACCGGCAACGGCAGCTGGATCTTTCCGAACGGATACGACAGCAGGGGCCGGATCCGTTACCGGTTCCGGCCCCTGCTGTTGAAGGCATTCCTACTTGTTGCGGTCCTCATCGATTGCGTCGTTGTCGATGAGGTCCAGGTCCTCTTCGTCAAAGTCGTCCTCGTCGAGCTCCACGTCCTGCGGAGTGTCACTCTTGTAAGGATCGGCGTCGCCGGCGTGCTTGGCACTTTCGGCAAGCGCGGCCACCTCGGCGTCGCGCTTCTTCGCCGCCCGGAGCAGCTCCTCAAGGTTCGAGGCGTTGACGGGGATCTGGTCAGCCACGAACTCGAGCGTTGGAGTCAGCCGCACGGTGATGTTCCGCCCGACTTCCTGCCGCAGCACGCCCTTGGCCTTCTCCAGCCCCTTGGCGGCATCGGCCTGGGCCACTTCGTCACCGAACACGGTGTAGTAAACAGTTGCGTGCTGCAGGTCGTTGGTCACCCGCGAGTCGGTCACGGTGACGCCTTCCAGGCGGGGATCCTTCACCCTCCGGCCCAGCGCCTCAGCAACGACAACCTTGATCCGCTGCGCCAACTTGGCAGCCCGTGCGGGATCAGCCATTTCCACTCCTAAAAATTTGGATGTACGACGGCGCTGTAACGGCTGCCGTACACCAGTTGGGTTTTCATGCCACGCGCCTAAGGCGAGTCTACGACGGACTCCCGTTGGATTCTTCCGGCGGCCCTTTGGAGCCGTGGAGGGGGCCCGGGAGTGGCATCGGGCCTGCCGGAGCTGGGTGGCCGACGTCGTAAGACGTCGGCCACCCAGCGTAGGGGCGGGGCCCCTCTACGGCGGAAAAGTGCAGGGCCGCCGGAAAATCCAACGGCCCCGCACCTGTACTGCTAAACCAACCTAGACGCGCGGCTTCTCGCGCATCTCGAAGGTCTCGATGATGTCACCTTCGGTGATGTCGTTGAACGAGCCAAGACCGATACCACACTCGAAGTCCGTGCGGACCTCGGTTGCGTCGTCCTTGAAGCGCTTGAGCGTCTCAACGGTGAGGTTGTCACCGATGATCTTGCCGTCGCGGCTGATGCGGGCCTTGGCGTTGCGCCGGATAACACCGGAGCGGACGATCGAGCCTGCAATGTTGCCGAACTTGGAGGAACGGAACACTTCGCGGACCTCGGCGGTGCCAAGCTGGACCTCTTCGTACTCCGGCTTGAGCATGCCCTTGAGGGCTGCCTCGATGTCATCGATTGCTGCGTAGATGACGGAGTAGAAGCGCATGTCCACGCCTTCGCGGTCTGCCAGTTCGGCAACACGCTCGGCGGGCTTGACGTTGAAGCCGATGATGACGGCGCTGTCGACCGTTGCCAGGTTGACGTCGTTCTGCGTGATCGCACCGACACCGCGGTGGATGACGCGGAGCTGGACACCCTCGCCGACGTCGATCTTGAGCAGCGCGTCTTCGAGGGCTTCCACGGCACCGGACACGTCACCCTTGAGGATGAGGTTGAGGGTGTCGATCTTGCCATCGGCGACGGCCTGGTCGAAGTCTTCCAGGCTGATGCGCTTGCGGCGCTTGGCCAGGGCGGCGTTGCGGTCGGCAGCTTCACGCTTCTCGGCGATCTGGCGGGCGGTACGCTCGTCAGCGGTCACGAAGAAGGTGTCACCGGCGCGCGGGACGTTGGACAGACCCAGCACCTGCACGGGGCGGGACGGGCCGGCCTCGGTCAGGGCGCTGCCGTCGTCGTCGAACATCGCACGGACGCGGCCGTGGGCCGTGCCTGCCACGATGGTGTCGCCGACGTGCAGGGTACCGGACTGAACCAGGACGGTGGCCACGGAACCGCGGCCCTTGTCCAGGTTGGCTTCAATCGCGATACCGCGGGCGTCCTTGTTCGGGTTGGCGCGCATGTCCAGGGCAGCGTCTGCGGTGAGCAGAACGGCGCCGAGGAGCTCGTCGATGTTCAGGTTCTGGCGGGCGGAGACCTCCACGAACATGGTGTCGCCACCGTATTCTTCCGGAACCAGGCCGTACTCGGTCAGCTGGCCGCGGACCTTGTCCGGGTTGGCGCCTTCCTTGTCGATCTTGTTCACGGCCACGACGATCGGCACGTTGGCCGCCTGGGCGTGGTTGAGGGCTTCAACGGTCTGCGGCATGACGCCGTCGTCCGCTGCGACCACCAGGATGGCGATGTCGGTGACCTTCGCACCACGGGCACGCATGGCGGTGAACGCCTCGTGGCCCGGAGTATCGATGAAGGTGATCTTGCGATCGATGCCTTCGTGGGCGTGGGTGACCTGGTAGGCACCGATGTGCTGCGTGATACCGCCGTGCTCGCCCGCCATAACGTCGGACTTGCGGATGGCATCGAGCAGTCGGGTCTTACCGTGGTCAACGTGACCCATGACGGTGACAACCGGAGGACGTGCCTCGAGGTCTTCATCGCCTTCGGCTTCCAGTTCGGCGTCGAAGTCGATGTCGAAGGTGGAGAGCAGCTCGCGCTCCTCGTCCTCCGGGGACACAACCTGGAGCTTGTAGCCAAGCTCCTCGCCGAGCAGGGCGAAGGTCTCTTCATCCAGCGACTGCGTGGCCGTGGCCATTTCGCCGAGGTGGAAGAGGACCGTCACCAGTGCTGCCGGGTTTGCCTCGATCTTGTCGGCAAAGTCCGTGATGGACGAGCCACGGCGAAGCCGGACTACGGTGTTGCCGTCGCCGCGGGGTACGCTCACGCCACCCAGCGACGGAGCACTCATCTGCTCCAGTTCCTGACGCTTGGCACGCTTCGACTTGCGCTGCTTGCCACGGCCTGCGCCGCCCTTACCGAAGGCGCCCTGGGTGCCGCCGCGACCGCGACCGCCCTTACCAAAGCCACCACCGGCCGGAGCGCCGCCACCGGCACCGGGAGCACCGGTACCCGGAGCGCCACCCGGACGGCCCGGACCACGGCCTCCGCCGCCGGGACGGCCGGCACCAGCGGGTGCGGGACGTTCGGTGCGGTTAGGCATCATGCCGGGAGTCGGGCGGTTGCCGCCGGCTCCTGCCGGACGACCGGCGCCGGGAGCGCCGGCCGGACGCGGGGCGCCGGGGCGGGGGCCGCCTGCGCCTGCTGCCGGACGGGGACCACCCGGACGGGGGCCGCCAGCGCCTGCTGCGGGGCGCGGACCACCGGGGCGTTCACCCTCGGTGCGGCTTCCGCCCGGACGGGGCATTCCCTGGGAAGGAGCGAACGGGTTGTTGCCCGGACGCGAGGGACGTTCGTTGTCGCCGCCGCGGCCGCGGGGCATGCCCTGGGACGTGGCGAACGGGTTGTTGCCGGGACGGGGACCGCCCGGACGCGGTGCAGAACCACCCTGGCGTGCCGGAGCAGCCGGGGTTTCGGCCTTAGGGGCCGGACGCGCGCCGGGCTTGACGCCCGTCGACGGAGCGGCCGGGGCCTGGGCAGCGGGGGCTGCCGGAGCCTGGGCGGCGGGGGCTGCCGGAGCGGCGGGCGCGGCGGCAGGTGCCGCAGCGGCCGGAGCCGGAGCTTCAGCCTTGGGTGCTGCAGCCGCCGGCGCTGCGGGCGCAGCGGGGCCGGGTGCAGGCGCCGGACGGGTCGCTGCCGGGCTGGCAGATGCCTGGGGGGCGGACGCCGGAGCTTCGGACTTCGAAGCTGCGGGGGCGTCGGGGTAAGCGTTGCGCAGTTTCCGCACAACGGGAGCCTCGATTGTTGACGAGGCGGAGCGAACGAATTCGCCCAGTTCCTGCAGTTTGGTTACTGCATCTTTGGAAGTAATACCGAGCTCTTTAGCAAGCTCATGTACGCGGACCTTGGCCACATTTCTCCTGTCTCGGTCCGCACCGAGCCAGGCACGAACCGTCTACTTCTTACTGCGGGCCTCCGCCGCGAATGCAGCTGAAAGGCCCATTGCAGAGCGCAACAAAGTTGTCATCGTTGCGCACTCATCGCTGGGAACTCATCGGGTTTCCATCAGTTTTCTGACCCGCTTTCAGGTTGGACGGTTGTTGCTGCGGCCACCGGGGTGCCCACGGCTTCCGTGCTGGCAGTGATCCGGCGTTCAACATCGGCCGTACCGGCTGCGCCGTTGAGGGCGCGGCCGAACGCTCGACGTTTGACCGCCAGTGCCAGGCACTTTTCGCTGGGGTGCAGCCATGCTCCCCGGCCAGCCATCCGGCGTCGTTCATCCACTACGACGGCGGACGAACCACCGGCGCCGGCGACGAGCCGGAGTAACTCCGACCGCGATCCTTTTTGTCGGCATCCGATACAGGTGCGCTGCGGCTGATTCCCGAGGTGTTGCACATGTGCCACGTTCGAGTATCTTCCTGCCAGTACAGCTGCTTGGTGAATCACCGCGTCCCGGGAATCCGGGAAAAACCCAGACGCGCCAAAGACACACGGATACCGGCCGTTAGGCGCGGTCATGTCTATTCTAGCCCCTCCGGCGCCCGGGTCCCGAACCCAGGCATGCCGGTCAGCTTGGAAATCACGGCTAACCCGTGAGAGCGCACACAGGCCGCGGGCCGCGATGGCGGCCCGCAGCCCGTGTTCGTGCGCGTGTTCGTGCGCTTGCGCGTTTGCGCTATTTGCCGGTGTTGACGGCGGCGTCGGAGACGATGTCGATTCGCCATCCCGTGAGCTTGGCGGCGAGACGGGCGTTCTGGCCCTCTTTGCCGATGGCGAGGGAGAGCTGGTAGTCGGGAACGACCACCCGGGCCGAACGCGTCGCCTCGTCGGTGATTGTGACCGAATTCACGCGCGACGGCGAGAGGGCGCTGGCGATGAAGGTCGCAGGATCGTCGTTGTAGTCAACGATGTCGATCTTCTCGTCGTTCAGTTCAGTCATGACCGCCCGGACACGCGAACCCATTTCACCGATGCAGGCGCCCTTGGCGTTCACGCCGGGGGTGTTTGCCTTCACGGCGATCTTGGTGCGGTGGCCGGCTTCGCGGGCAAGCGCCACGATCTCGACCGAACGGTCCGCGATCTCGGGAACTTCGAGTTCGAAGAGCTTCCGGACGAGCCCGGGGTGGGAGCGCGACAGCGTGATGGACGGGCCCTTGGTGCCGCGGTGGACGTCGATCACGAAAGCGCGCAGCCGGTTGCCGTGGATGTACTTCTCGCCGGGAACCTGCTCGGGCGGCGGCAGCAGTGCCTCCACCGTGCCCAGGTTCACCTGGATCATGTGCGGGTTGTTGCCCTGCTGGATGGTGCCGGCGACAAGCTCACCTTCACGGCCCTTGAACTGGCCCAGCACGTTGTCGTCCTCAGCGTCCCGGAGGCGCTGCAGGATGATCTGCCGTGCGGTGCTCGCCGCGATGCGTCCGAAGCCCGCGGGGGTGTCCTCGAACTCGCCGATCGGGGCGCCGTCGTCGTCGATCTCGGTGGCCCAGATGGTCACGTGGCCGCTCTTGCGGTCGAGCTCGGCCCGGGCCTTTTCGAAGGCGCCGGGGGTCTTGTGATAGGCCACGAGCAGTGCCTGCTCGATTGTTGGAATCAGGAGATCCAGCGGGATTTCACGCTCACGCTCCAGGAGTCTCAGTGCGCTCATGTCAATATCCATCAGGCCTCCTCAGAAGGTCCATTGTTTGCTTTTTCCAAGCCGGCCTCTTCGAGGTGGCTGAACTCTATCTCGACTTTTCCGCTGCGGATCCTGTCGAAAGGAAGCTTGACGGGTTCACCCTGTTTGGGCTTCATGCCCTTCTTGACGGCAATTTCCGGAACGAGGGTGACTCCCCCATCGTCCACGGACTGGACCCTGCCGGTGACGTTGTCGCCTTGGATCACGTTCACGTTGACCATCCGCCCGCGGGCGCGGTGCCAGTGCCGCTCCTCTGTCAGTGGACGGCCGACGCCGGGTGAAGAGACTTCGAGCTCATAGGGGCGCGCGTCCATGCTGGGGTCGTTGTCCAGGGTGTCCGAGAGGGTCTTGGAGATCTCGGCGATGACGTCGAGCCCGACACCCCCGGTCTCCTCCTGCGGCAGGTCCACCACTACGTGGACCACCCGGTTGGCGCCGGCGACATGGATGGATACGTCCTCCAGGTACAGCCGGTTCGCCAGCACTGCGGGTTCCAGGAGTGCGTGAAGGCGCTCGGCCTCGACATTTTGAACGGTTGCGGCTTCAGCCTTTCCCGTTCCGGTCCGGTCTGTTGAAGTCGTGGCTTCTGCGTTGGTCATGATGCCGGCCGCCTCCCGCTAGATGATGTTGTGTGTACTAGCCTAGCGATTTTCCGGGCGGCGTGGTGCACGCAGTTCCGGGCCGGCATGACAACATGGTCTGTTGTGAAAGACGACACCAGGGAAAAGCGATGGCAGGATCACTTTCCCCGGTCGCTCCCCCGCTATGTGCTTTTGGTGTGCCTCGCCCTGGTGGTGGTGAGCCTGGGCGTGGTCCTGACGCCGGCCAGGCCGCCGGAACCTGCGGCGCCGCCCTTTTCTGAGCAGGCGCGCGCCGCCGCACTGGCCGAAACCCGGCAACTGCTGGACGCCGGCAGCCAGCTTGGCACCGCGGCCCGGGCCGGTTCAAAAGACAGCCCGGCCGAGGGCGCGGATGGCCGTCCGGCCGCTGCCGGGAATCCCGCCATCGAGCGGACTGTGACCTTGCTGACACTCCAGGCGCAAGCGCTGCTGGCGCCCGGAGAAAGTCCTGCGGACCCGGCCGGCGCGGCCGCCGCCTCCGGCCGGGCAACGCCCCCGGCAGCGTCCTACGCCGCATCGACTCAGTCCGCTTCCGGAGCGCCCGGCTCCGGGGCGTCCGCCGCACCTCTTCCGGCGACCGCAGCCGGGCTGGTGGCGGCCTTGGCAGACAGCGGCCGCCAGCGCCTTGCGGACGCTGCCAAGGCCGACGGCGGCATGGCACGGCTGTTGGCCGCCGTCGGCACCGCTCAGCTGCTGCAGGCGTCCGCCCTCGCCGCCGGCACCGGAACGGCGGCGCCGGCAGCCGACGTAACCTCGCCGCAGGTGTCCGGGACCTGCCCGTCGCCGTCCGCGACGGCGCCCTCCACAGAGGGTCCGGCCGCAGCGGAACCGTCCACAGCAGCGCAGCCCGAAGGAGAGCCATCCGCGGCCGCGTCCAGCCTCGGCGGCGCCCTGGCGTCGGCTGCGCGGACCGAGGCGCAGACCATCTACGGCTACCAGGTGGCGCTGACCCGGCTCGGTGGCGACGCGGCGAAATCCGCGGCCGAGGAACTGGCCCATCATGACGCGCTCCTTGGCGCCGTGGAATCCCTGAGCCGGCTGCACTGTTCCGCGGTGCCACCACGCGAGGCGGGCTACGCGCTGGCGCCGTCCTTCCTGGCCTCCCCCGCCGCCGGCCTCGGCGACCTGGAAGCCGCCGCCCTGCCGGTCTATGGCGACCTCGTGGCGCTGAGTGAGGGCGGGACCCGGCAGTGGGCCATCGCTGCCCTGTTCGGGTCTGCGAAGCGGGCGGTGCAGTGGGGTGCGGATTCCGGCGCCCTGCCGGGCCTGGACAGGGCCTCGATGCCGACGCGGCCGGCGGGCGAAACGCCGTCGCAGCCCGCGGGCTGAACGCCGGAGCAAGCCTCGGCTTATTTTGGTAAGCCTTGGAATACTGGCATGCCCCGGCGCCGGGTGATTTGCTGTAGGCATGGAAACGACCGGCGCCGCAACCCAGCACGAGAACGAGCCGCACCACAATGACATCGCACACCGCCTCAATTGGCTCCGCGCGGGCGTTCTGGGGGCCAATGACGGCATCGTCTCCGTCGCAGCGATCGTCGTCGGCGTCGCCGGCGCCACCACCGACACCGGAGCAATCCTGCTCGCGGGCGCCGCGGGCGTGGTGGGCGGCGCTATCTCGATGGCGCTCGGGGAATATGTCTCCGTCAGCAGCCAGAAGGACAGCCAGCACGCCTTGATCGAAAAGGAGCGCCGGGAACTGGAGGAACAGCCGGAGGAAGAGCTCGAGGAGCTCGCGGCGATCTACCAGGGCAAGGGCCTCAGCCCCGCGACCGCACGGACGGTGGCCAAGGAACTGACGGCGCACGACGCGCTCGGCGCGCACCTCTCAGCCGAACTCCATATTGACGAGACCGACATCGTGAGCCCCTGGCACGCGGCGTTCGCTTCCGCCATCGCGTTCCTCGCCGGTGCAATCCTGCCCATGCTGGCCATCCTGCTGCCGCCGGAAAGCATCAGGATTCCGCTGACCTTCGTGGCCGTGCTCGTGGCGTTGGCCGCCACCGGCGCCGTGGGCGCGTGGATTGGCGGCGGCTCAAAGCTCAAAGCAGCGATCCGCGTGGTGATTGGCGGCGCCGTGGCGCTGGTGGCAACCTTCGCGATCGGCAACGCACTCGGCGCGAGCGGCATCGTCTAAAGGCCCCCCGGTCCCAGAGGAATCATCCGAGGCCCGCCAACGCGGCGGCGGCCCCTCCGGCCCTACGATAGGTCCCGTGAACGCGATCCCAGACGTCCCCATCCCGCCTGATCTTTCCCGCCGGTACGCCCGTACCCCTGCGGGACGCACCTGGCTGGCGGCACTTCCTGACCTGATCGGGCGATTCCTCGACCAGTGGGATCTGGAGCCGGATCTGGAACCGGGTGCCCTTCCCTGGAACGGGCACGGCGGCGTCGTCATTCCCGTGCGGCGCCGGGACGGGCAGGGGTCCCCGGGCAAGGGCGAGGCAGCCGTGCTGAAGCTGGCTTTTCCGCATGAGGAGGCCACCCGCGAACACCACGCCCTCGCCCTGTGGGGAGGTCACGGCGCCGTCAGGCTGCTGGCCGCCGACGCCGGTTCCTGCGCCCTGCTCCTGGAGCGCCTGGACGCGTGCCGCTCCCTCCTGGATGTCCCGCTGGACACGGCGGTGACCGCGTGGGGCGGCGTGGTCCGCCAGCTCAGCGTGGTCCCGGACAGCCGGCCGGAGTGGCGGGAAATCGACCACGTGGCGGCACGGGCCGAGCAGTGGAGCGATGAATTCCCTGAGGCGTGGGAGCACCTCGGGCGGCCGTTCCCGCGATGGTTGCTCGAGGCGGCGCTGGAGGTCTGCCAGACCCGCGGCGCCGTGGGCCGGCGGTCCGGTAAAGATGTCCTGGTCCACGCGGACCTGCACTATTTGAACGTGCTGGCCCGGCCCGGCGTGCCGGAGCCTGGAACCCGGAAGGAAACACCGCCGCTGGAGTACGCTGCGATTGATCCCCAGCCCATGATCGGGGAGGCGGAGTTCGCGGTGGCCCCGGTGCTGTGGAACAGGCTCCGGGAACTGCCGCAGCAGGATCCCGGGCGGGCCCTGCTCGCGCGGTGCGGGGATTTCAGTGCCGCAGCCGGGCTCGACGCCGAGGCCGCCCGGCAGTGGAGCCTGGCGCGCGAGGTGGAGAACGCCCTCTGGTATGCCTCGCAGCGCCACTATGACGGCGATCTGGCCCGATCGCTGTGGGTGGCGAGCACGCTGGCGGGCCGGACGCTTCCCGGCCTGCCCGCCCCGCAGGAGCTGCCCGATCCGGGCCAGGACATGGCCCACTGGGCGGCGGACCAGCACTAGCCGCAGCCGGCTCCTTCAGCACTTGGCGATCCGGGGACTTTTGGCTCTTCCCCGACCGGGGGTGCCGGGGAGAAGGCTGGACACATGCACGAACCCCGTGGCGGGCGCTCAGCCGCCGAACCTGCCGGGCAGGAGGGTCGGGACAATGACGATCCTTTCCTCCGGTATGCCGCCCGCTTCGAGCGGCCCATCGTGGAGATCAAGAGTATGCTCCGCGGCTCCGTTAACTCCCCGGCCGAGATCGCCCGTGCGCTCGGCTTGCCCGCCGCAGCGGCCGAGGGACCGGCATCGTTTTTCGCCGACTTCTCCGCGCCGCACGGAACCCGGCACATCCGGGCCTGCGGTGCAGCCGCCTGCTTCGCGGCGTCCGGCGGCAGGCACATGGCGGAAGTGGAAGCGGCGCTGGGAGTGGAGGCGGGGAGCCGAAGCGCGGACGGCGCCGTATCGCTCCAGGAAGTGCGCTGCCTGGGCTACTGCTTCGGCGGACCGGCGGCCCTCGACGGCGGGGACGCGTGTGCTGGGCCCGACCTGGCGGCCCAGTTGCAGGGGTCGTCACCGCGGAAGGCGCCGCCCATCCCGGTGTCCTGTGACAGTGCGTATCCTGTGGTGACCGCCGGGCTGCTCGGAGCATCGACGCCATGGTCGGCCTGGCCCGGCGTCGTCGCCGCAGGAACACCTGAAGATGTCCTCAGCCAGGTCGAATCCGCCCGGCTGAAGGGACGGGGCGGAGCCGGCTTCCGCGTCGCCGCCAAATGGCGGGCCGCACTGGAACACCCTGCACCGCGGGTGGTTGTGGCCAACGGTGATGAGGGCGACCCCGGTTCCTTTGCGGACCGCTTGCTCATGGAACAGGACCCGCACCGTGTGCTCGAAGGCCTCGCCCTGGCCTGCTTCGCTGTCCGCGCAGAAACCGGCGTCGTGTTTGTCCGCTCAGAGTATCCCGACGCCGTCGCCCGCCTGCAGGAAGCGCTGCTCGAGGCACGCGCTGCCGGGCACCTCGGCCCGGACGCGGGAGGCAGCGGATTCAGCCTGGAGATCCACGTAGCTGTTGGCGCGGGGTCGTATGTCTCCGGCGAGGAAACGGCCCTGTTGAACGGGCTCGAAGGCCTGCGCGGCGTCGTGCGGCCACGCCCGCCGTTTCCCACCACACGGGGGCTCCACGGACGGCCCACCGTAGTCAACAACGTGGAAACACTCAGTGCGGTGCCGTGGATAGTGCAGCACGGCGGAGCCGCATACGCGGCGATGGGGACCGCGGACGAGGCCGGCACGGTGGTCGCCTGCCTGTCCGAACGGTTTCTCCGGCCCGGCGCCTACGAGGTGGAGATCGGCACGCCGGTCCGGCGGATCGTGGAAGATCTCGGCGGCGGGCTTCGGGACGGGGCAGCGATGCGTGCACTGCAAATCGGCGGCCCCCTGGGCGGCTTCCTCGGCCCGGCCGACCTGGATGTGCCCCTGAGCGATGCCGCCCTCACCAGCCGGGGAGCGGCCCTCGGCCACGCAGGGATCGTCGCCTTCGATGACAGGCTTTCGGGCGAGCAGGTGCTGCGGAACCTGTGGGACTTTGCGGCGGCGGAGAGCTGCGGGCAGTGCTCGCCCTGCCGGGTGGGGACATGGCGCGGCCGGGCCCTGTCGGAGCGGTCTGACGGGCCGGATATCCGCCGGGAACGCGGCGAGGTGCTGCGCACGATGGCGGCGGGCAGCCTGTGCGCTTTCGGCCGCCGGGTGCCGTCCGCGGTGTTAAGCCTTGCCCGCGTCTACGGCCTGGACGGATGGCCGTCGTGAAACTCGTTGTCGACGGCCGACTGGTCGAGGTCGCGGCCGGAGCCACGCTGCTCGATGCTGTGCGGGCGGCCGGTCTGGCCCTCCCGACGTTGTGCCACGATGACCGGCTCACCACCGTGGCCTCGTGCCGTACGTGCCTGGTCGACATCACCGGCCGGGGCCCGGCCGCCGCCTGCAGCACCCCGGCGGAGGACGGATTGCGCGTCGCCGTCGAGGCGTCCCGGGCGTTGCGGCGGGATGCCCTGCGGGCCATCGTCGCGGGGCTGCCGACGCGGGCGCTGGACGTCCCGGCCGACCGCAGCGAACTGGCCCGGCAATGCGCCGACTACGGGGTGACTGCCCCGTCTGGTGCCGTCACGCCGCCGGAGCGCGGACTTGACCACTCCCACCCGTACGTCAAGCTTGACCGCGATCTCTGTATTGCCTGCGGGCGGTGTGTCCGCGCCTGCGCGGAGATCCAGGGCACGTTCGCCCTGACCCTCACGGGCCGCGGAGCCGGCACGGTGGTGGCGCCGGGCACGGGTGGCCCCTGGGCGGAGTCCGACTGTGTCTCGTGCGGGGCGTGCGTGGATACGTGTCCCACCGGCGCCCTGTCCGAGCCCGGGCTGCTCAACATGCTGCCGATCGAACGGCAGACCCGGACCACCTGCGGGTATTGTGGCGTCGGCTGCACCCTGGAGGTCTCCACCCGTGACAACGTGATCATGACCGTCCGGCCCGCCGGTGAGGGCTCAGTGAATCGCGGCCACGCGTGTGTCAAGGGACGGTTCGCCCACGGGTTCCTGGGTTCAACAGACCGTCTGACAACCCCGCTGATCCGCAGGAACGGAACCCTGGCGCCCGCGTCGTGGGAGGCCGCAACGGGTTACGTGGCCGCCAGGCTTGCCGGGATCCGGGACGCGGACCCGGGCGGATTCGCCGTCATCTCCTCGGCCCGGGCCACCAACGAGGAGAACTATCTGGCCCAGAAATTCGCCCGGGCAGTCATGGGGACAAACAACGTGGACAACTGCGCCCGGCTCTGTCACGCCCCCTCGGCGGCCGGCCTGGCCGCCACGTTTGGTCTGGGCGGAGGCACGAATGCATTCGATGACCTCGACCGGTGCGACGTGATCCTCCTGGTTGGCGCGAATCCGACGGCGGCGCACCCCGTTGTCGGTTCACGGATCTTCCAGCGGGTCATGGACGGCGCCCGCCTGGTGGTGGTGGATCCCCGGCGCACGTTCCTCGCCCGGCACGCCGACGTCCACCTGCGGCCCCGGCCGGGAACCAACGTGGCCGTGTTCAACGGCCTGGCCCACGTCCTGGTCCGCGAGGGGCTCCTGGACTCCGCCTTCCTTGATACCCACACCAACGGCTATGACGAGCTGCTCGGGTTGCTCGAGGACTACCCGCCGGAACGCGTAGCCGAAATCTCCGGTGTCCCGGCGCACGACCTCGTGCGCGCCGCCGTGATGTACGGTCAGGCGCTGGTCCCGGCAATCTTCTACGGACTCGGCGTGACCGAACACCGGCACGGCACGGACGGTGTCCGGACCCTGTCCAACCTGGCACTCCTGCGCGGTGCCGTCGGGCCGGGTGCCGGCGGTGGGGTGAACCCGCTGCGCGGGCAAAACAACGTCCAGGGTGCGTCTGACATGGGGGCTCTGCCTGACCTGCTGCCCGGCTACCAGAAGGTCTTGGACCCGGCAGCGCGGACCCGCTGCGCCGAGGCCTGGCGGGCCGATGTGCCGTCGCGGCCAGGGCTTCGGATCCCGCAGATGTTCGCGGCCGCCCGGGACGGGGCGTTGCAGGCGCTGTGGGTGATCGGGGAGGACGTGCTCGCCACCGATCCTGACAGCGCTTCGGTGCGGGCGGCCCTGGCTGCCTGCCCGCTGGTGATCTGCAACGATCTGTTCCTCTCCCCCACGGCCGCCGCAGCGGACGTCGTCTTTCCCGTGGCCGCCTGGCTCGAGAAGGACGGCACGTTCGTCAACTTCGACCGGCGCTTCCAGCGGGTCAGGGCCGCCGTGGCGCCCCCAGCCGGCGTCCGCACAGACTTCGCGGTGCTGCACGCCGTCGCGGCCGGCATGGGGGCGGACCTTGGATGCCCCACACCGGAGGAGGCCATGGCGGAGTGCGCCAGCCTGGCGCCGCTGTTCGGCGGAATATCCCACGCACGCCTGGACCGGGACGGCCCGCTGCATTGGCCGTGCGGGTCCGCCGTTTCCCCCGGAACACCTCGGCTCTATCAGGACCGGTTCGCCACCCCGGACGGTCTGGCACACCTGGCCGCGCGGCCGTACCTGCCGCCGGGCGAGCAGTGCGACGCGGCCTATCCGTACCTGCTCGTCACCGGGCGCAGGGCGGAGCATTACAACTCCGGCAGCATGACCCGCCGGACCGACAACCTGGTCCTGCTCCCCGACGAAACGATCGACGTCGAGCCCGGGGACGCGGCGGCGCTGGGACTGAATGACGGCGATACTGTCCGGTTGGACAGCCGGCATGGAATGGCGGTCCTGCGGCTCAGGATCACGGACGATGTGGAACCCGGTCAGGTGTTCGCGGGCTTCCATTTCCCCGGCGCAACAGTCAACAGCCTCACCTCTGCCGTGGAGGACGAGGTAACGGGGTGCCCTGAATACAAGGTGACCGCGGTCCGCATCTCCGCGCACGCGTAACTCGCTAACCCCCGCAGTCAGCCCCGCACCGCCGCCAGCGCGTCGCGGACGGCGTCGACGGCGACTCTGACGTCGGCGTCGTCCGTGCTCCAGTTGCTCACCGAAATCCGCAGGATATCGCGGTCCTGCCAGCGTGACCCGGACATCCAGACCCGGCCATCAGCCATGACCCTCTCCGTCACGGCCCGGGTCACGGCGTCGTCGCCAAACGCCAGGGACACCTGGGTGTAGTCGACGTCGTTGAGCACCTCCACGCCGTCCAGCGCCCCGAGCTGCTCGGCCAACTGCGCGGCCCGCTGCACGAGCGTGCGGACCTGGCTGGCGACGCCGTCGCGGCCCAGGGATTTCAGCGCCGCCCACACCGGGACGCCCCGCGCGCGGCGGGAGAGCTCAGGCACGGACTCGAACGGGTCCCCGGCACCGTCCGCGGCCTGGATCAGGTAGCTGGTGTGCAGCCCCATCGCCGACCGCAGGGCCTGGGCGTCGCGCACGATCACGATCCCGCAGTCGTACGGGACGTTGAGGGTCTTGTGCGCATCCGTCCCCCACGAATCGGCCAGCCCGAGTCCCGCGGTCAGGGCGGACAACTCGGGCACGGCGGCCGCCCAGAGTCCGAAAGCCCCGTCCACGTGCACCCAGGCGCCGTGCGCCTTCGCGACGGCGATGGCCTCGGCGAAGGGGTCGAAGGCGCCCGAATGCAGGTTGCCGGCCTGCAGGCACACCAGGGCCGGGACCGGGCGGCTGTCCTCCCCCGCACGGAGCGCAAGGTCCAGGGCGCAATCCAGCTCGGCCGGGATGATGCGCCCCTGGCGGTCGGACGGCACCACGGTGGGACGTCCCAGGCCCAGGTAGCGCAGGCCGAGGTCGATGGTGTCGTGCCGTTCCTGCCCCGCAAAGCAGCGGATCCGGGGCGCACCGGCGAGGCCGTCGCCGTCGAGGTCCCAGCCGGCGTCGGCCATGAGCCGCCAGCGGGCGGCGGCGAGGCCGGTGAAGTTGGCCATGGTGGCGCCGGTGGCGAAGCCGACGTCGGACTCCCCGGGCAGACCCAGCAGCTCAAGGATCCATTTGCCGGCGGCTTCCTCGATCGCGGCGGTGGCGGGCGTGGCGAAGCGCAGCCCCGCGTTTTGGTCCCAGGCGCTGAGCAGCCAGTCGGCCGCCAGCGCCGCCGGCAGCGTGCCGCCGATGACCCAGCCGAAGAACCGCCCGGACGGCATGGCCATCAGCCCGGGTTCGGCCTTGGCCGCAAGATAGTCCACCACTTCCGCCGCCGGCATGCCCTCTTTGGGCAGCGGTCCGCCGAAGTCGGCCGCCAGCTCGGCCGCCGTGACCTGCGGCCCGATTCGGCGTGTTCCCTGGCTCTCAAGCCACCGGCGTGCGTGTCCGGCCGCGGCCTCGAGGGCATCCCGGTAGCGTTCCTCACCTGCTGACATAGCTGCATGCTACGCCCGGGGCCAGCGGACCGGGAGTCCCATGCGGGTTGCCGCGGAACCAGGCGGCTTAGGACAGGTTGTCCTGCCAGACGTCGGAACCGAGCTTGATGATCAGCGCGCCCACCAACACCAGGAACACGATCCGGATGAACTTGCTCCCCTGCCGGACCGCAGTCCGGGCACCGAGGTAGCCGCCGGCCATGTTCGCCATGCCCAGCAGCAGCCCGAGCCCCCACAGCACGGCGCCGTGCGGAACAAAGAACAGCAGGGCGCCGGCGTTGGTGGCCACGTTCACGATCTTGGCCTTGGCGCTGGCCTCCAGGAAGGCGTAGCCCATGGCCGAGACGAGGGCGATGATCAGGAACGAACCGGTGCCGGGACCGATCAGGCCGTCGTAGAAGCCGATCACGCCGCCGATCAGGCAGGCCACCACGTAGTGCCGGTGCCCCGCGTGGCGCAGCTTGGTCAGCTCACCGATGCCGGGCTGGAAGGCGGTGAAGAGCGCGACGGCGATCAGCGCCAGCACGATGATCGGCTTGAACACGCTGGCCGGCAGGTTGGCGGCCAGCGCCGCACCGCCGTAGCTGCCCGCCAGCGCGATCGCTGCCATGGGCAGGGCGGTGCGCAGATCGGGCCGGACGCGGCGGTAGTACGTGGCCGCGCTGGTGCTGGTGCCGAAGATGGAGCCCATCTTGTTGGTCGCCAGCGCCTGGACCGGGCTGATGCCCGGCACCAGGAGCATCGCCGGGAGCTGGATGAGCCCGCCGCCGCCGACGACGGCGTCGACCCATCCGGCCGCCAGGCCGGCCACGACGATCAGGATGACAGTTCCGAGCTGGATCGATTCGAGTCCGGAGACCATTACTTAGTACGGCTTAGTACGGCGCCCGGGACGGCGCGGCATCAGCTGTTGCGCACGGCGTTGACCACGTAGTCAACAGCCTTGTCAACGGCTACATTCTCGGCACTGCCGCTGCGGCGGTCCTTGATCTCCACGACGCCGTCCACGAGTCCGCGCCCGACGGCGAGGATGGTGGGGACGCCGACGAGTTCGGCGTCGCCGAACTTCACGCCGGGGGAAACCTTGGGGCGGTCGTCATAAATGACGTCCAGGCCGGCAGCCTCGAGCTCCAGGGACAGTTTTTCGGCGGCGGCGAAGATCTCCTCGCCGCGGCCCACGGCCACAACGTGGACGTCGGCGGGGGCGACGGCGCGCGGCCAGACCAGGCCCCGGTCGTCGTGGTTGGACTCTGCCAGGGCCGCCACGGCGCGGGTGACGCCGACGCCGTAGGAGCCCATGGTCACCACCACCTGCTTGCCGTTCTGGTCCAGGACTTTCAGGTCCAGGGCGGCGGCGTACTTCCGGCCCAGCTGGAAGATGTGGCCCATTTCGATGCCGCGGGCGGTTTCGAGGGGACCGGAACCGTCGGGCGCCTCGTCGCCGGCGCGCACCTCGGTGCACTCGATGACTCCGTCCCAGCCGAAGTCGCGTCCGGCGACGAGGCCGAAGACGTGCTTGCCGGCCTCGTTGGCGCCGGTGACCCAGGCAGAGCCGCTGACGACGCGGGGATCCACGAGGTAGAGCAGCTTTGCGGCGCCCTCGCTGCCCAGCAGCGGCGCGTCCAGGGACATGCCGGGGCCGAGGTAGCCCTTGACGATCAGGGGCTGCTTCTTGAGGTCGTCCTCATTGGCGGCTTCGAGCGTGATCTCACCGGCAATCGGCAGGAAGGACCCGATGTTCGCCTCGACGCGCTTGAGGTCCACACCGCGGTCTCCGGGGAGGCCGATGACGACGATCTGGCGTTCGCCGGTGGGCAGCGTCACGGCGAGGACGACGTTCTTGAGCGTGTCGGCGGCGGTCCAGGGGCCGCCGTCGGCCTCTGTGCGCGGAACCAGCACGTTGGCGGCGTCGACGAGGGTTTCGATGGTGGGGGTGTCCGGGGTGTCCCGGACTTCGGCGGCCGGGGCGTTGCTGAAGTCGATGTCCGCGGGGACCACTGTGGTGACGGCCTCGACGTTGGCCGCGTAGCCGCCGGCCGAGCGCACGAAGGTGTCCTCACCGATCTCGGTGGGGTGCAGGAATTCCTCGCTCTTGGACCCGCCCATGGCGCCGGCGGTGGCAGCAACCGGAATCACTTCGAGGCCGAGGCGCTCGAAGATCTTCAGGTACGCGCCGCGGTGGGCGGCGTAGCTGTCGTCCAGGCCGGCGTCGTCGACGTCGAAGGAGTAGGAATCCTTCATGATGAATTCGCGGCCGCGCAGCAGGCCTGCGCGCGGACGCGCCTCGTCGCGGTACTTGTTCTGGATCTGATAGATGCTCAGCGGCAGGTCCTTGTACGAGGAGTACAGGTCCTTGACCAGCAGGGTGAACATTTCCTCGTGCGTGGGGGCCAGAAGGTAGTCGTTGCCCTTGCGGTCCTTGAGCCGGAAGATGCCCTCGCCGTATTCGGTCCAGCGGTTCGTGGCCTCGTAGGGTTCCTTGGGCAGCAACGCCGGGAAGTGGACTTCCTGGGCTCCGATGGCGGTCATTTCCTCGCGGATGACCTGCTCCACCTTGCGCAGCACACTGAGCCCCAGCGGCAGCCAGGTGTAGATGCCGGGCGCGGCCCGCCGGATGTAGCCGGCGCGGACCAGGAGCCGGTGGCTGGCCACCTCGGCGTCGGCGGGATCTTCGCGCAGGGTGCGCAGGAACAGCTTGGAGAGTCGAAGGACCACAGGTGGGGTATCCGTTTCTGGGGAAGTGCGGGCAAAGCCTAAGAAAAGCATCTAGGTACTAATCTACCGTCCAGAGTGCACCGCTTTGCCGCGCCGGCCCCGCTGCGGCCCCGCTTCTCCTCCGCTTCTCCCCCGCTTCTGCCCCGCTTCTGCGGAGCGCGGCGCATGGAAGAGCCACGCCATAACTGATGGAAGCCCCTGGCCGTTTTCCGGCTGGTCATCCCGTCATGGCGTGGCTCCGTGGCCCCAGCACCCCCAGATCTCAGGCTGCGAGCTACTTGGTGTCGTCTCCAGGCGTTGTCTTCCCCGGAAAATGCGTTGGGGAGTGCGCGCGCCTATGCGACACGGCTAGGTAGAACCTATGTGACATGCGGCCGGGAAGCAATAGTCTGCAACCGGATATTTTCGGCATGTCGTTGCGGATCCATGCGCGGCGGCAATCGGGCTACTTCCCGACGAGCGCGGCGGCCTGATCCAGTAATTTTCCGGCCCGGGAGATGGCGTCGGCCTCGCTGCCGCCACCTGCCGCGCTGACGGTGATGAGAACGCCGTCCTGGATCACCTGTCCGGTGATCGCAGATTGCTTCCGGCCACCCGGCAGTGCGGTGTCTGTCCGGTACGCGACGGTGCCCGGGGTTGAGCCGACTCCGGCCAGCTTGGTCAGTTTGAGGTCCACTTTGGTGCCATTGGTCGTGAATGAAAGGGCTGAGCACTTATTGAAGTCCTCGACCTGGGCGAGTCCCTTCTTGAGGAGCTTGGCGTCAGCCCGGAACGCCAGGGAGACACCCGTGGAAGCGCCCGTCCCGGCATCTTGGGCCACCCCCGCCGCGACCGCCGTGCCCTCGGTCGAGGCTGCCTGGCCACCAAGGGCCAGAGCCGCGCACTCCGCGGGTTCCACCGAGATCGATGCCAGCAAGGACTTTGCCTGTTCGACCGACTTCTTGAGATCGGCAAGCGGCATCACGGTGAGCGGCTTGCCGTGCGCATCCTTCAACTGTGCCACGAGGGCCGTCAGTTCATCGCTCGTGTAAGCCTTGGCTTGCGTCTGGGTGGGAGTAGGCGTCGTGGCCGCGCTGGGAACCGTGGTTGCGGCCTGGGCTTGCGCACTCTTGGCTGTATCCGGCGAGCCGGTGGGCGTGCCACATGCGGCCAATCCCATGGCGCCCCAGGCGAGGAGCGCCGAGGCCCCGAAAATGCGCAGCACTGATGTCTTCATGTTTCCCCCAAAAAACTAGACCGGCCAGCCGGCATTTGCCCGCTAGAAGAGCACTGTAGCGAACGTGCCCACCTGGCGAAAGCCCACCCGATCGTAGGTGGCGCGTGCCTTGGCGTTGAACCCGTTGACGTACAGGCTGGTCACCGGCGCGAGGGTCTGGGCGAGGACGACGACGGCGGCCATGTAGCCCGCGCTCAGTCCCAGTCCGCGGAAGTCGGGATTCATCCAGACACCCTGGACCTGGGTCACTTCCGGCGTGACCGCGCCGAGTTCGGCTTTGAAGACCACATCGCCGGCGGCGTTCACGTGCACGAGGGAATGGCCCTGGCGGATGAGGCTCTTGACGCGCCGGCTGTAATACTCCTTGCCGCCGAGGTAGGGCGAATAGCCCACTTCTTCCTCAAACATTGCGGCGCATGCGGGCAGGATCTTGTCGAAGTCAGCCAGCTGGCCAAAGCCGAGTGCGGGCTCGGGCCGGACGGCGGGCGGCCCCGCGATCGTCAGCAGGGGCTGGTGGTCCCGGACTTCGTGGGCGGTCTGGCCGAGCTGCTCCAGCGCCGCGTAGAGAGCCAGCACAGTTTCGGCGGGGCCAAAGATCGAGGCGTAGCGGCGCCCGGAGCGGTGCGCGGCCATCGCAATGAGGCCGGCGAGCTCGGGCGCCAGCTCGATCGGCACCAGGTTGGCGCCGGCCCAGCAGGCACCGAGGAGGGTGCCGCCGTCGAAGACGCCAAGAATGCTGGCGCCCCCGGCCGTGGGAGACGCCGTACCTGCGGTCTCCAGGTGCGAGAGGATGAAGACATTGGCGACGGCGTCCCGGTGCGCCAGCGCCAGCAGTTGTCCGGTGTCCGCGCCGCCAAGGACCCGGACGACGACGCCGGGAGCGGCGTCGTCCTTACGAGACGCTAACCACGGGGCTACCCTTGACAGCATCTTCGCCATCGGCGTCCCCCATCTCTTCTGCGATACGCATGGCTTCTTCGATCAGTGTCTCAACAATCTGATCCTCCGGGACAGTCTTGATGACCTCGCCCCTGACAAAGATCTGGCCCTTGCCGTTGCCGGAGGCAACGCCGAGATCGGCCTCGCGGGCCTCGCCGGGACCATTGACCACGCAGCCCATGACTGCCACGCGCAGCGGGACTTCCATCCCTTCCAGGCCAGCGGTGACCTGCTCGGCGAGCGTGTAGACGTCCACCTGGGCGCGGCCGCAGGACGGGCAGGAAACGATTTCCAGCTTGCGGGGGCGCAGGTTGAGCGACTGCAGGATCTGGTTGCCCACCTTGATTTCCTCGACCGGCGGGGCCGAGAGGGAGACGCGGATGGTGTCGCCGATCCCGCGGGAGAGCAGGGCGCCAAACGCCGTGGCGGACTTGATGGTGCCCTGGAAGGCCGGTCCGGCCTCCGTGACGCCGAGGTGCAGGGGCCAGTCGCCCTTTTCGGCCAGCATCTCGTAGGCGGCAACCATGATGACCGGGTCGTTGTGCTTGACGGAGATCTTGAAGTCGTGGAAACCGTGCTCCTCGAAGAGCGACGCCTCCCAGACGGCGGATTCCACGAGGGCTTCCGGGGTGGCCTTGCCGTATTTCTTCATGATGCCCGGTTCCAGGGATCCGGCGTTGACGCCGATCCGGATGGAGGTGCCGTGGTCCTTGGCGGCGCGGGCGATCTCCTTGACCTGGTCATCGAACTTGCGGATGTTGCCCGGGTTCACGCGAACGG
The DNA here is from genome assembly GCF_056393985.1 of Arthrobacter sp. 10T425. Lineage (NCBI taxonomy): Bacteria > Bacillati > Actinomycetota > Actinomycetes > Micrococcales > Micrococcaceae > Arthrobacter > Arthrobacter sp. 10T425. Next base: position 117,478 of record NZ_JBFTGZ010000012.1, on the reverse strand, counting down.
CGGCACAGCCGGCCTCGATCGCGGCGAAGACGTACTTCGGCTGGAAGTGGATGTCCGCGATCACCGGGATCTGGGACTTCTTGGCGATGATCGGCAGCGCCTCGGCGTCATCGGCCGACGGGCAGGCGACGCGCACGATGTCGCAGCCGGAGGCCGTGAGTTCCGCGATCTGCTGCAAGGTGGCGTTGATGTCGGTCGTCGGCGTCGTGGTCATGGACTGAACGCTGATGGGCGAATCGGAGCCGACGCCGACTGATCCCACCTTGATCTGGCGCGTCTTGCGGCGGGGGGCAAGAACGGGGGGCGGTGCTGACGGCATTCCCAGGCTGACCGAGGTCACATGGACTCCCTTTTAGAATTCGAAGTTGCGAAGGTGCGGGCGGGACGGGCTAGGCGTGCTCGGCCAGAAGACCGGTCAGCGGCGCCCACACGGTGGTGCGGGTGCCCGAGATGGCACCGGCGGCTGCGAAGGGGTCCTGCCGCAGAAGGTCATTCAAGGCCGCCTCATCGGCGGCCTTGAAGATGAGCAGCGCGCCTGCACCGTCGCCGTAAGGGCCGCTGGCCAGCAGGGCGCCGTCACGGGCAAGATCCGCGGTCCATTCGCGGTGCGCCGGGCGGCTGGCATCGCGGACCTCGGATGATTCGGCGTCGTACACGTACTCCACAGCAAAAACAGTCATATGGATACACTATCGCCCTGTTTGCCCGGTTCCCATCCGGAGGCTCCGGGGCACGCGGTCAGCCGAGGAAGAGGACCTTGGCCAGGGCGGCGACACCGGCTGCCCAGAGCATGGAGGTGAGGGTTCCGATGATGAACCGCTCGGCCGCCACCGGGGTGGCTTTCAACTCGGCAAACCGGCCGAGGCCCTTGATGGCCACGACGTAGGCGATGGCGACGGGCTGGCCGGCCAGGATCGCCAGGCACACGGCGAACCGTTCCAGGATGCCGATAATGGCACCGCCGCGCAGGATGCGCACGCTGCTGACGGTCTCGGCGGGCGGCGCGGCGGCCGCCACTGCCGGGGTAGGCGCTGCTCCGTCCTGCCCGGCCGGCTCCGGGGCCGCCTGAAGGTCGGGGTCTGTGGTGGAGTCGGCGGCGGGGTCCTCGGCCGCGTCCCCGACGGCGCCGCTTCCGGCGTCGGCCCGGTCATCAATGGTGCGGGCGAGGCGGAACACCCAGGCAGTGACCGGCCAGCCGACGAATCCTGCGGTGAGCAGGGCCAGCGTGATCCACAGGGCGTTCACTTCTCTCCTTCGGTGCTGTCGTGGGCGAGGGTCAGCAGCAGTTCTGCGGCCGGCCTCGCGGCCCATTCTTCCTGCCAGCCCGAGCGCAGGACTGCGCGGCTCACCGACTGCTCCGTGATTCCGAGTTTCTGTGCCGCTATTTTTTGGCTGCCGTGGGTTCCGTGGGTGTCTTGCCGCACCGAGCGCAGCACGTCCACCACCTTCCATTGCGCCGCGGTCCGGTCCTGGACCAGGCGGCCAATCAGTCGGAGCACCGCCTCCGCATTGGCGCAGGCCCTGGCCCCCTGGGATCCGCTGGCGCCGTCCGCGGCCGTGGTTGCTGCATTTGCATTTGCCCGGCGGCGGTCGCGGCCGGCAACCACGGCGAGGGGAACATGGGCGGCCGCCCCCTTGGCCCGGTCGACGGCGGACCGGGCCGCCACGAAGGCGGGACCGGAGCCTTCGCGCGGGCTGGCGGGCAGCGGCAGGTCCACCTCCCCCACTCCGATCCCGACATACCAGCGGCCGCTGCGCAGGGCGTGAAGGGCGATCTCCACCACCTCGTCGGCCCGTTCCACGACGCCCTGGACCTCGTCGCCCACCGAACGCTCAAAGCGCCCGGCGGTGGAGAGTGCGCTGAGCCCCTTCAGGAGGCCGGGGACCCGGTCGATGTCGCCCGTGCTGCCGCGCTGGTCGATTGTCATGACGTACATGACCCCAGCCTAGGGAGCTGATCCGGAATAATCAACCGTTTTCAACTGATTACTTAAAATCAGCCTAAATAGGCTTATGAATGACAGTCAGCGGAATTTGGCTGAAATACCAGCCGGGCCTATCCGAAGAGGTTGACCGGCTTGACGATGTCGGCGTAGATCAGCAGCGCGCCCATGCCCATCAGCAGCACCGCCACCACATACGTCACCGGGAGCAGCTTGGCGATATCGAAGGCGCCGGGATCCGGGCGGCCGAACAGCTTGGCGATCTGGCGCCGGGCCCCCTCGTACAGCGCGCCCGCGATGTGGCCGCCGTCGAGCGGCAGCAGCGGAATGAGGTTGAAGACGGCCAGGGCGAAGTTGAGTCCGGCCAGCAGACCCACCAGGGCGGCGAAGCGGGACTGCAGCGGGACTTCCTCCATCGCGGCGACCTCGCCGGCCACGCGGCCCACGCCCACCACGCTGATGGGGCCGTTGGGGTCCCGGGGTTCCTCGCTGAAGGCTGCCTTGGCCACACCGGCCACGCGCTCCGGCAGGTTCACCACCACACCGGCGACCTGCTTGATGTTCTCCCCCGCCATCGGCAGCACGGCCGACGCCGGCTGCTGCACGAGTGCCGTCTGGGCGCCGATGCCCAGGAAGCCGACGTCCTGGTATTGGAGGCTTCCGTCAGCGGCCTTGGCCTGGCGGCCGTCGGGACCGAGAACCGGGCGGGCGGAGAGCACGGGCGTGACGGTTGTCGAGACGGTGGCGCCGCCGCGCTCCACGGTGATGCTCACCTGCCGGCCCGCCGAGGCGCGGATCCAGCCGGTGAGTTCGTCCCACCTGGTGACGGCCTTGCCGTCGAAAGAGGTGATGGTGTCATTCGGCAACAGGCCCGCGGCCGCGGCCGGGGTGGGCTTGCAGTCGGCGGAGTCCGGGTCCACGGTCTCGCCGGCCTTGACCTGGCATTTGGAGACGTCCGCGATCGTGGTGGTCTGGCTGGCGGCGCCGAATCCCATCAGCAGCACCGCGGTCAGCACGACGCCGATCAGCAGGTTCATCGCGGGCCCGCCGAGCATGATGATGATCTTTTTCCAGACCGGCAGCCGGTAGAAGACCCGGGTTTCGTCGCCGGGGCCGATTTCCTCGTGGGCCAGGGAGCGGGCATCGGATGCCAGTGACTGGAACATTCCGGTGCTGGAGGTCCGGACGGTGCCGTCTTCCTTGTTCGGCGGGTACATCCCGATCATGGACACGTAGCCGCCCAGCGGGATGGCTTTGAGGCCGTACTCGGTTTCGCCCCTTTTCTTCGACCAGACGGTGGGTCCGAAACCGATCATGTATTTGGTCACGCGGACCTTGAAGAGCTTGGCCGGGAGCAGGTGCCCGACTTCATGCAGGGCAATGGACACGGCGATGCCGATCGCCACGAAGACGACACCGAGGACAAAGAGGAGGACGGGGCTCATACTGTGATCTGCTGCTTCCTAGACGCTTCTTACGGCTAAACGTTCGTGGGTGCGGGCGCGTGCCCATCTTTCAGCATCCAGTACGGACTCCACCGTCAGCCCGGAGGAGCCTGAGTGTTCGCTGAGGACGGCATCGATGGTGTCCACAATGTCGGTGAACCGGATCTGCCCGGCGTGGAAGGCCATCACCGCTTCCTCGTTCGCGGCATTGAACACGGCCGGGAAGGTGCTGCCCTGCGTGGCGGCCGCCTTCGCGAGGTCGACGGCGGGGAACGCCACGGTGTCCAGCGGCTCGAACGTCCAGCTGGTGGCCTTGCCCCAGTCGCAGGCCCTGGCGGATCCGGGGACCCGGTCCGGCCAGCCGAGGCCGAGGGCAATGGGCAGGCGCATGTCCGGCGGCGAGGCTTGGGCGATCGTGGAGCCGTCGACGAACTGGACCATGGAATGCACCACGGACTGCGGGTGGACCACGACGTCGATCTTCTCCAGGGGGATGTCGAAGAGCAGGTGCGCCTCGATCACCTCCAGGCCCTTGTTGACGAGGCTGGCGGAGTTGGTGGTGACCATGAGGCCCATGTCCCACGTGGGGTGGGCCAGGGCGTCCTGCGGTGAGACGTCGTGCAGTTCGTCCCGGCTCTTGCCGCGGAACGGCCCGCCCGATGCCGTCAGGATCAGCCGGTCCACTTCCGCGGCGGAGCCGGAGCGCAGGCACTGGGCAATGGCCGAGTGCTCCGAATCCACGGGGACGATCTGCCCTTCGCGGGCCGCGGCCTTGACCAGGGCACCGCCGACGATCAGGGACTCCTTGTTGGCCAGTGCCAGCGTTGCCCCGGAGGCGAGGGCGGCCAGGGTGGGGGCAAGTCCGATCGAGCCGGTGATGCCGTTGAGGACGACGTCGGCGGTGATTTCCGCGACCCGGGTGGAGGCGTCGGGGCCGGTGATGAGTTCGGGGCTGTACCCGATGAGTCCTGCCGCGCGGGCGGCGTCGTCGATCATGCGCCGGAGGGCGGAGGCATCACCGGAGGCGACACCGACAGCCTGGGCGCGGGTGTGGACGGCCTGCCGGGCCAGGAGTTCGAGGTTGCTGCCGCCGGCGCTGAGCGCGACGACCTCAAAAAGGTGCGGGGCGCCGTCGACGACGTCAATCGCCTGTGTGCCGATGGAACCAGTGGACCCGAGGAGGACGATTTTGCGCGGCTGCATGATTCAAGTATCCCGCACCGCGCCGCTGCGCCGCGTCCGCCTCGAGGTGGCACTTCACGGCAGTCGCGGCGTGCAGCAGTGCCGTGAAGTGCCAGCTCGACGCCGTCGGGTTGAGTCTTCCGCCGCTCGTTGACGCAGCAGGGCGGAGGCGTAACGTGGAAAACGTGGAGTGGACCGCGTGGTTCGACGCGCCGGAGTACGAGTTCGCCCGGCAGGTGCTGCAGCGCAGCACCGCCACCCTGTATTTCGTGGCCTTCCTCTCCTCGCTGAACCAGTTCCCGGCCCTCCTCGGCGAGCGCGGCCTGTTGCCGGTGCCGGCGTATCTCGAGGGCTTCAACCGTTTGGGCCGGCCCAGCCTGTTCCGCTGGCGCTACTCGGACCGGCTGCTGCGGACGGTGTGCTGGAGCGGCATGGCCATTGCCGCCACGCTCATCGCCGGGCTGCCGCAGCTCGGGCCGCCGTGGGTTCCGCTCATCGCGTTCCTGGCCCTGTGGCTGTTGTACATGTCGATCGTGAACGTGGGGCAGACGTTCTACGGCTTCGGCTGGGAGATGCTGCTGCTGGAGGCCGGGTTCACGGTGGCCTTCCTTGGCTCCGACCAGACTCCCCCGCCCCGGACCATCCTGATCCTGCTGGTCTGGCTGGTGTTCCGGCTGGAGTTCGGCGCCGGCCTGATCAAGATCCGGGGCGGCCAGGAATGGCGGGACCTGACGGCGCTGTACTACCACCACGAGACCCAGCCGATGCCGGGGCCGCTGAGCCGGCAGGCCCACCTGCTCCCCAAGGCCTGGCACCGGCTGGAGGTCCTGGGCAACCATTTCGCCCAACTGGTGGTGCCCTTCTTCCTCTTTGCCCCGCAGCCGCTGGCCAGCGCCGCCGCCGGAATCATCATCTTCACCCAGCTGTGGCTGGTGGCGAGCGGAAATTTCGCCTGGCTGAACTGGATGGCGATCATCCTGGCCTTCGCGGCGGTCAGCGATCCCGTGGCGCACGCCGTGATTCCGGCGATCCCGCTGGACTGGCATGCCGCGGCTGTGTCCCCGTCCGCAGGAACCGGAGCAGGAGCGGCGGTGGGCGCAGCCGGGGTGGGCAGCCAGGCGCCGGTTCCTTGGCTGGTGGTGGTCCTTGTGGCCACCGTGCTGCTGGTGGTGCTCAGCTACCGGCCCATCGAGAACCTCTTCTCCCACCACCAGTTGATGAACGCATCCTTCAACCGCTGGCAGTTGGTCAACACCTACGGCGCGTTCGGCACCGTCACGAAGCGGCGGATCGAGATCGTGGTGGAGGGGACCCTCGACGAGGACCCCGGGGACGACGCGGACTGGCGGGAGTACGGGTTCAAGGGCAAGCCCGGCGACGTCCGGCGCATCCCGCGCCAGTACGCCCCATACCACCTGCGGCTGGACTGGCTGATGTGGTTCCTGCCGCTGCGTACCGTGCACGAGGAGTGGTTCTACGCGTTCCTGGCCAAGCTGCTGGCGGCGGACCGGCCCACGCTGCGGCTGCTGCGCCACGACCCGTTCGCCGGCGGACGGCCGCACTGGATACGTGCCACCAGCTACCTCTACCATTTCTCCACCCGGGCCGAGTTCCGTGCGACGGGCCAGCGCTGGATCCGGACCCCGCTGTATGTCGTCATCCCGCCGTCGCGGCTCCCGGCGCCGCGCCCGACGTCGGAGGCGTGAGGCCCGGCGTCGGAGGCGTGCGGCCCGGGGCGGTGCGGCCCCGGGCGGTGCGGCCCGGCGCGGTGCGTTCCCATGGGCCCGTTTACCGCAAATGGCCGGAATGAGTGTCGTCATTCCGGCCATTTGCGGCAATTCAGTCCAACGCCCGCGCTTAGACGGACACCTCTTCCTTCGCCGGCGCAGCCTCCAACGTTGCCTGGCGGCGGCGCAGCCACCACGAGGCGGCGAAGATCAGTGCCATGGAGACGTACACCACCAGGGCGAACGGTGAGGAGAACAGGGCCGTGGGGTCGTTTTGCGAGAGCTGCAGCGAGCGCCGCAACTGCACCTCGAACATCGGTCCCAGGATCATCGCCACCACCATGGGCGCCACGGGATAGCCGTAGCGGCGCATGAAGTAGCCCAGGATGCCCACTATCAGCAGGATGCCGACGTCGCTCGGGGAGAAGTTCACCGAGAAGGCGCCGAGGGCGGCGAAGACCAGGATGCCGGCGTAGAGGTAGGGCCGCGGGATCTGCAGGATCTTCACCCACAGGCCCACCAGGGGCAGGTTCAGCACCAGGAGCATGAGGTTGCCGACGTACAGCGATGCGATCAGGGTCCAGACAAGCGCGCCCTGGTTTTCGAACAGGAGCGGGCCGGGCTGGATCTGGTAGCGCTGGAACGCCGTGAGCATCATGGCCGCCGTCGCCGTCGTCGGGATTCCGAGGGTCAGCAACGGCACCAGGACACCGGCGGCCGCGGCGTTGTTGGCCGCTTCCGGTCCGGCGACGCCTTCGATCGCGCCTTTGCCGAACTGGGCCTTGTTGGCGCCCTTGGCCAGCTTCCGCTCGGCGGCGTAGGACAGGAACGTGGAGACGTCCGCGCCGCCGGCCGGGACGGTGCCGATCGGGAACCCGATGAAGGTTCCACGCAGCCACGGCTTCCAGGACCGCTTCCAGTCCTCCTTGGACAGCCAGGCGTTCTTGCCCTTGCTGACCGGGATCAGCTCCACCGGGCCGTGCCGCAGCTTCGATGCGACATAAAGCGCCTCGCCGAGGGCAAAGAGGCCCACGGCCACGAGGACCATGTCGACGCCGTCAACCAGGGTGGGGTTGTCGAACGTGAAGCGCTGCTGGGCCGTGCTGTCATCGATACCGATCAGGCCGATGAACAGCCCGAGCGCCAGGGATGCCAGGCCGCGCAGGACGGAGGCGCCCAGCAGCGCACCGACGGTCAGGAAGGCCACCACCATGAGGGCCACGTAGTCCACGGGGCCGAGGCCGACGGCGAAGTCGGCCACGACGGGCGCCAGGAAGGTCAGCAGGACCGTCGCGATGGTGCCCGCGATGAAGGATCCGATCGCCGCCGTCGCCAGGGCTGCCGCTCCCCTGCCGGCCTTGGCCATCTTGTTTCCTTCGAGCGCCGTGACGATCGAGGAGGACTCGCCCGGCGTGTTCAGCAGGATGGAGGTGGTGGAACCGCCGTACATGCCGCCGTAGTAGATCCCGGCGAACACGATCAACGCAGCCGCGGGGTCCAGGGCATAGGTGATGGGCATGAGCAGGGCCACGGTCATGGCGGGGCCAATGCCGGGCAGCACGCCGACGGCGGTGCCGACGAAGACCCCGCCCAGGGCGTAGAGCAGGTAGACGGGCTGCAGCGCGGTGCTGAATCCTTCGAGCAGGAGCATGAAGCTATCCATGGAAGAACGGCACCCCCTCGAACAGCGGCCCTGGCGGCAGGGACACGCCGAGCAGGCCGCCGAAGACGTACTGCAGCACCAGCGCCAGGATCACGGACACGGCGATCGCCTTCCAGAGGGGTTTGGCGTCCAGGGACCAGGCGGCACCGCTGAAGAGCACGGCGGCGGCCACCGGCCAGCCGGCCGGCTCGATCAGGAAGATGTGCAGCACCACGAAACCCACCAGTTTGGCCAGGGCAACCCAGTCGGTCTTTGCGGTCACGTCCAGATCTTCGCTGTCCTCGGCCTGCCCGACTTTGCCGCGGAGGACCTGCAGGACCACCCCGGCGCCGCACAGCACCAGCAAGCCGCACACGATGTAGGGGAAGGCACGCGGGCCGATGCCGGTCTCCGACGGCGGGATCGGAATGGATCCCGCCGTCGCCAGGCCCGCGACGCCCACGCTGACGAACACGAGGGCGAACAGGATCTCCCCGGTCGGCCGCTTGGCGGGCGCCGCAGGGGGCGCCGCGGCGGGTGCAGACGTTGATGCGAGGTCAGACACTGTTACTTGACCAGGCCGATCTGGGTCAGGGTGGTCTTGACCTTGGCGATGTCCTCGGTCAGGAAGGTCTTGAAGCCGTCACCGGCCAGGAACGCGTCGTCCCAGTTGTTCTTGGTCAGGGTGGACTTCCAGGCCTCTGACGCGTGCAGCTTGGTGACGACGTCGGTCAGCTTCGCTCGCTGGGCGTCGTCGATGGACCCGGGGGCCACCACGCCGCGCCAGTTGGTCAGCACGACGTCGATCCCCTGGTCCTTGAGCGGCTTGATCCCGGGAAGCGCCGGGGCCTCGGCCTTTCCGGAGACGGCGAGCGCCCGGACCTTGCCGGCCTTGACCTGTTCGGCATACTCGCCCACGCCGGAGATGCCGGCCTGGACCTTGTTGCCGAGCAGCGCCGCGATGGACTCGCCGCCGCCGGAGTAGCCGATGTAGTTCAGCTTGTCCGCCTCCACGCCCTGGGATTTCAGGATCTGCCCGGCCAGGATGTGGTCCGCGCCCCCGGCCGAGCCACCCGTGATGGCCACGCCCTTGCCGTTGGCCTTGATGTCCGCGACGAGGTCGGCGACCGACTGGTATTTCGACGACGCCGGCACCACGAGAACCAGCGGCTCTTCAGTGAGCCGCGCGATCGGGGTGGTGTCTTCGAGCCGGGTCTTGGCGCCATTGGTCTCGACCGCACCCACCATGACGTAGCCCATCACCATGAGGGTGTTGACGTCCTTCTCGGTGGCGAGCTTGGCGAGGCCGTTGGTCCCGCCGCCGCCGCCAATGTTGGTGACCTGGGCGGAGGAGACGAGCTTGTTGGTCTGCAGGTCCTGCTGCATGGCACGTCCGGTCTGGTCCCAGCCACCGCCGGGGTTGGCCGGGACGATGATGCTGAGCTTCTTGATCGGATCGGCGCCCGCGGACCCGCCGGCAGCGGTGCCGGTTCCGCTTCCCGCGCAGGCGGACATGGCCAGGACGACTCCGGCGGCGCCGGCAATGAGGGCGGCGCGACGTGTGTGGGTGGGACGCGTGAAAGCGGGCCGCGTGAAAAAGTTCTGGGAAGTCATGGTTTCTCCTAGGGCGAATGTGATGCACATCATTGGAATCACGTCACTGACCCTAGGAGCGCCCGCCGAACGGCAACAGCATTTGGCCGTAGAGGTAGTAGTGGTCATATTGGTCACGGCCCCGGCCGTCTTTTTGGCGGGCGGGCTGCGCCCCCAATGGGAAACTTGTGACATGTTTCACAAGATTCCCCTTCGGTTCCAGCTGGTCGCATTGCAGCTGGGCATCGTGCTGGCTGTCCTCACGGTGGTGGGGGCCGTGACCATCCGGATGCAGGAACAACAGCTCCGTGACGCCTACAAGGGCCGGCTGATCGGCGTCGCCGAAAGTGTTGCCCAGTTGCCCTCGGTCATCAACGCGTTCGGCACATCGTCGCCGGCGCAGACCATCCAGCCGATCGCGGAAGTCATCCGGCAGGCATCCAACGTCACCTATGTGGTGGTGACGGACCGGCACGGGGTCCGTCAGTCGCACCCCAATCCGGCGGAAATCGGCCGGCCGGTCTCCACCGATCCGTCCGTGCCGCTGTCCGGGGAGATCTACGTGGGTACCCAGACGGGCACGCTCGGTGAGTCCTGGCGGGTGAAGGTTCCCATCTTCGATGCGGCCGGCGCCGTGATCGGCTCCGCATCCGTGGGGGTGCTGGAGAGCACCCTGGCCGCCGACCTCCATGAGGACATGCCGCAGCTGTTCGGCTGGCTGCTCGGGGCGGCACTGCTGAGTTCGCTGGGCGCGATGTATGTCTCGAAACTGGTGTGGCGGCGGATCTACAAACTCGAGCCCGAGGACATCGCTGCCCTGCTGGAAACGCGCGACGCCATGCTCCACGGCCTGGGTGAAGGACTGGTGGCGGTGGACGCCGACGGCAGGGTCGCGCTGGTCAACGATGAGGCACGCCGCCTGCTCGCCCTGGCAGGGGACATCACCGGGACCCCTGCAGCGGCAAGCCTGGAACCGGCGGTCCTCCGCTTGCTCTCGGCCGGATCCGCCACGGAGGAACTGGTGCTCTCGGGTGAACGGATCCTGCTGGGCAAGGTCAATGCGGCCACCGTCGACGGCCGCGAAGTCGGAAAGGTGCTGATCCTGCGCGACCGCACCGAGCTCCACACGGTCCTGCGTGACCGCGACGGCGCCGTGGACGTGACGCAGGCACTCCGCGCCCAGGCGCACGAATTTGCCAACAAACTGCACGTCATCTCCGGGCTGCTGGAGCTCGGAAAGCAGGACAAAGCCATCGAATACCTGGGCCGCAGCCACAACGACGCCGTCTTCGCGAACCGGCCGCTGGCGGCCGGAATCACCGACCACGGCGTCCAGGCGCTGCTGATCGCGAAGTCCACGGTCTGCGCCGAGCGCGGCATCGAGATCATCGTCAGCCCGGATTCGCTGTGCTCGGTTGATGACTCGGGCGACGTCATCACGGTGCTGGGCAACCTGATCGACAACGCTGTGGACGCTGCGGGTTACGACAGCACTGTTGCCATCCGGCTGGGCGAGAGCGCCGACGGCGGGCGGACCATCGTGGTGGAGGACGACGGACCCGGCGTCCCGGTTCCTGAACGCGCTAAAGTGTTCGAGCCCGGCGTGACCAGCAAGGAGTCCGAGGGAATCAACAGCCGCGGGTTTGGGCTGGCCCTGGTCCAGCGGGTTGCCCTCCGGCGCGGAGGCCGGGCGGCAGTATCCTCATCGGCGTTGGGCGGAGCCTGCTTCTCGGTAGTGCTCAGAACAAAAGAGGCGGAACTACAAAACCAATGAACGCCATACGCACCCTCATCATTGACGATGACGTAGCAGTGGCCGGGATCCATCACGGGTTCCTGCTGGCACGCGGCGGATTCGACGTCGTGGCCATGGCCCACACCGGGCAGCAGGGCATCGATCTGGCCGCGGAGCTGGGCCCGGAGCTGGTGTTGCTGGACATCCATCTGCCGGACATGTCCGGCCTGGACGTCCTGCAGCGGCTGCGCGCGCGCCGGCGGCCGGTGGATGTCCTCGTGATCACCGCGTCCCGGGAGCTTGACACGGTCCGTGGCGCGATGGCCGGCGGGGTGCTGCACTACCTGGTCAAGCCCTTCTCCTCGCAGGCATTGAACGAACGGCTCGACGAGTACGTCATGCTGCGGGACGATCTGGCCTCCGGCGCTTCCGGGCCGCTTGACCAGGCGAGCATCGACCGCCTGGTGGCGCCCTCCCGCCGGTCCGCGGTGGCGGAAACCCCGGCGGGTCAGCCCGCCCAGCCGGACCAGGCCGCCGTACGGCTGCCCAAGGGACTGTCGCGCCCCACCCTGGACGCGGTCATCGAGGCACTGAAGGCCAGTCCGGAGGACGTCTCCGCGGCCGGCCTGGCGCTGCAACTGGGCCTGTCCCGGGTCAGCGCCCGCCGCTACCTCGAGTACCTCGTGGTTCACGGCCATGCCCGGCTGACGCCCCGCTACGGAGCCGCGGGCCGGCCGGAGAACCGCTATCTCTGGCGCCGCTGAACATGTCCGGTTCTTGGAGGCAGCAATGAGCAAGTCCAGTTCATGACGGCCACACAGAGCATGTCCAGTTCATGACGGCCACACTGAGCATGTCCAGTTCATGACGGCCACACTGAGCATGTCCAGTTCATGACGGCCACACGGGACACGTAGCACAAATGCGGGGCACGGGCCTGGGGTTGCGCGGCACAGGGCACCCATTTGACGCAGATGGCCGCAATAGGATCAGCCAATCCGGCCATCTGTGGCGAATCGCGAAGTCCAGTCCGGCAGGATCCCACCTCGGCACCCACGAAGTTGCCCGGCGCCAGCCCCGGGACGCCGGCCACCCAGGGACGCATCGGCACAAGGCCTCGGAGAATGGTCGAGGATTCAGAGCCACAGGGCACTCAATTGACGCAGATGGCCGCAATAGGCCCAGCCAATCCGGCCATCTCTGGCGAATCGCGAAGTCCAGCCCGGCAGAGTCCCACCTCGGCACCCACAAAGTTGCCCGGCGCCAGCCCCGGGACGCCGGCAGCCGCCCAGGGACCCATCGGCACAAGGCCTCGGAGAATGGTCGAGGATTCAGAGCCACAGGGCACCCAATTGACGCAGATGGCCGCAATACGATCAGCCAATCCGACCATCTGTGGCGAATCGGCGAGTTTCACACGGCAGAGCTTCACCCGGGCACACGCTGGTGGGCACACGTTGGTGGGCACACGTTGGTTTGCACGTGTCGGTGGGCAGCCGGCCCGCGGTCAGGACCCGACGCGGCCCGCGCGGCGCAGTGTGGACGCGGCGTGCTTGAGGATGGGCCCGTCGACCATCTTGCCCTTGAACTGGAAGACGCCCGAGCCTGCCGCGGAGGCGGCATCGAGCAGCTCCGCGGCTGCCGAGACGTCGGCCTCCGAGGGTGCATAGGCTTCGCGGACCACGGCCACCTGGTCCGGATGGATGCAGGCCTTGGACGAGAATCCGGACGCCACCGCGTCACGTGATTCAAGTGCCAGTCCGGCCAGATCCGGGATGTTGACGTAGACGGCGTCGATCGCGTCCTTGCCGAAGGCGCCGGCGGCCAGCAGCACGCTGGAACGGGCGTGCAGCGCGACGGCCCGGTAGCTGCCGTCCTCCGCCCGGCTGGAGGTTCCGCCGAGCGATGCCAGCAGGTCCTCCGCACCCCACATCAGGGCCACCACGTTGGGCTCGGCGGCGATGGCGGCGGCGTTGAGGACGCCGGCGGCCGTCTCGCAGAGGGCAATCACGCTGTAGCCCTCGAGTTCCCTCAGCTGGGCAGCGCTCTCCGCCTTGGCCAGCATGATGTGCCGGTAGGGCGTGTGCTTGAGGCAGTGCAGGTCCTTCTCGAACTCGTCCGTGCCGGCCGGGTTGACCCGGACGACCGTGCGGGACGGATCCAGTTCCGGGACGTCGCCGGTGGCGCCGAGCTGGGCAAGGATGGCGCCGCGGGCCCGCTGCTTGTCGGCAGGGGCGACGGCGTCCTCAAGGTCCACGATCACGGTATCGGCGCGTTCCGCGGCTTTTTGGTACCGCTCGGGGCGGTCGGCGGGGCAGAACAGCAGGGCAGGGCCCATCAGGAAACTCATGTCTCTATTCTCCCCTTTTGCGCCGCTTCCAGCTCGGCAGCGGCGTGGGCCTCGCGTGTCCACATCAGGCAGCTGCGGGCGGCGAGCGCCACCACGTCCCCGTGCTGGTTCCGTCCGGTGTGCTGCATGGTCACGATGCCCTGCCCCGGGCGGGACGCGGACAGCCTCTTCCCGGTCACCACCGTCTCCGTGTACAGGGTGTCCCCGTGGTACAGCGGGTTCGGAAAAGACACATCCGTCAGGCCGAGCTGGGCGATGATGGTGCCCTGGGTCAGCTGCGGCACGGACTGGCCCACCACGGTGGCAAGGGTGAACATCGAATTCATCAGCCGCTGGCCGAAGGGCTGCCCGGCGCTCCAGGCCGCGTCGAGGTGCAGGGCCTGGGTGTTCATGGTCATGGTGGTGAACAGGACGTTATCCGTCTCCGTGAGCGTCCGGCCCGGCCGGTGGGCGTAGACCACGCCCTCCTCCAGCTCATCGAAATAGAGGCCGCGCTGCTCGATCACCCGGGGGGTGCCGGCACCCGGGTGTGCGCCTGGGCCCGGTGACGTCGTGCCTGCATCACTCATACGGTCAGTTCCTGGTCTTCCTCAAAGAGTTCGGCTCCGGTGGCCGCCACGACGTCCTCCACAGACACGTTCGGCGCCAGTTCCCGCAGCACCAGCCGGGACTTCCCGCCCTCGGTCACGACGTCGATCACGGCGAGGTCGGTGATGATCCGGTCCACGCAGCCCTTGCCGGTCAACGGCAGCGTGCAGGTTTCCACGATTTTCGGCTTGCCGTTGCGGTCCACGTGATCCATCATCACGATCACCTTCTTGGCCCCGAACACCAGGTCCATCGCGCCGCCCATGCCCTTGACCATCTTGCCCGGGATCATCCAGTTGGCGAGGTCGCCGTTGACGGCGACCTCCATCGCGCCGAGCACGGCCACGTCGACGTGGCCGCCCCGGATCATGCCGAAGGAGGCGGCGGAATCGAAGAACGCCGCGCCCTTGTTGACCGTGACGGTTTCCTTGCCGGCATTGATCAGGTCCGGGTCGACTTCATCCTCGGCCGGGTACGGCCCGACACCCAGGATGCCGTTTTCCGAATGCAGCACCACCTCGACGCCGGCCGGAATGTAGTTGGGTATCAGCGTCGGCATCCCGATGCCGAGGTTGACGTACTGGCCGTTGTGCAGTTCCTGCGCCACGCGGGCCGCAAGTTCATTGCGGGTCCAGCCCTTGCCCTCAGTACCGGCGTCGTGTTCGACGGCGGAGCGCCGGTATTCGTGGCGCACGGCCTCGGGACGGGGCGGGGCCTCTGCGGCTTTGTTCGTTTCCACGGCTAGGCTCCTGCCTGCTCTGGCGACAGTTTTGGTGCGCCGGAGGCACCGGTGGCCACCGCAACCGTCCGCTTCTCAATGCGTTTCTCACCCTGTGGGGCGAGAACCACGCGCTGGACGAAGATCCCTGGGACATGGACGTGCTCCGGGTCCAGCTCCCCCGGCTGCACGAGTTCCTCGACCTCGGCGATGGTGATCTTCCCTGCCATGGCGCACAGCGGGTTGAAGTTCATGGCCGTGGCGTGGAAGACGAGGTTGCCGTGGCGGTCACCCTTCCAGGCGTGCACGAGGCCGAAGTCGGGCGTCAGCGATTCCTCCAGCACGTAGTCGGCGCCGTGGAAGCTGCGGACTTCCTTCGGGGCGGAGGCAATCGCGACGTTGCCCTCGGCGTCGTACTTCTGCGGCAGGCCGCCGTCGGACACCTGGGTGCCGACGCCGGCCGGGGTGTAGAACGCGGGGATGCCCGCGCCGCCGGCGCGCAGCTTTTCGGCCAGCGTGCCCTGCGGGGTGAGGACCACCTCCAGCTCGCCGGAAAGGTATTGCCGGGCGAACTCTTTGTTCTCCCCCACGTAGGAGCTGATGGTGCGCCGGATCCGGCCGTCCTTGAGCAGGATCCCGAGGCCCCAGTCGTCGACGCCGCAGTTGTTGCTGACGGTTTCCAGGTCCGTGGCACCGCGCTCATGCAGGGCCTCGATCAGCGTCACGGGAATGCCGCACAGCCCGAACCCGCCGACGGCGAGGGAGGCGCCGTCGTGAATGTCCGCGACAGCCTCGGCGGCGCTGGCAACAACTTTGTTGATCATCGGTGATCCTTCCGGCCGGCTACAGTCCCAGTTCGCGGGCGATCAGCATCAGCTGGACCTCCGTGGTGCCCTCGCCGACTTCAAGGATCTTGGAGTCGCGGTAGTGGCGCGCCACGGTGAATTCGTTGATGAAGCCATAGCCGCCGAACACCTGGGTGGCGTCCCGCGCGTTGTCCATGGCTGCCTCGCCTGCGACCATCTTAGCGATGGCCGCCTGCGTCTTGAACGGCTTGCCGGCAAGCATCCGGGCGGCCGCGTCGTAGTAGGCCAGGCGGGCCGTGTGGGCGCGGGCTTCCATCCGGGCGATCTTAAATGCGATGGCCTGGTATTTGCCGATGTTCTGCCCGAACGCGCTGCGTTCCTTGGCGTATTTCACCGACTGGTCCACGCAGCCCTGGGCCGCGCCGACGGCCAGGGCCGCGATCGCGATCCGGCCTTCGTCCAGGATGGAGAGGAAGTTGGCGTAGCCGCGGCCCTGGGTGCCGAGCAGGTTCTCCTCGGGGACGTGGACGTTGTTGAACGTCAGCGGGTGGGTGTCCGAGGCGTTCCAGCCGACCTTGTTGTAGGCCTTTTCCGCTGTGAAGCCCGGAGTGTTGGTGGGCACCAGGATGGTGGAGATTTCCTTCTTGATGCTGCCGTCCGCGCGTTCCTCCTGGCCGGTCACCGCGGTGACGGTGACGAGCCTGGTGATGTCCGTGCCGGAGTTGGTGATGAACTCCTTGTTGCCGTTGATGACCCACTCACCACCGCCCAGCTTGGCGGTGGTCTTGGTGCCGCCGGCGTCCGAGCCGGCTTCCGGCTCGGTCAGGCCGAAGCCGGCGAGCGCCTTGCCGGAGGCCAGCAGCGGCAGCCATTCCTGCTTCTGCGCCTCATTCCCGAAGCGGTGGATCGGCATCGCACCGAGCGAGACGCCGGCCTCGAGGGTGATCGCGACAGACTGGTCCACCCGGCCGAGCTGTTCCAGGGCCAGGGCCAGGGCGAAGTAGTCCCCGCCCATGCCGCCGAACTCTTCCGGGAAGGGCAGGCCGAACAGGCCCATGTCCGCCATCTGGGAGACGACCTCGTAGGGGAAGCTGTGCTCTTCGTCGTGCTTGGCGGAGACCGGGGCCACCACTTCGTCGGCGAATTCGCGGACGGTGTCGCTAAGGATCTGGTAGTCCTCGCTGAGTTCAAAATCTGCCATGGGGTGACTCCTGTTTCTGAGGTACATCGGTGGTCTGTTGAAAGGTGTTGAGTGTGCCGGGGTTGGTGTGCCGTGGTGGAGGCGGTGGGATCAGTGCGGTTCGGTCATTCGGCCGCGCCCATCGCGATGACGGCTTCCTCGATCGTGTCCTCCGCTTTCGAGGGTTCAGTCGGAACAGCGGGGTGGATCGTTGCCACCACCTGATCGGCCTTGACGAGGTCGCCGGAGCCGACGCTGATGTGGACGGTTCCGTCCAGGGGCGCCACGAGCTGGTGCTCCATCTTCATGGCTTCCACCGAGAGCAGGACCTGGCCGGCCTCCACGGCGTCGCCGTTGCCGACGGACACCGACACCACGGTGCCGGGCATCGGCGAGCGCACCGCCGGGTCGGCGGCGCCTTCCTCGCGTTCGATCGCGGCCAGCACCCGGGCGAGCCGGGTCTCCCGGGTGAGCACCTCGAGCCGGCAGGACCAGCCCTCGTTGCCGAGGAACACTTCCGTTGGCATCGGGTTGCCGGGGCCAGGGGGGACGGGCCCGCGGTGGACAGGCGCCAGCGCGTAGCTGCGGGATTCGTCGCCCAGAGTCAACTCCGCGGTGCCTCGCTTGGTGGACCGAAATGATGCCGGGCGTCGCGGGCCGCCGTGGACTGCCACGGTCGCCGTCCCCCGCGCCAAGGAGCCGGATACCTGCACCGTGGCGATACCGCCGTCGGGGGTCCCCAGGCTGATCCGGCGCGGGGCAGCTGCACCGAGCCGCCACCCGTTACCGAGATGCCAGGGGCCTGTCCCGGCGTCCTGCGTTTCATGCCCGTGCATCGCAGCGGCGAAGACGGCAGCAGCGGCCACCTCGAAGTCGCCCGGGTGCCGGAAGGAGAACTCCGGCATTTTCCGTTCGATCAGGCCGGTGTCGAGCCGTCCGGCGCGGACGTCGGCGTCGTTGATCAGCAGCCGCAGGTATTCGACGTTGGTGTCGATGCCCAGCGCGGTATACCCGGCGAGCGCCTCATCGAGGGTGTCCAAAGCCTCAGCCCGGTCCTCGCCCCACGCGATGACCTTGGAAATCATCGGGTCGTAGCTGCTCGAGATTTGGAGGCCCTCCAGCAGGGCCGAGTCGACACGGACCTTGCCACTCGCGGTGTCCGGCAGTTCGTCCAGCAGCACGACCTGTCCGATGGACGGCAGGAAGTTCTTCTCTGGCACCTCAGCGTAGACGCGTGCCTCCACCGAGTGGCCGGTCAGCACGACGTCGGCCTGGGTCACCGTGAGTTCCTCGCCGGCGGCGATGCGCACCTGCCATTCGACGAGGTCAATGCCGGTGACCATCTCGGTGACGGGGTGTTCGACCTGCAGGCGGGTGTTCATCTCCATGAAGAAGAACTCGTCCGGGGCGGCGTCCGAGACCAGGAATTCCACGGTCCCGGCGCCGGAGTAGTGGACGCTGCGCGCGGCCTGGCAGGCGGCTTCGCCGATCCGGGCGCGGATCTCCGCTCCGTCGGGCAGGGATTCCAGCAGCGGGGACGGTGCTTCCTCGATGACCTTCTGGTGGCGGCGCTGCAGCGAGCACTCGCGCTCCCCGAGGTGGATGACGTTGCCGTGGTTGTCCGCCAGGATCTGGACCTCGATGTGCCGCGGGGTGAGCACGAGCCGTTCCAGGAACAAGGTGTCGTCGCCGAAAGCACTCGCGGCGACCCGGCGTGCGGTGGCCAGGGTGGCTTCCAGGTCCTCGGCGCGTTCGACGATGTGCATGCCCTTGCCGCCGCCGCCGGCGGAGGGCTTGATCAGCAACGGGAAGCCGACGCCGGCCGCGGCCTCGATCAGCCGCGCGTCGGTCATGCCGGGTTCAGCGATGCCCGGGACCACGGGGACGCCGTAGCCGGTGACGTGGTTCTTGGAGCGGATCTTGTCGCCCATGACGTTCAGGGATTCGACGCCGGGGCCGATGAACGTGATGCCGGCGGCTTCGAGGGCGCGGGCAAAGTCGACGTTCTCGCTCAGGAAGCCGTAGCCGGGGTGCACGGCCTCGGCGCCGGTGTCGCGGCAGGCCTGGATGATGGCCTCGATCTTGAGGTAGCTCTCGGTGGCCGCGGCGGGCCCGATCCGGACCGCCAAGTCGGCTTCCCGCACGTGCCGCGCGTCGGCGTCGGCGTCGGAATAGACGGCGACCGAACGGATGCCGAGGGCGCGCAGGGTCCGGATGACGCGGCAGGCGATTTCGCCGCGGTTGGCGACGAGCACGGTGCCGAACAGCGGGGTGCCGGTTGTGGGGGTGGCTGGAGGGGTGGCCACGGAAGGCGTGGTGGGCGAAGAGATGGTCGGCGAAGAAAGATTCATGGCTGGCTCACATCCGGAAGAGGCCGAAGGAGGTCTCCGGCAGCGGGGTGCGGGAGACGACGTCGAGCGCCAGTCCCAGGACGGTGCGGGTGTCCGCGGGGTCGATCACGCCGTCGTCCCAGAGGCGGGCGGTGGAGTAGTAGGGGCTGCCCTGGTCCTCGTACTGGGCCTTGATCGGGGCCTTGAAGGCTTCCTCGTCCGCGGCGGACCATTCCTCGCCGCGGGCCTCGTACTGGTCCCGCTTCACGGTGGCGAGCACGCTGGAGGCCTGGTTGCCGCCCATGACGGAGATCCGCGACGCCGGCCACATCCAGAGGAAGCGCGGGGAGTAGGCGCGTCCGCACATTGAGTAGTTGCCGGCGCCGAAGGACCCGCCGATCACGACGGTCAACTTGGGGACCCTGGCGGTGGCGACGGCGGTGACCATCTTGGCGCCGTTCTTGGCGATGCCGCCCTGCTCGTAGTCCTTGCCGACCATGAAGCCGGAGAGGTTCTGCAGGAAGATCAGCGGGATCCCGCGCTGGTCGCACAGTTCGATGAAGTGCGCGCCCTTGAGCGAGGACTCGCTGAACAGCACGCCGTTGTTCGCCACGATGCCCACCGGGTGGCCGTGCAGCTTGGCGAAGCCCGTGACCAGGGTGGTGCCGTAGTTCTTCTTGAACTCGTGGAACCGGCTGCCGTCGACCAGCCGGGCGATGACCTCACGCACGTCGTACTGGGCGTTGACGTCCGTGGGCACGGCACCGTAGAGCTCATCCGGGTCGGCAACGGGCTCGACGACGGTGTCCACGTCCCAGACTGGCGCGGAGGGCTTCGGCAGGGTGGAGACGATGTCCCGGACGATCTGGAGGGCATGCTCATCGTTCTCGGCCAGGTGGTCCGTGACCCCGGAGATCTTCGAGTGCACGTCGCCTCCGCCGAGTTCCTCCGCCGTGACGATCTCGCCGATCGCGGCCTTCACCAGCGGCGGGCCGCCCAGGAAGATGGTGCCCTGGTTGCGGACAATCACGGTCTCGTCGCTCATCGCGGGGACGTAGGCGCCGCCGGCGGTGCAGGAGCCCATGACCGAGGCGATCTGCGGGATCTTCGCCGCGGACATCCTCGCCTGGTTGAAGAAGATCCGGCCGAAGTGTTCCTTGTCCGGGAAGACCTCGTCCTGCTTGGGCAGGAACGCCCCGCCGGAGTCCACGAGGTAGATGCAGGGCAGCCGGTTCTCCAGGGCGATTTCCTGCGCGCGGAGGTGCTTCTTCACCGTCATCGGATAATAGGTGCCGCCTTTGACCGTGGCGTCGTTGGAAATGACCAGCACCTGGCGGCCGTGCACCAGCCCGATGCCGGCAATGACGCCGGCACCGGGCGAGTCGCCGTCGTACATGCCGTCCGCGGCCAGCGGGGCGATCTCCAGGAAGGGGCTGCCATCGTCGAGCAGCTGGTCAATGCGCTCGCGCGGCAGGAGCTTGCCGCGCGCCACGTGGCGTTCCCGGGACTTCGCGGGCCCGCCCAGCGCGGCGGTGGCGAGCCGTTCCCTCAGCTCGCCGGCCAGCCCCAGTTGGGCCTCCCGGTTCGCGGCGTAGGCGGTGCTCGTCGCATCCACCCGGCTGGCGATTGTCTCCATTGACTGTTTCCGTTCCCTGACCGGCGCGGACTTGCGCGCCGGAGCGGCAACTCAGGCCGCCCGACTATTTCGGTTAGTACCGCATAACTGAGATTTAGGTTAGTCTCTATTAACTGTGATGTCCAACACAGGGATCATTTTGTAAAGAGGGGATGCGCCGGTGACCGAGCCCAGCCAGACTGCCCAGCTTCCGTCAGCGCAGGCAGCCCCGCCCCAGGCAGCCTCAACCCAGCGCAGCCAGGCCAAGGCGAACAGACGGCAGGCCCTCCTGTCCGCCGCCGCTGCGCTCTTTGCCCTGGAGGGCTTCAACCGCGTTTCCCTGGAGGATCTCGGGGCCGCGGCCGGCGTCAGCGGACCGGCGGTCTACCGTCACTTCGCCGGCAAGCAGGCCGTCCTCGGCGCCCTGCTGCTCAGTGTCAGCCAGGACCTGCTCGACGGCGGCCGCAGGGTGGTGGCCGATTCCGACGGCGATCTGGCGGCGTTGGGCGGGCTGGTGGCCTTCCACGTCGACTTTGCGCTGAGCAACCCGGACGTCATCCGGGTCCAGGACCAGGACTTCAGCAACCTGGCCGGCGAGGACCAGGCCGAGGTCCGCACGCTTCAGCGCAACTATGTTGAACTCTGGGTGGACGTGCTGGCCGGACTGCACGAGGGCACGGAGGCCGCCGAACTGCGGATGCGCGCGCATGCCACGTTCGGGCTGATCAACTCGACCCCGCACTCGGTGCGCAGCCACGGGCGCCGGATCGGGGTCCGCCGCGCGAGGCCGCTGCTGGAAAGCATGGCGCTGGCCGCGCTCCTGGCACCGGCTCCCACCGAGCCGCTCGGCTAAGCAACTCCCCCCGCCCCGGGCGCCCTCCCGGGTCCACGTGTCCACCGCCCACGTGTCCACCCCATGGCGACTTAGGCACGGAGACGCCGTCAACGGGGCCGCCGCCGTCGAAATTGTCCTCCATGCGCCCCGGGACGGCGACAACCCCGCCCAAAGGAGCCCGCACACCACGAAGCTGCCGGCTGCCCCTTCCTTTCGGACGGGGCAGCCGGCAGCTGTGTAGAGGGACCTAGACCATCGCGAGGACCATGCCCGGATCGGCCAGCATGGCGCCGAGGTCCTGGAGGAACCGCGAGCCCTGCTCGCCGTCGACCAGACGGTGGTCGAAAGACAGGCTGAGCGTCATGACCTGGCGCAGCGCGACCTCGTCCTTGTACTCCCACGGCATCTTCCGGACCGCGCCGAGGGCCAGGATGGCTGCCTCGCCCGGATTCAGGATGGGCGTGCCGGCGTCAATGCCGAAGACGCCGATGTTCGTGATGGAGATCGTGCCGCCGGAGAGCGCCTCAGGGCTTGTCTTCCCGGCCCGGGCCGTGTCCGTCAGTTCCGTCAGGGCCAAGGAGAGATCCATGAGGGACATCCGGTCCGCGTCCTTGATGTTCGGAACCGTCAGCCCCCGCGGGGTCGCGGCCGCGATGCCCAGGTTCACGTAGTTGAACTGGACGATCTCCTGGTTGGCCTCGTCCCAGCGGGCGTTGAGGGTCGGGTGGTTGCGCAACGCAATCAGCACGGCCTTGGACACGAGCGTCAGCGGGGTGAGCTTGTACCCGGCGAACGCGCGACTGGCCTTGAGCCGTGCCAGCAGCTCCATCGTGGGCGTGACGTCGACGGTCAGGAACTCGGTGACGTGCGGCGCGGTGAAGGCACTGGCCACCATGGCGGCGGCCGTGAACTTCCGCACGCCCTTGATCGGCGTGCGGGTCTCGCGCTCGCCCGGGGCCCGGACAAGCCCTGCGGCCTGCGCCGTCGCACCGGCGGGCTCCTGGGCGGCCGCGGGCAGGTCCCCGCCGCCGACGAAGTTCAGCACATCGTCGCGGGTGATGAGCCCGCGCTCCCCGGTACCGGGCACGGCCTCAAGGTCGACGCCGAGATCCTTGGCCAGCTTGCGCACCGGAGGCGTGGACCGCGGGCGCTCCCCCGCCGCGGATGCCGCCGAGGTTTCGACCGGCTTGGATTCGGCCGGCGCAGAGACGGCCGGTTCAGCAGCACGTACTGGTGCCACCGGCTCTGCCGCGACGGCCGGAGGGGCCGCCGGGGCCGCGAAGGTGCGGGCGCGGCGGGCCGGACGGCCGGACGCTTCCAGGACCGCGCCATAGCCCACGAGGTTCGGCTCACGCTTGCCGCCTGCGGCCCCGTCCGCACCAGCACCGCCGCCGGAACCGGCGGCGCCGTCGTCGCCCTCGATCTCGAAGGAGACGATCGGCTTCCCGACCTCAACAACGGTGCCGGGCTGTTCGTGCAGGGCCGCGACGACGCCGGCAAACGGCGAGGGCAGCTCGACGACGGCCTTGGCCGTCTCTACCTCGGCGATGATCTGGTTGAGGGTGACGGTGTCCCCTACCGCGACCTTCCAGGCGACGATTTCCGATTCCGTCAGTCCCTCGCCGAGGTCCGGGAGCCTGAATTCCTTGATCATGGTGGCGCTCATCCTTCCAGCCCGCTGAGGGAGTTGGGGCGGCCGAGGGCACGGTCGACGCCGTCGAGAATCCTGTCAAGGCCCGGCAGGTGGTGCATTTCCAGCTTGGAGTAAGGGTAGGGAACATCGAAGCCGGTCACGCGGACGGGAGCGGCCTCGAGGTGGTAGAAGCAGCGCTCGGTGATGCTCGCGGCGACTTCGGCGCCGAGGCCGCCGGACTGGCTGGCCTCGTGCGTGATGACCAGACGGCCGGTCTTGCGGACCGAGGCCTCAAGTGTGGCGAAGTCCAGCGGTGCCAGCGAGCGCAGGTCGATGACCTCAACCGAGATGCCTTCGTCGGCGGCCGCCATGGCGGCGTCGCGGGCGGTCTTGACCAGCGGGCCATAGGCCACGAGGGTGACGTCCGTGCCCTCGGTGACAACACGGGCCTTTTCCATGGACAGGGCAGAGCTCAGGTCGACGCTCTCGTCCACCTCGCCCTTGTCGTGGTAGCGCCGCTTGGGCTCGAAGTACAGGACGGGATCGTCGGAGGCGATGGCTTGCTGGATCATGGTGTAGGCGTCCTGGGGGTTGGACACGCTGATCACGCGCAGCCCCGAGGTGTGGGTGAAGTAGGCCTCGGGCGATTCCGAGTGGTGCTCCGGCGAGCCGAT
Organism: Arthrobacter sp. 10T425; assembly: GCF_056393985.1. Taxonomy (NCBI): domain Bacteria; kingdom Bacillati; phylum Actinomycetota; class Actinomycetes; order Micrococcales; family Micrococcaceae; genus Arthrobacter; species Arthrobacter sp. 10T425. Next base: position 93,482 of record NZ_JBFTGZ010000012.1, on the reverse strand, counting down.
GCCGCCGCCGAACGGGACGCGGATGGTGATGGGCATCTTGACCGCGCCCTGGGTGCGGTAGTGCATCTTGGCGACCTGGCTGACGATCTGGTCGAACGCCGGGTAGATGAAGCCGTCGAACTGGATCTCCACCACCGGACGGTACCCGCGGTATGCCAGGCCGACGGCGGTGCCCATGATGCCCGATTCGGCGAGCGGGGTGTCCACGACGCGGTGCTTGCCGAAGTCTTTCTGCAGCCCGTCGGTGACACGGAAGACACCGCCAAGGGCGCCGATGTCCTCGCCCATCAGGACCACCTTGGGATCGTTTTCGAGGGACTTGCGCAGGCCCGAATTGATGGCTCGGGCAAAGGTCATCTGCGTCATCAGCGTGCACCTTCTTCAGAAGCGGCTTCTGCGGGATCGCCGAAGGAAGCCAGGTAACGGGAGTAGTGCTCCTGCTGGCGGTCCAGCCAGGAGTTGGGCGTGCTGTACACGTGCTTGAAGATATCCAGCGGCTGCGGCTCGGGCATGTTGATGGTGCCGGCCCGGAGTTCCTTGGCCACTGCGTCAGCTTGCGCGGCGACGGCGGCCTCGAGGTCCGCGGTCAGCAGTCCCTTGCGCTCGAGCAGCGACTTCATCCGGCTGATCGGGTCCTTGGCGGCCCAGTCTTCGAGTTCGTTGGCATCCCGGTAGCGGGTGGGGTCGTCCGCCGTCGTGTGCGGGCCCATCCGGTAGGTCACGGCCTCGATGAAGGTGGGGCCGCCGCCGCGCCGGGCACGGTCCAGGGCAATGCGGGTGGCTGCCATGACGGCGAGGACATCGTTGCCGTCGACCCGCATGCTGGGGATGCCGAAGCCTGAGGCGCGGTCCGCGAGCTGGATGTGCGACTGCAGCCGGACGGGTTCGGAAATGGCCCAGTGGTTGTTCTGGCAGATGAAGACGACGGGCGCCTGGAAGCTCGCGGCGAAGACCATGGCTTCGTTGACGTCGCCTTCGCTCGTGGCGCCGTCGCCGAAGTAGGCCACGGCGACACAGTCGGCGCCGTCGTTCTGGATGCCCATGGCGTAGCCCGTGGCGTGCAGGCTCTGCGCGCCGATGATGATCTGCTGGGTGGCAACGTTGACGGTGAACGGGTCCCAGCCGGCGGAGGCGTTGCCACGCCAGGCACGGACGAGGTCCTCCGGCTTCACTCCCCGGCAGTAGGCGACACCGTTGTCGCGGTAGCTGGGGAAGACAAAGTCGTCCTCGCGGAGGGCGCGGGCCGAGCCGATCTGGGATGCTTCCTGGCCGAGCAGTGGCGGCCACAGTGCCAGTTCGCCCTGCCGCTGGAGGGCTGTGGCTTCAGCATCGATCCGGCGGATGACCACCATGTCCTCATAGAGCGCGCAGAGCTGCTCATCGCTGACGTCCTGGAGCCAGGGATCGAACTCGGGATGGCTGATGCGCTCGCCCGCCGGGGTGATGAGCTGGACGAGGTCGCCGCCCGTCCGCCTCATAGAATTTTCACTGTTTCCGGGGCCCCCGGCGGCAATGCCGCCCTTGCCCGCGTCGTCGGTAAACACTGTTGTCCGCACCTTCTGACGTCGTCTGACCGGAACTCGCAGGACTCGTGATCCCGCGGCGCGCCAGCCGCCCGGGCGCCGTTGCCCCGGATAATTGTGACCCTACTCACAATGCTCATCGGGTACAACCACCCGCAAAAATGTTGAGCATTATGCACTGTTTGACGTTCGCCAACCGTGCTAATCTTGCGCATTATGCAAACCTTGGATGGCACTGACACCCGCCTGCTTTCGGCCATGGCGCGGGACCCCCGGCGGACCGTGGTTGCCCTCGCCCAGAAGCTCGGACTCTCGCGCAATACGGTGCAGGCCAGGATGGCCCAGCTGGAGAAGAAGCACGTGTTCCTCTCCTTCGAGCGGCGGATCAACCCGGTGTCCCTGGGGTACCCGCTGATGGCTTTCATCTCCGTCCACGTCCAGCAGCAGAAGCTCGGACCCCTCGCCGTCGAGCTCGCCGGGATTCCGGAAATCCTGGAGGGCTACGGCCTGACGGGCTCGGCCGATCTGCTCCTGCGGGTGGTGGCGCTCGACGCCGAGGACCTGTTCCGGATCAACGGCAAGATACTGGCGTGCGACGGCGTGGACCGGACCGATACCGCACTGGCGATGGGCGAGCTGATCCCGTTCCGGATCCAGCCCCTGCTGGAGCGCGGATCCGCCGATAACTGATCCGCTTTTCATCTGTGCCGTGGGCGGCCGCGGCGCTAGGCTGTGTCCGTTGGGTCCCCCTGAGTCCTTGGGTCCGCGCACGCGGCCCAGTGCAACAGGCAGTGGCTTGTCTGGACTGCCGGAAAGGCTTGAACCGTGAGCAGTCCCGAGGAACCACACCGCCCGGTACCGCCGCAGCCCGGGCATGAGCCTGCAGCCGGCCACCCGGCGCCCGGCCAGCCGCCCGTTCCGTACTACGCCCCGCCGCCCGGGCCACCCGCCGACGCCGCGGTGCCCAACTACGCGGCACCCAGCTACCCGCCACCCGCGACCGGCGCGGCACCCAGCTACCCGCCACCCGCCGACGGCGCACCTCCGTACTACGGCGGTCCGGGGCAGCCGCCGCCCTACTACGGCGGCGCCGCCCTGCCGCCCCCGAAAAAGAGCCGCAAGGCCCTGTGGATTGTCCTCGGGATCGTCGGCGGTGTGCTCCTGCTGGTAAGTGCCGGCGCCGTCGTCCTGCTCAACGTGGTGGGCGGAGCCACCAACCAGGCACGGGGCATCGCTGACGATTTCACGAAGATGCTCATCGCCGGTGAGGTCAGCACCGCCTACGAGAAGTACCTGGATCCGGCCCTCATGCGGAAGATTTCGCCGGAGGAGTTCGCCGCGGGGGTGCAGAGCCTGGAGCTTGACGGCAGCTGTAAACCGAACTTTTCAAGCCTCAACGTCAGCTCCAACAACGGCTCCAACGCCGCCGACGTGGCCGGAACGATCGACTGCGACACGAAAAGTGTGGAGCTGGCCTACCGTTTCGAGGGCCACGACGAGCTGAAGATGGTGAACATTCGGCTGAGGCCTCAGCGCTGACCTCGAAAAACCCTGTCGAAGCGCCCATCCACAGAGAAGCTCCCGTGCTGCTGCACGGGAGCTTCTCTGCTGGTGCAGCCTTCCTAGTGGTTGGTAGCCTTTTCGGCGCCCACCCCGGTCAGGGAACGGACCTCCATTTCGGCCTGCTTTGTGGCGTCTTCCTTCCGCTTGTCCAGGACGGTGCCCAGCCAGCCCAGGAAGAACGCGAGCGGGATGGAGACGATGCCCGGGTTGCTCAGCGGGAAGATGGCGAAGTTGGCGCCGGGGATCATCGACGTCTTGGCCCCGGAGACCACCGGGGAGAGCGCAATCAGGATGATGGCCGCGGACAATCCGCCGTACATGCTCCACAGGGCTCCCTGGGTGGTGAACCGGCGCCAGAACAGCGAGTAGAGGATGGTCGGAAGGTTGGCGGAGGCAGCCACGGCGAAGGCGAGCGCGACGAGGAACGCGACATTTTGTCCGTTGGCGAAGATGCCGCCGGCGATGGCCAGCAGCCCGATCACCACCACGGTGCGGCGGGCAACCTTGACCTCGGTGGCGGCGTCGGCCTTCCCCTTGGCGATGACGCTGGCGTAGATGTCGTGGGCGAAGGATGCCGCCGCGGTGATCGTCAGGCCGGCGACGACGGCCAGGATGGTCGCGAAGGCCACCGCCGAGATGAAGCCCAGGAGCAGCGGACCGCCGAGGTGGAAGGCGAGCAGCGGCGCGGCCGAATTGACGCCGCCCGGGGCTGCCTTGATGGTGTCGGCACCCACCAGCGCAGCCGCGCCGTAGCCCAGGACCAGGGTGAACAGGTAGAAGATGCCGATGAGCCAGATGGACCACACCACCGACTTTCGGGCTTCCTTTGCGGTCGGAACCGTGTAGAAACGCATCAGCACGTGCGGCAGGGCTGCGGTGCCGAGCACCAGGGCCAGGCCGAGGGACAGGAAGTCGACCTTGGAGGTCTCCGTCTTGCCGTACTGCAGTCCCGGGTTGAGCAGGTTCGGGTTGCCCGAGGTTTCCACCGCGCCGCCCAGCAGGTCGGAGAGGTTGAAGCCGTAGATCGCGAGGACCCAGAAGGTCATGACGGCCGCTCCGGCGATCAGGAGCATGGCCTTGATGATCTGCACCCAGGTGGTGCCCTTCATGCCGCCGATCAGGACGTACATGATCATCAGGGCGCCGACGACGATGATCACCAGGGCTTGTCCGCCCCAGTCGCTGATGCCCAGGAGCAGCGAGATGAGGCTGCCGGCACCAGCCATCTGGGCCAGCAGGTAGAAGAAGCAGACGGCCAGCGTGGAGATGGCTGCCGCGATGCGCACGGGGCGCTGCTTGAGCCGGAAGGAGAGGACATCGGCCATGGTGAACTTGCCGGTGTTGCGGAGCAGTTCGGCGACAAGCAGCAAGGCGACGAGCCAGGCGACGAGGAAGCCGATGGAGTACATGAAGCCGTCGTAGCCGTTGATGGCGATGGCTCCGGTGATGCCGAGGAAGGACGCTGCGGAGAGGTAGTCGCCGGCGATGGCGGTGCCGTTCTGCGGGCCTGTGAAGGAACGTCCGGCGGCGTAGTAGTCGGCTGCCGTCTTGTTGTTGCGGCTGGCCCTGATCACGATGACCATGGTGATCGCGACGAAGAGGGCGAAGATGCCCATGTTCAGCAGGGTGGTGTCTTTGAGATCTGCAACGTTTACTGCGGGAACCATGAGTGTCATTTTGCTGTCCCCCCAACCGGGTTGCCGTGCTTGTCGAATTCGTGCCCCTCGATTTCCTGGCGGATCGCGGAGGCAATGGGGTCCAGCTTGCGGTTCGAGTAGCTGACGTACCAGCCGGTGATCGCGAACGTGGAGACGAACTGCAGCAGGCCCAGGATCAGGCCGACGTTGATGTTGCCCCAAAGCTTGATCGACATGAATCCGACCGCGTAGTCGGCCAGCAGGACATAGGCGAAGTACCAGAGCAGAAAGGCAATGGAGAGCGGGAAGACAAAGCTGCGGTGACGGGTGCGCAGTTCCTGGAACTGCTCCGTCGACTGGACTTCCTTGAAGTCCACGGCCGCCGCAGCGTCCGTTTCTTGGGCGTCGTGACCCATCGGTTCCTCCTCATTGAGACTGGTGAGTCCACACCGGTTGCCGTGGTCTGCGCGGGAAGCACCCTGCAACCCATCCTGCCGATGTGACTGCAATCACTGTGCACCGTGACGTGGGCTACCTACCACAGCCGGGGCAGCCTGCGTCGCTCAGCGGTCCCGGCGCTGCGCCAAACGGCGCCCGATACACCTGTTTCGCGGCCATCGGTGTCCGGGCACGTGCCAGAGCCGTCAGCCCCGGCACCGGCGGTAGGCTGGGCATCATGCCGGACTCTCCCCTGTTCACCGCCGCCGCCGTCGCGGTGATCGCCATGGCGATCACGGTGGTCGTCGCCGTCGGGCTCCAGGTCCTCCGCTCCTTCCGCGACCTCGGCACCGATGCCGAGCGCGCCACTTACACGACGCTCCACGCCGCGTCCCGGGCCGGCCAGTACCTGCGGACCGGCCTGAACCCTGCCGGTGCGGCCAAGGCCAGCCGGCAACTGCGCAGCATCCTGGGCTGCGATGCCCTCGCCATCACCGACACAACCGGCGTGCTCGCGTGGGACGGCGCCGCCGAGGAGCTCAAGCCTGCCCTGATGGGGCTCGCGTCAAAAGTGTTCGACGGCGGCCACCTCGCCGTCATTCCGGCGGGCGAACTCCAGCTCCTGGCCGCTGGCGTCGGCGGCATGACGCTGGCGCCGGAGGTGGAGCGCGCCGTCGTGATCGCCCCGATCAAAACCGGCACGCGTGTGGTGGGTGTGGTGGCCGCCTTCGCGCCGGCCGCCGGGGCGGGACTGGTCCGCGCCACCGGGGAGGTGGCTGACTGGGTGGCCACGCAGGTGGAACTGGCCGAGCTCGACGCCTCCCGCACGCTCCTGATGGAAGCCGAGGTCCGCGCCCTCCGCGCCCAGATCAGTCCGCACTTCATCTACAACTCGCTCAACGCGATCGCATCCTTCATCAACACGGATCCGGTCCGGGCGCGCGAGCTCGTGGTGGAGTTCGCCGATTTCACCCGCTACTCCTTCCGCCGCCACGGCGACTTCACCACCCTGGCCGAGGAACTGCGCTGCATCGACCGCTACCTGCTCCTGGAGCGGGCCCGGTTCGGGGACCGCGTCCAGGTCAGCCTGCGGATCGCTCCCGAGGTGCTCAGCACCGTGATCCCCTTCCTGAGCCTGCAGCCGCTCGTGGAAAACGCGGTCCGGCACGGGCTGGAGGCCAAGGAGGGCCCGGGCCACATCTCCATCACTGCGAATGACTCCGGTGCCTTCGCGGAAGTGACGATCGAGGACGACGGCGTGGGCATGGACCCCGACCAGCTGCGCGCTGTCCTTGCCGGGCACAGCGACGGCGACCACGTCGGGCTGCGCAACGTCGACGCCCGCCTGCGCCAGGTGTACGGCGACGACAACGGCCTCGTGATCGAGACCGCGCCCGGCGAAGGCACCCTGATCACGATGCGCGTCCCCAAGTCCCAGCCCCGGCACGATGCCTGATTCCGGTGGGGCAAGAATGCCTGCGGCAGTACGCTAGAGCCATGATTAACGTCCTCGTCGCCGACGACGAGCTCCCCGCCGTTGAGGAACTGGCCTTCCTGCTCGGCCGGGATGACCGGATCGGCGCCATCCACCGGGCTTCCTCGGGCGCCGAGGCCCTGCGTGCCCTCGAGGCCGAAGACGTCGACGCCGTTTTCCTCGACATCCACATGCCGGCGCTGTCCGGGCTGGACATTGCGCGGGCCATCTCCCGCAGCGCCCGCCCGCCCGCCGTCGTTTTCGTCACTGCCGACGAGGACTGCGCGCTGGAGGCCTTCGAGCTCGCGGCCGTGGACTACCTCCTCAAGCCCGTGCGGGCCGAAAGGCTGGCAAAGTCGATCGGACGCATCAGCGAACTGCTCAAGGATGGTGCCCCTGCACCCGAAATGATCACCGTGGACCTGGGCGGGACCACCAAAATGATCCGTCGCGAGGACGTGACCTACGTCCAGGCGCAGGGTGATTACGCCCGGCTGCACACCGCCGATGCCAGCTACCTCATCAGGGTTCCGCTGGCGGACCTCGAACAGCAGTGGGCCGACGCCGGATTCGTCCGCATCCACCGCTCCTACCTGATCGCGCTGAGCCACGTCAGCCACTTGAAGCTCGCCGCAGCGCGGCCCAGCGTCACCGTGGCTGGAGCTGAACTGCCTATCAGCCGCCGGCACCTGCCTGCTGTCCGGGAAAAGCTCGGCGCAACCCGTATCCGGCCGCAGGCATGACAAGGGTCCGGGTCACGGCGCCGCGCAGCGTCACACCAAACAGCGCCACACCAAACGGCACCGCACCAAACAGCACCGCAGCAAACAGCGCCGCCCTGAACGGCGGGCGCTCCGCGGCAGCCTCCCGCGAAGCGGAGGAGGAGACCGACGCCGGGCAGTTGTTCGTCCGTTCGCTCATCCGGTCCCAGCTCCGGCTGGGCCTCGTGGTGGCCCTGGGATTCCTGCTGATCATGCTCGCCTTCCCGCTGATGCTGGGGCTGGTCCCCGGCCTGGCGGACTCCACGATTGCCGGCCTTCCCTTCGACTGGGTCCTGCTGGGGGCCGGGATCTATCCCGTGATCGGCCTCAGTGCCTGGCTGTACGTGCGGACCGCGGCCAGGAACGAGGCCCGCTACCGGGACCTCGCCGGCGACAAATGACCGAACAGGTGAGGACCCACGTGAACGGCCCAGCGGGCGGCCACGTACGGGGCCCGGTGGGCGGCCACCCACGCGGCCGGGTGAACGGCCGGTGAACCCCGTCGTCGGCGTCGCGGCGTTCGCCGCCGTCTCCCTCGCCACGGCTGTGATTGGTTTCTACGGGTTACGGATCTCGCGCACCACCGGGGACTTCTACGTGGCATCCCGGACGGTCAAGCCGTGGTGGAACGCCTCAGCAATCGGCGGGGAGTACCTCTCGGCTGCGAGCTTCCTGGGGGTCGCCGGGCTCATCCTGCTCTCCGGTACCGACGCCCTGTGGTATCCGGTGGGGTACACGGCCGGATACCTGATGCTGCTCTTGTTCGTCGCCGCTCCCCTGCGCCGCTCGGGCGCCTACACGATCCCTGACTTCACCGAGGCGCGCCTCGATTCGCGTGCCGTCCGCCGCGTCACAAGCCTGGTGGTGGTCCTGGTCGGCTGGCTCTACATCGTCCCGCAACTCCACGGCGCCGCCCTGGCCATCCGGATCACCACCGGGCTGCCGGCGTGGGTAGGCCCGGTGGCGGTGGTCGCCGTCGTCTGCATCACCGTGGTGGCGGGCGGGATGCGCTCCATCACGTTTGTCCAGGCGTTCCAGTACTGGCTGAAACTGACGGCGGTGGCGGTGCCCATCGTGTTCATGCTGCTGGTGCTGGGCGGCAACAGCTCCCCGGCGGAGGCAGCCCCCGCGGTGAATCCGACGGCGCTGGCACCCTCGGGCCCCTATCAGGTCATTTCGCTGCTCGTGGCCCTGCTCTTCGGAACCCTCGGCCTGCCGCACGTGCTGGTCCGGTTCTACACAAATCCGGACGGACAGTCGGCCCGCCGCACCACCCTGATTGTCCTGGGCCTGCTCTCGGTCTTCTATCTGTTCCCCACGGCCTACGGCATGATCGGCCGGGCCTACGCCCCCGACCTCGCCCAAAGCGGGCCGGCCGATGCCCTGGTGCTGCTGCTGCCTGGCCGCCTGGTGGGCGGGGCGGCCGGCGACCTGCTCTCTGCGCTGGTGGTGGCGGGGGCGTTTGGGGCGTTCCTGTCGACGACGTCGGGCCTGGTGGTCTCTCTGGCCGGCGTTATCAGCCAGGACGTGTTCGGCGGCAGCGTGCGGGGCTTCCGGCTGGCAGCGCTGATCTCGGCGCTGGTGCCTCTGGGAATCGCGTCGATGACCGAGTCGCTGGCACTGGCCGGCAGCGTGGGGCTCGTGTTTGCCTTTACCGCGTCCACGATCTGCCCTGTCCTGCTGCTGGGCATTTGGTGGCGGGGACTGACGGACGCCGGGGCTATCGCGGGCATGGCGACCGGCGGCGTGCTCTGCGGCAGCGCGATGGTGGCCGGCTCGGTGCTGGGTGCTGCGCAGACGCCGTCGTGGCTGGCGCAACCGGCCGCATGGACGGTGCCGGCCGCGTTCGCCGTCACGATCCTGGTGTCGCGGGCCACGCGGGGCCGGGTGCCGCGGACAATGACACGGCTGATGACCCGGCTGCACACCCCGGAACGGCCGCTCGCGACGGAACGGTGACCCTGGCGGGGCTCCGGGCGGGGCGTGACTAGTCGATGGCCGCCATGAGCTCGACGGCGCGCTCCAGGAATGCGTCGACCTGGCTTTCCTCGTAGCCCTCCCGGCCCACGGCGGGACGGAACACGGCGCGCCGGACGTTGTCCACGCTCAGCGGCTGGTCCTCCTCGAGGTAGCCGATCAGCTCGTGGCAGAGGTCGTCGACGTCGGTGGTGTTGTAGCTGCGGGCCTTGGGCTTGGACGGGCGCCGGAAGCGCTGGCCGTCCGGGCGGTGCAGGCGCCCGCGCAGGACGCCCGCGAGCCGGCCGATTTCGCGCAGCCAGGCATCCTCGCCGCGTTCGGCAACGAGCTCATCGCGCTCGCGCCTGGCGAGGGCGTCTTCGAGCCGGTCCAGCGCGGCGTCCACGCCGGCGGCGGCGTAGCCGCCCTTCACGGGATCGAAGGACACGGCGCGGACGTCCGAGCTCTTGATGGCGCGGGAGGCCGAGGACGGAGCTTCGAATGACACCCGTGCGCGCTGCAGGAAATCGTCGACCTGCCTGGCGTTGTAGCCATACTGGTTCCGCTGCACGCGGTCAAAAGACGCAGGAATCTGCCGTTGAATGTCCACTGTTACTTTGTTCCTTTGATGCCGTTCGGCTGGTTTGCTCGGCACCATTCTAGGCGCCGGAAGTGCTGGTCCGGTGCTTCTAGGCGGCGGTGAGGGCCGAGAACAGGATGAACGCCACCGGCGAGGCGAAGACAATCGAGTCCAGCCGGTCCATGACGCCTCCGTGTCCGGGGAGGATGCTGCTCATGTCCTTGATGCCGAGCTCGCGCTTGACCATGGATTCGGCGAGGTCGCCGGCGGTGGCGGCTGCCACCATGCCCACGGCGAGCACGACGCCGAACCACCACGGTTCGCCCAGCACGAAGATCATGGCGAGCACGCCCACGACGACGGCCCCGGCGATCGAGCCGGCGAAGCCTTCCCAGGTCTTCTTGGGGCTGATCTTGGGGGCCATCGGATGCTTACCCAGGGAGGCGCCCACGAGGTAACCGAAGGTGTCGTTGGCCACCACCAAAAGCAGCAGGGTCGCGATTTCCCACGCACCCGCCGGAATCACCCCGTCAGGCCACAGGCCTACCGGCGTCTCGCCGTCGGCGGTGTGCAGCAGCAGCGCCGCAAAGCTGATCAGGAACGGCACCCAGGACAGGGTGAAGACCCCTGCGAAAATGCTCCGCGCCGAACCGGCGGCGCCCTCCAGGGTCCGCCACAACAGCACCGCCACGCTGCTGACGAGCATGGCGAAGAGCAGGCTTTCGAGGCCGCCGAAGTAGGCGGCGATCGGCATGGCGACCGTGCCGACCATCACCGGCACGATCGGCAGGCGGGTGCCTGCGGCCTCCAGCGCACGGAAGATCTCCCAGACGCCGAAGATCGCAAAGGTGGCGGTCACCAGGACGAAGCCCAGCGGGAGGAACAGCAGGCCGCCGAGGACGCATACCAGCATGCCTACGCCCACCACCGTGGCGGCGGGCAGGTTCCGGCCCGCTTTGGGCGTTGGGTTCTCGCGCTGCTTCCCCCGCCTCCGGGCGCGCGGCCCGGAGGCCTCCTGTGCCTGATTCATCAGACCTCGAGCAGCTCAGCTTCCTTGCGCTTGAGCAGCTCGTCGATCCCGTCCACGTGTGCCTTGGTCATGGCGTCGAGTTCCTTCTCACCGCGCGCGCCTTCGTCTTCGCCGGCGTCGCCGTCCTTGACGAGCTTGTCCAGCGTTTCCTTCGCTTTACGGCGGATGTTGCGGATGGACACCTTCGCGTCCTCACCCTTGGACTTGACGATCTTGACGTATTCCTTACGCCGTTCGGACGTCAGCTCGGGAATGGTGATCCGGATGACGTTGCCGTCGTTGGACGGGTTGGCGCCGACCTCGGAGTCGCTGAGGGCACGTTCGATGTCGCGCAGGGCCGTCTTGTCGTACGGGGTGACGAGGATGGTGCGGGCATCCGGGACCGCAAAGGAGGCCAGCTGCTGCAGCGGCGTCGGCGTGCCGTAGTACTCGACGATGACCTTGTTGTACAGGCCAGGCGTCGCGCGGCCGGTCCGGATCGAGGCGAAGTCTTCCTTGGCTACCTCAACTGCCTTGTCCATCTTGTCCCCGGCTTCGAGCAAGGTTTCTTCGATCACGGTCTCTCCTCAGAAATTGGTGCGTCCCGGGGGCCGGGGCGCGGCACGTCTTCTTTGTGCGCCTGCCGTATTCCGCCGGGCGCTTTTGTCTTCCGCCTGGCGGCGGAAAGGTCCTGAAAACATCCTAGCCGTTGCTAGGGGGTGACGACGGTGCCCAGGTCTTCGCCCCGGATGGCGCGGGTGACGTTGCCCTCGCCTTCCATGCCGAAGACCACCATTGTGAGGTTGTTGTCCTTGCACATGGTCATCGCGGTCTGGTCCATCACGCGGATGTCGCGGCGGAGGGCGTCGTCGTAGCTGAGGCGGTGCAGTTTCTCCGCCGTCGGGTCCTTCTTCGGGTCGGCGGTGTAGACGCCGTCGACGCCGCTCTTGGCCATCAGGACGACGTCGGCGTGGACCTCCATGGCGCGCTGGGCGGCCACCGTGTCCGTGGAGAAGTACGGCAGGCCGGCGCCGGCGCCGAAGATGACAACCCGGCCCTTTTCCATGTGGCGGATGGCGCGGCGGGGGATGTAGGCCTCGGCGACCTGGCCCATGGTGATGGCGCTCTGCACGCGCGTTTCCACCCCGGCCTGCTCAAGGAAGTCCTGGAGCGCGAGGCAGTTCATGACGGTTCCGAGCATGCCCATATAGTCGGCGCGGGAGCGGTCCATGCCGCTCTGGGACAGTTCGGCGCCGCGGAAGAAGTTGCCTCCGCCGACGACGATTGCGACCTCCACATCGGGAACTGCGGCGGCGATCTGCTTGGCCACGCCGCGGACGGTATCCGGGTCGACGCCCAGTTTCCCACCGCCGAAGACCTCGCCGGAGAGCTTCAAGAGGACGCGGCGCCTGTTCTTCTTTGGCTGGGCTGAAGTGGTGACGGTTTCCATGGTGCCTTCCCGTTGGTGAACTCTGAGTTAGGTTATCGTGCTGGGCGCCCAAGGAGGCATTCCGGCCGTGACCGGAAACGGTGCCTCACGGGTGCATGCAAAAGGGGTGGCCACCGTGGTGACCACCCCCTTAGCGTGTCTGGCTAGTGCCTGACTGGTGTCTGGCCAGTCTGACTAGGAACCGACGCGGAAGCGCGTGAAGGCAGTTGCCTTGACGCCGGCTTCTTCGAGGACCTGTGCGACAGACTTCTTGGCATCCTTGGCGAATGCCTGGTCAACGAGGACCTCGCCCTTGTAGAAGCCGGTAACGCGGCCTTCGACGATCTTGGTCATCGCGGCTTCGGGCTTGCCCTCGGCCTTGGCCGTTTCCTCGGCGATGCGGCGCTCGGACTCGACGAGCTCGGCCGGAACGTCCCCACGGGTGAGGTAGTTCGGAGCCATGGCGGCGACGTGAACGGCGACGTCGTGGGCTGCGGTGGCAGCCGCTTCGCCTTCGCCGTCAACAGCGAACAGCACGCCGACCTGGGCCGGGAGGTCCTTGGAGGTCTTGTGCAGGTAAGCGTCGACCGTGGCGCCCTCGATGCGGGAGATGCGGCGGACAACAACCTTCTCGCCCAGAACGGCGCCCTCTTCGATGACGACCTCGGACAGCGGCTTGCCGTCGACCTCGGTGGCGAGCAGGGTCTCGAGGTCGGCAGCGCCGGACTCGACGGCCACAGCCAGGACCTTGTCGGCCAGCTGGATGAACTTGTCAGCCTTCGCGACGAAGTCGGTCTCGCAGTTGACTTCGATCATCACGCCGACGCCGTTGGCGACCTTGGCGGCAACCAGGCCTTCGGCGGTGGAGCGGCCTTCGCGCTTGGTGGCGCCCTTCAGGCCCTTGATGCGGATGATTTCGATGGCCTTCTCGGCGTCACCGTTGGCTTCGTCAAGAGCCTTCTTGACATCCATCATGCCGGCGCCAGTGCGCTCGCGCAGAGCCTTGATATCAGCGGCAGTGTAGTTCGCCATGTGAACCCCTCTGTCTAGAAATTTATGTGGTGTACGGACCGACAGGACGGCTGCTCACCGAGTGAGCGGCCATCCTGTCGGTACCCCCTATGCAGCTGAGCGCATGTGGGGAGATCCAGATTTACTTGTCTGACTACTTGGCTTCGTCGGCGGCCGGTGCTTCTTCAGCAGCCGGTGCGTCCTCAGCGGCCGGAGCAGCTTCGGCGGCCGGTGCTTCGTCAGCAGCCGGTGCAGCCTCAGCGGCGGGCGCTGCAGCAGCTTCAGCCTTGTTGCCTTCGAGGAGCTCGCGCTCCCACTCGGCCAGCGGCTCTTCCGGAGCTTCCGTGGTGCCGGTGGCGCGCTGGTTACGGGCGATGAGGCCCTCAGCAACGGCGTCGGCGACAACGCGGGTCAGCAGGTTGACGGAGCGGATGGCGTCGTCGTTACCCGGGATCGGGAAGTCGACTTCGTCGGGATCGCAGTTGGTGTCCAGGATGGCCACAACCGGGATGTTCAGCTTCTTGGCCTCGTCGACAGCAAGGTGTTCCTTCTTGGTGTCGACGATCCACAGCGCGGACGGCGCCTTGGTCAGGTTGCGGATACCACCGAGGTTGGTTTCCAGCTTGGTGAGTTCGCGGCGAAGGAGCAGCAGTTCCTTCTTGGTGTAAGCCGAACCGGCGACGTCGTCGAAGTCGATCTCTTCGAGTTCCTTCATGCGCTGGATGCGCTTGGAGACCGTCTGGAAGTTGGTCAGCATACCGCCGAGCCAACGCTGGTTGACGTACGGCTGGCCAACGCGGGTGGCCTGCTCGGCGATGGATTCCTGCGCCTGCTTCTTGGTGCCGACGAAGAGAACGGTGCCGCCGTGTGCAACGGTGGCCTTCACGAACTCGTAGGCACGGTCGATGTAGGACAGCGACTGCTGCAGGTCAATGATGTAGATACCGTTGCGCTCCGTGAAGATGAAGCGCTTCATCTTCGGGTTCCAACGGCGGGTCTGGTGTCCAAAGTGGACGCCGCTGTCAAGCAGCTGGCGCATAGTTACGACGGGCATGCCGACGCTCCTTCCGGCAGGTCATTCATGAGAGAGCCCATGGCCCTCTTACCCTGCCAATAGTTGACGGTTGTTTAGCATTCGCCCGGGGCGGGCGTTGCTCCTGGCATCCACTGCACTTCCCATCCGCGCCATATGGACATGCCATGTGGAACGGACCGCAGGAGGCGCAGTCCTCCGCACCGGAAGTTTCAGGCTTCTTTTGAGGAGGGCTGGATACGCGTAGTCAGCTGCTGCTCCCCCGCACCCCTGAATGAGGCGTGCCGGCTTCGGCAATCACGAATATCGCGACTTACAAGCGTGAGGGCACAGCAAACTGCTCCACCAAGTGTACTACAGCGACCCCGCCCAGGAGGACGGTTTTGCCACGGCAGCGGTGCGGGGTTCGGGGGCTTTGGCGGGGGCCGGCGGGCACCTTATCCACATAGCCATGGCGGGAGATTCCGCCCGGGGTGCTGCCTTGACAGGCTGGGGCCATGAAGCTCCCACTTGGCCTGCGGGCATTGCTCCTGGCAGCACAGCTCCTGGCGGCATTGTTCCTGGCCACGTTCCTGGCACCTCCCCCCATCACCGTCGACGCCGATGTCTCCGCCGCTGCCCATGTCTCCGCCGCCGACGCCGACGCTACAGACGCCGGCTACGCCGCCGCCCGCTCCGGCCCCACAGATGCCGGCTACTCCGCCATTGCCGCCCGGGCTGCGATTTCCTCCGGCCGGGGCTCCCCGAGGGCGGGGCCGGTCCCTGCGCCTGCCTGGAGCTGGCCGCTGAGCCCGCGGCCGGCGGTGCTCCGCGCCTTCGATCCCCCGGCCAAGCCGTGGCTCAGCGGTCACCGCGGCGTCGATCTTGAGGCGGCCTTCGATGGCGCCCCCCTCAAGTCGCCCGCCGCCGGGACGGTGAGCTTTGTCGGGACGGTGGTGGACCGGCCGGTCATCACGATCGATCACGGCAACGGGCTGCGCAGCAGTTTCGAGCCGGTGGCGAGTTCACTGAGGGCAGGGTCCGCCGTGGCGGAGGGCGATGTCCTGGGGCAGGTGCAGACCGGCCACTGCGGCCCGGCCCCGCCCTGCCTCCACTGGGGCGTCCGCCGCGGCGAAGACTACGTCAACCCGCTGGCTTTCGTGATGGACCTTCGGCCGTCGGTTCTGCTCCCGCCCCTGAATCCGGGTCCGTGATGCAGCATTTGGCGCCGTCTTTGATGCGCGGATCGTCCATTGACGCCCGCGGGCAGCCGCGGCGACCGTTTGGCTTTGATGCGCGGATCGTCCATTGACGCCCGCGGGCAGCCGCGGCGACAGTTTGGCGCCCGTTTGGCGCCCGTCAGACGATCGCTGAAATGCCCGTGATAGCCCGGCCGGTGACGAGGGTGTTGATTTCGTGCGTGCCCTCATAGGAGTAGATGGCTTCGGCGTCCGCAAAGACTTTGGCCATCTCGAAGTCCGTCACGATCCCGTTCCCGCCGAGGATGCTCCGGCCCAGGGCCACGCTTTCGCGCATCCGCGCGGTGGTGAAGGCCTTGGCCAGCGCGGACTGCTCGTCCTTCGCCTCCCCCGCGTCCTCCAGCTGGGAAAGCCTCACCATCATGCCCATGGAGCTGACCGCATTGCCGAGGATCTGCACGAGCTGGTGCTGGATCAGTTGGAAGGAGGCAATCGGACGGCCGAACTGGCTGCGTTCCACGGCGTAGCGCCGGGCGACGTCGAAGGCCGCGAGCTGCTGGCCCACCGCTTGCCAGGCCACGGCCAGGCGGGTGACTTTCAGGACCTTGTTGGTGTCGCGGAAGCTGTTGGCGTTGGCGAGCTTGAAGAACTCCGGCACCACAACGTTGTCCAACGTGATGTCAGCGTTCTGCACCGTGCGCAGCGAGATCTTGTTCTCGATTTTCACGGCACTGTACCCCTCCGTCTTGGTGTCCACGAGGAACCCTTTGACCTGGTTGTCTTCGACATCGCGGGCGTAGATGACCACCCAGTCGGAGAAAGTCGCGTTGCCGATCCAGCGCTTGGCTCCATTGAGGATCCAGTTATCGCCGTCGCGCCGTGCCGTGGTGCGCGTACCGCCGGCGACGTCGGAGCCGCCCAGGGGTTCGGTGAGGCCGAAGGCGCCGATCTTCTTGAGCGAGTAGATCTCGGGAAGCCACGCGTCCTGCTGCTCCTGGGAGGCAAGGGCTTCGATGGAGCCCGTGAAGAGCCCGTCGTGGACGCCCATGAACGTCGCGATCGACGTGTCGGCGCGGGTGGCCTCCGCGTGCAGGATGCCTGCGAAGAGGTTCGAGTAGCCCTGCCTCCGGACGGGGCTGACCAGGTCGATTTCGGCGAGCTTCGGGATCAACTCCATGGGGAACTCCGCGCGATTCCAGCAATCGACGGCGATCGGCCGGACTTCGCGGGTGAGGAACTCGCGGACTTCGGCCAGCCTGTCCTGCTCCTTGGCGCTGAGCAGCTGCTCGAACGCAAAGAAATCGCCATCGGCGTAGGGCAGGTTGTGGATGTCGATGGCAGCTTTGGACATGGTGTTCCTTCACTCGATCAGCGGGGACCAAAAGGGCGCGGGCTTCGCGCCGGCAATATGTTACTGATCAGTAACTTATCTCAGTGTCGGGACGCCTGCAAGTGCCGGCCCAACGAAAACCCGACAAAAAGGGAGCCGCGGCCGACGTCGGACGTCAGCCACGGCTCCCGTGGTTGCGGACCCCGGAAGAGGGGGCCGCCGCAGAAATAAAAGTAGGGCTACTCGGACTTGAACCGAGGACCTTAGGATTATGAGTCCCGCGCTCTAACCAGCTGAGCTATAGCCCCTTGCGCCCGGAGCCAGACCTGGCCCGCGGGGGCCGGATTGGTTCCGGGCAAAAATACTCTAGCAATAGTAGACGCATCACACGTGCATGCCGCCACCGGCAGGCGGCCTGCCGGTGCTGACCCGGGTGCTCTTGGACTGGACGCCGTGGAACCTGCGGCGTTCGGAGGGGCTGCAGTTCTGCCAGGCGGTGTGCCTAGAGGACCAGGTCGTCGTAGCTCGCGCCCCGGTAGATGTCCTCAAACGTCTGCAGCGTGCGCGCGATACCGTGGCTTTCCACCATTTCTCGGCTGGTCTTGCCCATCGCATCACGCTCGTGGTCGGGCAGCGAGAACACGCGCGTCAGCTTGGCCGCGAGGTCATCGCTGTCGTTGGGGATAAAGAGATAGCCATTTTCCCCGTCGCGGACCAGGTGCGGCAGCGCCATGGCGTCGGCCAGCAGGACTGGCGTGGACGCCGACATCGCCTCCAGGGTCACGAGGGACTGAAGTTCTGCCGTGCCGGGCATGCAGAACACATCGGCCGTGATGTAGGCCGTGCGAAGTTCGGCGTCACTGGCCAGGCCGAGGAACCTCACCCTGTCCTTCAGTCCGAGCCGGGCGACCTGCGCCTCCAGGGCAGGGCGGACTTCTCCGCCGCCGACGATTTCGAGGTGGATGTCCAGTTCTTTGGGCGTCTTGGCGACGGCATCGATCAGGACGTCCACGTGCTTCTCCTCCGCCAGCCGGCCGGCGAAGAGGACCGTG
The DNA here is from genome assembly GCF_056393985.1 of Arthrobacter sp. 10T425. Lineage (NCBI taxonomy): Bacteria > Bacillati > Actinomycetota > Actinomycetes > Micrococcales > Micrococcaceae > Arthrobacter > Arthrobacter sp. 10T425. The sequence continues at coordinate 75,508 of NZ_JBFTGZ010000012.1, read as the reverse complement.
GGGCTGGCGTGGCGTTCCACCGTCTCGCCGGGATGCAGCTCGTAGGCTGCGGCGTCGATGCCGTTGGAAAGGGGCAGGACCTGGCGGAGGAAGGCGTGCTGGTGCATGGCTTTGGCGGCAAGCGGCGTGGGTGTGGTCACGACGTCGGCTTGGCCCATGACCTTGCCCATGTCCCGCCAGGAGATCCGGCCCACAATGTCTTTGAACCACTGCGGGAACGGCAGGAAGGGGTTCAGGTTTTCGGGCATGAAGTGGTTCGTCGCCACCACCCGGATGCCGCGCTTCACGGCCTCGTACAGGACGTGCTCGCCGATCATGTAGTGGCTCTGGATGTGCACCACGTCCGGCTGGATGCGGTCGAACAACAGCCCTATTTCCTTCTTGATCTCCCAGGGGAAGGTGACTCGGAAGTACTCGTGCGTGGGCACCGAGTGGGAGCGCAGGCGGTGGACGGTAGCCTCGTCGCTGAACTCGCTGTAGCTCGGGCCCTTGCCCGGGCGGCACGCCAGGACGTGGACATCGTGACCCCGGGCTGTCATGCCCTTGGCGAGGCGGTAGCCGAACTGGGCGGCGCCGTTGACGTGGGGCGGGTACGTGTCAGCGGCAATCAGGATGGTCAGCGGTGGCTGGTTGTCGGACGTGGTCACGTGAGGAGCTCCTGGTGGTCGCTGTGCGGACAGCTGGATCAATGGCGGCCGGCTGGCAGTCGGCACAGGCGCGCCGGGCCTGCAGCCGAAGTCTGGACTGACGCCCTAGGACCTGCCCGCTGCCTTCCGCGCGTCCTTCTTGCGCTTGGTGACTTCCGGGTGGTGCCTGGAGAGGGCTATGACTCCCACGATAGCAAGCAATGCGGCCGTCCCCATGGCAATAGCCGTCACGGGTTGGACATCCGGACGCAGTTCTCCCAGAATCACGATGCCAATCGCGATGCCCACGATGGGGTCGATCACCGTCAATCCGGCGATCACGAGGTCAGGCGGTCCGCTGGAGTAGGCGTTTTGGACAAACCACGATCCCAGAGCGCCTGCAGCAATAATCGCAACGACGCTGTACCACGGCACATTCAGCAGGAACTGCCCATTTGGATCGAGCAGATGCCTGCCAATGATGCGGGTCAGCACAGCAACGAAGCCGAACAGGACGCCGGCGCCGAGGATGTAGACGAAGGCGCTCATGCGGTGCCTGAACAGGACCGCGAGCGTGCCAAAGGCCGCAACCGCAATGGCCAGGAGCAGCACGATCGTCAGCTCGTCCTCGCTGCTGACGTTGTGATTCTCCTGCGTGGCGGTGACGGCCAGCAGCACGAACAGCGCTGAGCCGGTCACGCAGAGCGAGATGGCCACGACGGTTGCCCGGTTCATGCTCAGGCCCTGGTCCTTGGTGTTGACCACGGTGGTGATGACCAGGGCGATCGCGCCGATCGGCTGCACCACGGTCAAGGGCGCCATGACGAGGGCGATCGCGTTCATTCCCATCCCGGCGCACAGCAGAAGGAACCCGAATACCCAGCGCGGGTTACGCACGAGCCGCAGCAGGCCGTGGGTGCTCAGCGCCAGGCCGCCTGTATCGGCCTTGACTGCACTGCCCTGGCGCTGTGCCCCAAACGCCAGGCAGAAGGCGCCGAGGACCGCAAGCAAAACCGCAACCCAGACCATCAGAGGGAGCCGCCGTCGTGCGCCCGAAGCTGCCTGCCCTTGCCGATGATGGCCCAGACGTAGTTGTAGGCCGCGATCCAGTGCCCCACGAGGCCCAGGCCCAGGAAGATCCACGCGACCGTGGCATAGACCTCCGCGGCGGGCACCGGAAGCTTGGAGAGCACCAGCAGCGGCGTGCCCACCAGCAGCAGGCCCGTCCGGATCTTTCCGATGCGGCTCACCGGCAGATCAGGGTGGCCGTGGAAATAGAACACTGACAGAGCCAGCAGGACTGCGTCCGGGACCAGCAGCGCGGCGAGATACCACCACTCGACGACGCCTGCGATCACGAGGGTCACGGCGACGGCGATCAGGGAGAGCCTGTCCGCAATCGGGTCCATGACCCGTCCGAGGTTGGACATCTGATTGAAGCGGCGGGCGATGTAGCCGTCCACCCAGTCGGTACTGGCCATGACGGCGAGCACGAGGGCACCGTAGCCGTACTTGTGCTCCGAGAGGACCAGCCAGATGAATAGCGGAACGCCGAGGAAGCGCACCACGGTCAGGACATTGGGAACCGTGAAGACCGCGTCGCGGTGGACGAGGGGCTGCCCGGGGCGGGCGCCGGCGCCGATGAATTTCATCGATTCCCCCTTTCCGTGGACGGCAACGGTTTGGCGTTTAGGTTCAGGGATCTGTCTAGCCCTTTATCAGCCTGCGCACCAGGACCGCGAGGGCGGCCCCAGAGGCGGCGAGCACAGCCAGGGGCCTCCAGCGCCGCTTGATCGTGTCGGCCAGGCCCTGCCCGTCAGCGGATGCGGCCGACCCCGCCGAGGATCGGGCTGAGGCGCGGAAGCCTGCGATCTTGTCGCTGAGCTGCTCCTTTCCGTCCTGGAGCCGTACCTGGGCGGCCGCCAGCAGGGTTTGGGCCTGGGTCTTGACATCGAGTTCGCGGCCGAGGTCGTCGCGGACGCCGGTAAGGTGCGTGCGCCGCAGGTCCAGCCGGCGTCGGAGTTCAGCCTCTGTGGGCGGCGGCCCGAAGTCGGGCTTGGCGGCAGCCTTTGCTTCCTTTTCCGCCGTCGCCTTGGCGGCGGCGGCTTCCTTGGCGGCCTTCGCTGCTTTGTACTGCTCGGTGCTCGGGTCCAGGATCCTGGCGTCGAAGGCGGAGCCTTCCTTGGCGATGCCGAGATCGTACTTGAGCCCACGGATCGTGTTCTCGGGGACCAACGGCATGAGCTTCTTGAACTTGTTCTGCCCGATGAGCGCCCCGATCGCGGCGATAATCAGGCAGACGGCAGAGACCAACAAGGCGGCGAGCCACGCGGGCATGATGGTGGCCAGTCCCATGATCGCTGCAACGAAGAGTCCGATCACCAGGAGTCCAACGAAGACCAAGGCGACGGCGAAGAAGGCGCCGGCGACGCCGAGCTGTGCCCCCTTGCGCTTGATTTCGGCCTTGGCCAGGGCAATCTCGTCATTGAGCTGCCGGGGCGCCAGCTTGAAGATCATCTTCAGGGTTTGCGGCAGCGCGGAAATCCGCAACCCGCTGCCTGTGCCGCCGCTGTGACGTCCGCTCATCGGTCCCGCCTAACTGGTGCCATCCGTCGATCCGCTCACGCGGGCTTGCCGGGTCTGGACAGCTTCGCACAGACCCCGGTGTCAAAACTATCATTTAGGCTCTTGGGAGGCCTTTTCGGGCAAGGTGTGGCGCGCCCGCCCGGCCACCGGCCGGCCACCCCGGCGGGCCCTAGGATGGACCTCTGTGAGCACACCCCACAATCCCGGTGATTCCCTGAGCCGCCGTCGTAAATTCCTCTACATTCTGACGCTCGGCGCTTTGACCGCCCTAGGGCCGTTCACGGTCGACCTTTACTTGCCTGCATTCCCGGCCCTGGAAGACAGCCTTGGCGTCTCCGCGGCCGCGGTGCAACTGACGCTCACGGGGACGACCATCGGTTTCGCGCTGGGACAGCTGGTCGTGGGCCCGCTGAGCGACAAGTTCGGCCGGCGCCTGCCCCTGATCGTGGCGACAGCGGTCCACATCGCGGCGTCCCTGGGCGCAGCGCAGTCCACGGACATCGCCACGCTGGGTTTTTTCCGCGTCCTCATGGGTGTCGGGGCTGCAGGGGGCGGCGTGGTGGCCATGGCCATGGTCCGTGACCTGTTCAGCGGCTACGCGATGGTGCGGATGTTCGCGAGGATGGCTCTGGTCAACGGGCTGGCGCCGATCCTCGCCCCGGTCATCGGCTCCCAGCTGCTGTTGCTGATGCCCTGGCCCGGCATCTTCCTGTTCCTGGCCGCCTACGGGACCTGCGTCATCATCGCGGCCCTCTTCGTGATCCGGGAAACCCTGCCGCCGGAACTGCGCGGCAAAACCGGGATGACCATGGGCCAGCGTTACAAGGTGCTGTTCTCCGACCGGATCTTCGTAGGCCTGCTGCTGGTGGGCGGGATGAACTTCGCGGGCCTCTTCACCTACCTCTCCGCCTCGCCTTTCCTGTTCCAGAATGTCTACGGGTTCACGCCCCAGCAGTACGGCCTGCTCTTTGGCGTCAACTCGCTGGGCATCGTGGCAGGCGTGCAGACCAGCGCGCGGCTCATCAAGCGCGTCCCGCCGCAGTGGATCCTGGCTTGTTCCACGGCCTGGATGTTCGTCATGGCCGTCCTGATTGTCGTCTTCGACCAGCTGGGGTTCGGGCTGTGGGGCGTCCTGGTGCCGCTGTGGTTCTACATCCTGGGCGCCGGTTTCACCTTCCCCACCGTGCAGGTCCTGGCCCTGGCCAAACACGGAGCCCAAGCCGGAACCGCGGCTTCACTTCTCGGCGCGGCGACCTTTTTGATGGCTGGCCTGGTCTCGCCGGTGGTCGGCTGGCTCGGCGTCAGCTCCGCAACCCCGATGGGCGCCGTCCAGGCCGTCTGCATCCTTCTGGCGGCCGCTGCGCTGTGGCTGGTTGTTCGGCCCAGTACGGTGCCACCGATCCAGTAGCCGGGCCCTCCCCGGGGGGACATGCCCATTCATCGCGGCCTCTCCCACGGGACATGCCCATTCTTCACGGCCTCCCCCACGGGACATGCCCATTCTTCACGGCCTCCCCCACGGGACATGCCCATTCTTCACGGCCTCCCCCACGGGACATGCCCATTCTTCACGGCCTCCCCCACGGGACATGCCCATTCTTGGCGCCCGGGGCTGGACATATTGCACTATGTCCATCCGCCAGGACCACCACTGGACATGTCCCCAAGGGCATCCCGCCAGCACTGAGCATGTCCCCCGGACAGCCCAGTTCAGCGGACACCGTGGCCCGGCCCTGTGCCTGTCGCGCTGCCCAGCCACACCTTGCACCCCTGCACCCCTGCACCCCTGTGCCTGTGGCGCTGCCCAGCCACACCTTGCACCCCTGCACCCCTGCACACTTGTGCCTGTGCCTGTGGCGCTGCCCAGCCACACCCTGCACCCCTGCACCCCTGCACCAGTAAACCCGCACGCCCGCGCATCCCTGCGACCCTGCAGCTCTTGTCCTCTGGCCCGTCGCTCCGCCAACATGGCCTGCACTCTGGCCTCTGCCCTATGGCCCCGCCCACCCGCCCACGCAGCCCTGTCCGTGGCCTGCAGCCCTTGCGCCCCCCCTCGCGCCCTGTTCGACGTCCGCGCCGGGCGATAAAGTTATTTCATGCCCGACAGGCAGGATCACCAGCCCCTTCCGGCCACTTGGCAGCGGTGTGACGCCGGAATCCTGCCCCTGTGGTGGGATCGCTTGTGCGCTCAGACCAGCCCGCAGTCGGCCGCCCTGTTCGCCGCCGGCCTGTTCACCGAAGACCGCCGCCGCCCAATCGCCCAGTGGTACAACCCCGCATATGACTCCGCCCTCCTCGTGGCACCGGAATCTTCCCCGGAATGGCCGGTGCAACGGTTCGGCATCTTCTATGCGCCCCCGGGCGGCGGATTCACCCAGGTGCACTCGGCGCCGCATGAATGGCACCCGCGGGAACCTCGGAAATCCCCCACGGAGCTGGAGGCCTTCCAGGCAGCGGTCGCCGAGGCCCAGCGCTTCCTTCAGGTGGAAATGTACTTCGTCTGAACCTCCACCTGAACTGCCCGCCACTGCGTTGCCCGGCGGAAAGCCCTGGCCATTGACGGGGCAACAAAAAAGAGGAAATAAAAAAAGGTCCCGCGGCTGGTTTTCACCGGCCGCGGGACCTGTCCGCTCCTCCTGCTGGACTTGAACCAGCAACCCTTCGATTAACAGTCGAATGCTCTGCCAATTGAGCTAAGGAGGAATGAAGCAGGTACGACATTAGCAAAGGTTTTGCCGGTAGGGAAATCGGCCACGGGGCCAGCGCCTGCCAGTCGCGAAATACCCCCTCCGGGTATAAAAAAGTCCCCGTTCCGGAACCCGGAACGGGGACTGCGCGCTCCTCCTGCTGGACTTGAACCAGCAACCCTTCGATTAACAGTCGAATGCTCTGCCAATTGAGCTAAGGAGGAATGAAGCGGGTATAAGCCTAGCAAACACCAGCCCGGGAAACGAAATCGGCGGCTCAGGCGTCCGAGCGCAGGGACCGCCGCTGCATCTCAAGTTGCATGAGTTCGCGATTCAGCCGCTGGAATTCCTCAGGGTCGGCCGAGGCGTCCAGACGCTGCAGCTGGCCCATCTTCTCGGCCTTGACCCGGGTGATCTGGAGCTCGAACAAGCGGGCGAGGATGTCCTTGCAGTAGCGCAGGACGCCTTCGGGGGTGTTGGCCGGCAGGGGCACCACGGAGAGCTCGGACACGAGCGGGCGCAGGGGCTCGGGGACCTCCTGCAGCAGCTGCTCGACCCAGCGCACCGGATCCCCCGAAAACCCGAGTCCGGTGGCCCGGATGGCCTCGTGGATGGCGAGATAGGCGGGTGTGGAGAACCGCGCCTCCGAGAAGCGCTGCCACGTCTCGCCCTCGAGCATGCCGGGTTCCTGCAGCGCGACCTCGAGCGCCTGGCGCTCCATCGCGGCCACGGGGTCCCGGGGATCAGGGCGGTTGAAGGACGGGAGTACGGCCGACGGCGGCAAGGGTGCAACGCCGGGCGCGGTTCCGGCAAGGCCGCGGCCGGACCCTGCATACCCCTGCCCGCCGCCCGGCCCGTGGCTCTGGGCCTGGCCGCCGCCCGGTGGAGCCGATGCAGCCTGTGCGGCGCGTTTGGTCGCCGCGCCGACGGCCCTGCTGACCTCCTCGACCGGCATCCCCAGCCAGCCGGCGAGCTCCCGGGCATAGGCCGGCCGGATTCCGGCGTCGCGAATCTGCGCCACCACGGGCGCGGATTCACGCAGGGCCGCGATCCGGCCCTCGACCGTGTCCAGATTGTGCCGCTTCAGGGTGGCCCGGATGGCGAACTCAAACAGCGGGCGGCGGCTACCGATCAAATCCCGGACGGCGGAGTCGCCCTTGGACTGGCGCAGTTCGCAGGGGTCCGCGCCGTTGGGTTCGACCGCCACGAAGGTTTGTGCGACAAACCGCTGGTCCTCTTCGAAGGCGCGCAGGGCCGCCTTCTGCCCGGCGGCGTCGCCGTCGAACGTAAAGATGACCTCTCCCCCGCTGCCGTCGTCGGAGAGCAACCGGCGGGCGATCTTGATGTGCTCGGTGCCGAAGGCGGTCCCGCACGTGGCTACCGCCGTCGGAATGCCGGCCAGGTGGCAGGCCATGACGTCGGTGTAGCCTTCCACGACCACGAGCTGGCGGTCTTTGGCGATGTTGCGCTTGGCGAGGTCGATTCCGTAAAGGACCTGGGACTTCTTGTAGAGCGCGGTTTCGGGGGTGTTGAGGTACTTCGGGCCCTGATCGTCCTCGTAGAGCTTGCGGGCACCGAAGCCGATGGTGTCGCCGGCGATGTCCCGGATGGGCCAGATCAGCCGGCCGCGGAAACGGTCATAGATCCCCCGGCCGCCTTCAGAGAACATGCCGGTCAGCTTGAGTTCCGGGTCCGTGTAGCCGCGGCCGCGGAGGTGCTTGAGGAGCGAGTCCCAGCCCTGCGGCGCGTAGCCCACGCCGAACTGTTCGGCCGCCGCACGGTCGAAGCCGCGCCCGTAGAGGAAGTTGCGGCCCTCAGCGGCGCCGGGGGTGAGCAGCTGGGCACGGAAGAACTCGTCGGCCACCTTGTGCGCGTCCAGCAGCCGCTGGCGCCGGCCGATGTCCTCCCGGTTGGGCCCGGAGCCGCCGTCCTCGTAGTGGAGCTCGAAGCCGATCCGGTGGGCCAGCTTCTCCACGGCCTCGTGGAAGGAGATGTGGTCCAGCTTTTGGACGAAGGAGATGACGTCGCCGTCCTCGCCGCAGCCAAAGCAGTGGTACCGGCCAACCTGGGGTCGAACGGTGAAAGATGGAGAACGCTCGTCGTGGAAGGGGCACAGACCCTTGTAGGACCCGAGCCCGGCTCCCTTGAGCGTCACGTAACCGTCGACGACTTCCTTGATGTCGGTGCGCTGGCGTACTTCATCGATGTCTTCGCGTTTGATCAGGCCGGCCACATTGCCATCCTAGTCCCCGGGTACGACGCCGACGGGCCGGCCATGGCGGCCCTCACCACAGCGACGGCAGGCTGCCCACGAGACGCTCGTACATGGCCAGCGCCGAGCCGTCCGTCAACGACGCGACCTGGTCGATGACGACACGCAGCCGCGCGGCGTCGTCGCCCGCGTCGAGCCAGTCGGCGGCGAACATCGGTTCCAGATGGCGGTCCCCCGTGGCGCTGAGCGCGGTGACGAGGGCATGCAGGACCTCACGCTGACGCTCGTAGATGGGCTGCCGGTGTTCGGTGGTCATCACGAAGGTGGTGGCCAGGCCCTTCATGACCGCGATTTCCATCACGGTTTCATCCGGAACGATCAGCTCCGCGTTGTAGCGGGTCAGGTTTTCCGGACCGTAGACCGTGCGGGTGGCCTCCAGCGCGCTCTGGCAGAAGCGGCCGATGAGCTGGCTGGTCATGTCCTTGAGCGCCGCCATGGCTTTGCGGCTGCCGTCGGCCTCGCGCACCCAGACATCCGTGGCCTCCAGCCGGGCCAGGGCGGCGTCGATCGCGGCGGGATCGTTGTGCGGCAGGTACCACTGCTTGGCGTAGCCGACGACGCGGGCGCGGTGGTCCGGGTTGTCCATCCAGCGCAGCTGGAAATGCCCTGCCACGATCGCGTCCTCGACGTCGTGCACCGAGTAGGAGATATCGTCCGCCAGGTCCATGACCTGCGCTTCGAGGCAGGACCGGCGTTCCGGGGCGCCGTCGCGGATCCAGTCGAAGATGGGGAGGTCGTCCTCGTAGGCACCGAACTTGCTGGTCCGCTCCCCGTGGATGACCGGGGCGTTTACCGCGGACCACGGGTATTTGGCGGCGGCATCGAGACTGGCCCGGGTGAGGTTCAAGCCGGCCGGCCGGCCGTCGGCGGCGAGGACCTTTGGCTCCAGCCGGGTCAGCAGCCGCAGCGTCTGGGCGTTGCCTTCGAAGCCGCCGATCCCGTGCGCCACCTCGTTGAGGGCGGCTTCGCCATTGTGGCCGAAAGGCGGGTGGCCGAGGTCGTGGCTGAGGCATGCGGTGTCCACGACGTCGGGGTCACAGCCCAGCGCACGGCCCAGTTCGCGGCCCACCTGGGCAACTTCGAGGCTGTGCGTGAGCCGGGTCCGGACGAAGTCGTCGGTATCCGGGGCCACCACCTGGGTCTTCGCGCCGAGCCGGCGCAGCGCCGAGGAGTGCAGGACCCTTGCACGGTCACGCTCGAAGTCCGAGCGGTAGGTGCTCTTGGGCGGCTCCTCGACCCAGCGGGCCCAGTCGCGGGAGGTATACCCGTCCAGGACGGGCGCGGTGGTCCGGGTCTCAGCCACCGGAGACATCCAGTTCGGCGAAGGAAATATCGCGGGTCTGGGCGTCATCCAGCGTCCGGTTCAGCAGCCAGTCCTTTGGCAGGGCCGGTTTTTTGGGCGAACCAGCGCGGCCGCGCGGACCCTCGGCGTCGCCTCCGGGATACGGCGAGTCGAGGTCCAGCTGGTCCAGGGTGCCGCGCAGCACCTCCAGGCTGGTGACGAGCGCCAGCTTGGTCCGCAGTTCGCTGCCGACCACGTAGCCCTTGAAGTACCAGGCAATGTGCTTGCGGATTTCGCGCAGGGCTTTGCCCTCGTCCCCGAACGTTTCGACCATGAGCTCAGCGTGCCGGTACACGCTCTCGGCAACCTGGCGCAGGTCCGGCCGGTGCCGCTGGTCGCTGCCTTCGAACGCGGCCATGAGGTCGCCGAACAACCAGGGCCTGCCCTGGCAGCCACGGCCGACGACGACGCCGTCCACACCCGTTTCGCGGACCATCCGGACCGCGTCCTCCGCGGACCAGATATCTCCGTTGCCGAGAACGGGAATGTCCGGCAGGGCTTCGCGCAGCCGGGCGATGGCGGACCAGTCGGCCTGGCCGGAATAGAACTGGGCGGCCGTGCGGCCATGAAGGGCGACGGCTGCGACGCCGGAATCGCGGGCAATCCGGCCAGCATCGAGGTAGGTCAGGTGGTCCTCGTCGATGCCCTTGCGCATCTTGATGGTCAACGGGACATTGCCCTTGGAGGCTTCCTTCACCGCGGTCTGGACGATGGAGGTGAAGAGGTCGATCTTCCACGGCAAGGCCGATCCGCCGCCGCGCCGGGTGACCTTGGGCACGGGGCAGCCGAAGTTGAGGTCGATGTGGTCCGCCCGGTCCTCCTCCACCAGCATCCGGACGGCCTGGCCGACGGTGACGGGGTCCACGCCGTACAGCTGGACGGAACGGACTTTTTCGTCGTCGTCGTGCGAAATGATGCGCAGCGACTCCGGCGTGCGCTCGACGAGGGCGCGCGAGGTGACCATCTCCGCCACGTACAGGCCGCCGCCGTATTCACGGCACAGTCTGCGGAAGGCGGAGTTGGTGATGCCCGCCATGGGAGCCAGGATCACGGGGGTGTCCACCGTGATCGGGCCCAGCTTCAGGGGCGGGAGTTCCAGCTTGGGGGCGGGAGGGGTTGCTACAACAGTCACCCGACCATTGTCTCAAAGACGGGCAAATCGGCCCGGTCCCGCTCCGGCTATGTGGAAATCTTCCCGATCTGGCGGCGTTCGGGGTGCCTGCAGATTCCTCGTCAGCCCCGCAGTGCGGCCCGCCGCCCGCGGCGCGTGGCAGCACCGGCGCCGTCGGACCCGCCCGGGTCGGACCCGCCCCAATCCGGGGCGGCCCCATCCGGCGCGATCCGGTCCGACGCGGGCCCTACCGGCCTGCCCCGATCCGACGGAGTCCGTTCCGACGCGGGCCCTGCCACCGCACCACCCCTGATGCCGGTGGCCTTGACCACCAGCACGGCGATGAGGGTGGTGACCGGCACGGCCAGGACGAGGCCCACGGAGCCGACGAGGGTGCGGATGACTTCCTCGGAGAGTTCGGCGCTGGTCAGGGCGTCCCCGAGCGGCCGCTCGTAGAGCATGACCAGGATCAGCACCGGCAGGGCCGCGCCGGCGTAGGCAAACGCGATGGTGTAGACGGTGGAGGCGATGTGGTCCCGGCCGATCCGCATGGCGGACGTGAACAGCTGCCGGGCGCTGCTTTCGGGGGCGAGTTCCCACAGTTCCCAGACGGCCGAGGACTGCGTGATGGTGACGTCGTTGAGCACGCCCAGCCCGGAAATGATCAGTCCGCACAGGATGATGCCGGAGATCGAGATATTGTCCGAGATGTTGGTCAGGGTGGCAGAGTCGTGGCTGCCCACACCGGCGAGGTTGGCGGCGTCGGTGGCCCAGGCCGCCAGCAGCGCCGTAATAGCGAGGCCGAACATCGTCCCGAGCAGCGCCGTCGACGTGCGGGCGGAGAAGCCGTGGGCGAAGTAGAGCACCCCGATCATGATCACCGTGGATCCCACGAGAGCCAGCAGCAGCGGCGGCTTGCCCTCGACCAGCCCGGGCAGCATGAACGAGACAAGCACAACGTACGCGCCGACAAGCCCGATCAGGGCCCGCAGTCCGCGCCAGCGCGCCACGGCGATCACCACGACGGCGTAGAGCACGGCCAGGAAGATGATGGGCAGGGTCCGGACAAAGTCGACGAAGACATAGGCCGGCGCGCCCTGGCCCGCGGCGTCCTGCACCTTCGAGAGGTTCAGGTAGCGGATCCCGTCCCCGGGCTTCACGCCGTGGGACTTCGCGACGTCAGGGTTGATGACCACTTTCACCGGGTTGCCGCCCTTGTCCGGCTCAGTGTAGGCGAACGTGCATTGAGAGCCCTCGTTCGGCGGCTGCGGCGCGGCGCCGGAACCGGAGGTGCCCTGCTGGGCGGCGTCACCGCCGGCCTGGATATCCGAACAGCTGCCGACGACGACCCGCTGGATCTTGCCGGTGTCAAACGTCACCCCCGGGGCCGCCGCGTACGGGCTGGCCAGCGTGATGCCTTCCTTGCTTCCCGACGGCCACATGAAGGCCATGGCCGCCAGGGTCAGCAGCGTCAGCGGGATCAGGATGGCAGCCAGGATCCAGTTGGCCTTCTTCCGCGCAGCCAGCATTTGAGGCGTCGGCTCCGGATGTTCGTTGTGGGAGTGCGAGTGTCCGGCGCCCATCAGCAGTTCAACCTCATGCCGAAAACTTTACGGCGTGGGCGGTTCCGCTCAGGACCGATGACGCCGCGCTTACACCGGCGCGATGTTCTGGTTGACGTGGAAGAGGTTCTGCGGATCGTATTTGGCTTTGACCTCCCTCAGCCGCTTGTAGTTCTCCCCGTAGTTCTCCGCAACCCTGGGCAGGTCATCGCCATCCATGAAGTTGATGTAGCCGCCGGGGGCAGAATAGGGCCGCAGCGCGGCCGCGTAGTCCCTCACCCACGCGATGTTTGCCTCGTTTTCCGCGGGGTCCATCCACTGCGCCGCGATCACGGGCGAAAACTTCACGTTCCGGTTGGCGAACGCCGTGTCCGTCGCGCCCACCCGCTGGACCGCACCATCGATGGGGTAGATGTGTACCGCGGTCTGCACGCTGGGGACCTTGCTGCCGTGTTCGATGTGCGCCGCGATGGCACCGTCGTTCAGTTCCGCCAGAAAATCCGCTTTCCAGTAGGCCTGCATGCCAGGGGGCTGCAGCGGGTCGAAAGCCGAGTTCAAGGCGGGGTACGGCATTGGTCCCACCATGGATCCCGCCGCCGGCGCGGCGTCCAGGAACGGCTGCCAGCGTGCCGGACCTTCCGCCGGATCACCGGTCCACATGCCGACGATGACGCACACCGGTTTGCCATGCCATTCCTCGGGCAGGAACGGAACAGGAGGACCCTGGTGGAAGCCCAGGAACGCGCCAAACTCTTCAGGGGCGGTAGCCATGTAGTCCCGGTAAAACCGCGCCACCGTCTCGGCATGCTCGATGGGGTAAATGATGATGCCGGCGTGGACCATGTCCACGGGGTGCATCCGGTACTCGAACGACGTCACGACGCCGAAGTTCCCGCCGCCGCCGCGCAACGCCCAGAACAGGTCCTCGTTCTCGCTTTCGCTGGCGGTAAGGAATTTTCCCTCGGCCGTGACGACGTCGGCAGAGAGGAGGTTGTCGCAGCTGAGGCCATACTTGCGGCTCAGGTATCCAATGCCGCCGCCGAGGGTCAACCCGGCGATTCCGGTCGAGCCGACAATGCCGCCGGGAGTTGCCAGCCCGAAGGCATGGGTCGCGTGGTTGAAGTCGGCCCACGTCGCACCCGGCTCCGCGCGCGCCGTCGCGGCTGCCGGATTAACCCGGACGCCGGTCATGTTGGAGAAATCGATGACCAGGGCGTCATCCCACGTGCCAAAGCCCGGGGCACTGTGTCCTCCACCGCGGACAGCCAGGTCCAGGGAGTTGTCCCGGGCGAAGTTGACGCAGGAGATGACATCGGCCACCTGGGATACCTGGGCCACCGCTGCCGGCCTCTTATCGATCATGCCGTTGAAGACTGCCCGTGCCGCGTCGTAGCCGGCGTCACCGGGCGTGATGATCTGCCCGCGGACTTGCCCGCGCAGGCTATCGAACTGTGTTCCGTTCATTTTGTATACCGTCGATTTCGTCGTGAGATTCGACCGGACGGTTCTCTGCGCTCCCAGCCGGCGTGGCGCCCGGAGGTTTACCTGCTCATGCCTACTCTTCCCGCATTTCCCCGTCAAGGGCGCCAGCAAATGCACGCATGCCGGCCGCACCCATCACCGGGGGCGCCGGCTCCGAATCCACACTAGGGACCACCGGCCTTGACGGGACCGGGCCGCAACCTATGGTTGGTAATTGACGGACGAAGGACCGGAAGGACACATACGTGGCAATGCGCAAACTCGACGACCGCGAGCCGGAGGCGGGCCGTTCCGGGCCCGCCGCCAAAGCCGTGCTGACCATCGCCGAAGCCGCCGGGGAGACCCGCGGAGTCGTGTTGATCCTGCACGGCGGGCGGGCCGACAGTTTTGACGCAGTCCGCGGCCGGCACCTGAGTCCGGCCCGGATGGTGCCCTTCGCCCGGGCGCTGCACAGGCAGGGCGGCCCGCACGGGCTGGCCGCGTGGACCCTGCGCAACCGCTACCGCGGCTGGAACGGGGAGGACATGTCCCCCGTTCACGATGCCCGCTGGGCGCTCGCCCGGATCAGCCAGGAACATCCCGGCGTGCCGGTGTACCTGCTGGGCCACTCCATGGGCGGTCTCACGGCGCTGTGCGTGGCCGACGACCCGCAGGTCGAAGCCGTCGTCGCGCTCGCGCCGTGGGTGAACCACAAGACTTCGGTCCAGCCTGTCGCGGGCCGCCGCGTCCTGATCGTCCACGGGACCGAGGACCGCTGGACCAGCCCGGCGAACTCACTGGACTACGCCCGGCGCGCCGAGGGCGTCGCCGCGTCCGTTGACTACGTCTCGCTCAAGGAAGCCGGCCATTTCATGATCCGCCGGCTGGCACTGTGGAACGTGCTTGCGAACGGTTTCGTCCTGGACGCTTTCGGCGAGGCAACGGAGGCCGATGTTTCCGGCGCCAGGGACGCATTGCGCAGCGCCCTCGGCGGAGCCCCTCCGGCGGCCGGAACGCGTATGCCGGTGGTGTTGTGATGCCGCCGTTCCCGCTCGATGCCTTCCTTGGAAGCCTGCCCTGGGTCATCGCGGGACTCGTGGTGCTGCTCGGAGTGACTTTCGCGGTTGCCGTGCGGCAGAACCGGCACTCCGTCATCGACACCGTCTGGGGTCTGGGCTTCGTGGTGGTGGCCGGCATCTCCTGGGTGCTTTCGGCCGGATACGGCGACGCCGGCAGGCGGCTGCTGCTGCTAGCCCTGGTCGCCGTGTGGGGCATCCGCCTCGCCGTCCACATCGGGGCACGCGCACGCGGCGGCCACGAGGACCCGCGCTACGTGGACATGCTCGCCGGAGCGCCCGGATCACGCCACGTCTATGCCCTGCGGCGGGTCTACCTGCCCCAGGGGCTGGTGATGTTCTTCGTCTCGCTCACTATCCAGGTCGGCATGTTCGCCACGGGAAGCCTGGGCTGGCTGGCGTTCGCCGGCGTCCTGCTCTGGATCCTTGGCTTCGTGTTCGAGACGGTCGGCGACTGGCAGCTGACGCAGTTCAAATCCGATCCCGCCAGGCGCGGCACCGTCCTCAACACCGGACTGTGGCGCTACACCCGCCACCCCAACTATTTCGGCGACGCCGCCGTCTGGGCAGGGCTGTTCCTGGTGGCGGCCGATTCCTGGCCGGGTGTCCTGACCGCCCTCTCCCCCGCCTTGATGATCTGGACGCTCGCCGGCAAGACCGGGAAGCCGCTGACGGAAAAGGCAATGTCCGCGCGTCCCGGGTACAAGGAATACATCGACTCCACCTCCGGCTTCCTGCCCTGGCCGCCCCGGCGGCGGGTGGGCGGACACTGACGTGCGCGGCCCGGCAGGTGCCCGGCACGGGCTGGGCTGGCGGCCCGTGAAGTGGCGGCCGGAGCCCAGCGACCGGTTCTACCGTTTCATTGTCCGCACCGGGCTGGCGCTGCGCTGGCTGTTCCGGATCCGCGTCCTCGTCACGGGGCGGGAGCACCTGCCCCAGCCCGGGCCGCCCAATCCCTCAACCCGCGGCGCATCAACCCGCCTCCCGTCCCGCCCGGTGGTGCCTGGCCAAGGCGCCGTGGTCGCGATCACGCACTTCGGCTACCTCGACTTTGCCTTTGCCGAGATGCTGCTGTGGTGGCACAACCGGGCCCAGCTGCGTTTCCTCATCACGCAGGGCGCCGCCGACCACTGGTTTGCCGGCCCCGCGGTCAGCGCCGCCGGGCATGTGGTGGTCGGGTACGGATCGGGAGCACACGCCTACGACGCCGCCGTCGCCCGGCTTAGGGAGGGCGAATACGTCGCCGTCCTGCCCGAGGCCGGCGTAAGCCGAAGCTTCACGGTGCGCGAATGCAAGACCGGTGCGGTGCGGATGGCCGCCGAGGCCGGCGTGCCGATCATCCCGGTCTCCGTCTGGGGCGCCCACCGGCTGATGACCCGCCACCATGCCTTCTCGCCGCGGCGCGCCTGGCGCGCCCCGGTCCGCATCCACGTCGGCGAGCCGATCCTTCCGGGCTCACTCCCGGACCCGTCCGACGACGCCCGGACCGCCACGGCGCGCCTGGCCAAGACCCTGCAGGACGGGATCGACGCCGGCATCACCGACTTCCCCCTGCGACCGGCCCCCGGGGCCTGGTGGATGCCGGCCGGTCTCGGCGGCGGCGCCCCGACTGAGGAGGAAAGACGCCGGCTCGACAAGGCCGACGGCCCCCGGCGCGCAGGTGCCAAGCGCCGATAAGCCCTACTTCCGCCATCGTCTTGACTAAACTCCATGGGGTACAAAAAGCACTCAATGGAGAGGGACACCTGTGGCAAGCACAGTCGTGACCAAGAGCGGAACCGAAGAACGCGGTCTCGCACGGATAGCCCAACGAATGGCGGCATGGACGGAGCGGTGGTTCCCGGACGCCTACATCTTCGCCCTCGCCGGCGTCGTCATCATCGCGGTGGCCGCACTCGCCATCGGCGCCACGCCCCAGGCAATCGCCGACTCGTTCGGCAACGGCTTCTGGGACCTGACGGCCTTTACCCTGCAGATGGCCATGGTGGTCCTCACCGGCTACGTCGTGGCCACCTCCCCGCCCGTGGCGGGACTGATCAACAGGCTGGCGCTCGTGCCGTCAACGGCGCGGACCGCGGTGAGCTTCGTGGCCGTGCTCGCCATGTCCGTGTCCTTCCTCAACTGGGGGCTCAGCCTGATCTTCGGCGGGCTGCTGGCCCGCGCGATTGCCCGCCGCAAGGACCTGACGGTGGATTACCGTGCCTTGGGCGCGGCGGCGTTCATGGGCCTCGGCGCCGTCTGGGCACTGGGGCTGTCCTCCTCTGCCGCGCAGCTGCAGGCCACGGCCGCGTCGCTGCCGCCGGCGCTGCTGAAGATCACGGGCATCCTGGACTTCGGCACCACGATCTTTACCTGGCAGTCGCTGCTGACGCTGGCCATCCTGATGGCCCTGACCACCGTGATTGCGCACTTCTCCGCGCCCCAGGGCGGCTCGATCCGCACCGCAGAGGACCTGGGTGTGGACCTGGACGACGAGCCGGCCGAGTCCGCGCCGCGTTCCCGGCCGGGCGAATGGCTCGAATACAGCCGGGTCCTGCCGATCCTGGCGGGCGTCCTCACGCTCGGCTGGCTCGTCTCGCAGTTCCTCACCAAGCCGTTCCTCAGCGTGGTCAGCAGCCTCAACGGCTACCTGCTGGTGTTCCTCATCCTGGGCCTGGTCCTGCACGGGACGCCGCGGAACTTCCTGCAGGCCGTGACGAAGGCCGTCCCGGCCACCGCGGGCATCCTCGTGCAGTTCCCGCTGTATGCGGCGATGGCGGCCATCCTGACCAAGGCCACGGGAACCGGTGGCATGAGCCTCTCCACCCACCTCGCGGCGTTCTTCTCGGACATCGGCAGCGGTGGCGGCTTCGCCGTCGTCATTGCCCTGTACACGGCTGTACTCGGCATCTTTGTCCCCTCCGGAGGCGGAAAATGGCTGGTGGAGGCGCCCTACGTGATGCAGTCGGCCACCGATGTGCAGATGAACCTCGGCTGGACCGTGCAGATCTACAACATCGCCGAGGCGCTGCCGAACCTGGTCAACCCGTTCTTCATGCTGCCGCTGCTCGCGGTGCTGCGGCTGCGCGCCCGGGACCTGGTGGGCTTCACCTTCCTGCAGTTCGTCTTCCACCTGCCGGTGGTCCTGCTGCTCGTCTGGCTGCTGGGCATGACCTTCGACTTCGTGCCGCCGGTGATGCCCAAATAGCTGCTTTAAGGCAAACTGACCCGCAGCCGTGGCCGTTATCAAGCTTTATACGGCTACAGCTGCGGGTCAGTCGGGTTAAGGCCTAGGCCGGGTCGGAGACGACGAGCGTTTCCGAGCCCTGGACATGGGCCTTGCCGCTCTCGAGCAGCGGTTCGACGACGGTGCGCAGGGCGGTCATTGCGTCGTCCAGTTCGAGCATCACCGGGTGCTGGTAAGCGATCAGGGCCAACAGGTCCCGGACGGCGGCCTTGGCCTCGTCCGCGCCAAGCTTGGGCTCGTGCCCGAGGAACACCTCAGTTGGCTCAGTGGTCGAGGCCGCGCCGGCATCGGCGCCGCCGTCGGCTCCCGGAATTCCCTGGGCGTAGCTGACGGCGAACCCCTCCAGCCGGCCCTTGCGGCTGGCCGCGATGCCGTGTCCGAAGGCGCTGGCCTTGGGCGCCCGCAGCACAATCGCTCCGTGGGCGCCGCTGAGGTCATCCAGGAACAGGCGCTGCACCGCGGCGACGCTCAGCTTCCCCGGGCTGTCCCAGCCGTGCACGGCGGTGTAGTAGCGTCCCACGACGTCGCTGAGCTCCACCGAGCCCGTGGCCAGGTCTTCGACCTGGTCGGTGGCCGCGGACTCCGAACCGTCGCCGAACACCGGCAGCTTGAGCGGAGCCGGGTCAACGACGACGAGGCGGGAGCGCTGGATCGGGGCCAGGCCCGCGGCCTCGGCAAACGCCGCACCGGGGGTGCCCGGCTCCACTTTGCAGCGCAGTCTGGACACGCCCGACGGCGCCTGGGCGGCCTCGTGCCGCAGCATGGTCAGCAGTGTGGACCCGAGGCCGGCGCGGCGGTGGTCCCGGGCGACCTCGACATACGCCCAGAGCCGTTCAGGGTGCAGCGAGGCCTCGTGGACCACGGCGGCCGCCACCGGAATGGCGACACCGTCCACAACGTCCTCGGCCACGATGCAGCGGCGCCATGGGGAATTGCCCGAGGGCGACAGCGTCCCGCGGAACTGTCCGGCCTGGACGGTCTCAGGGCCGCCCCAGATTTCCAGCAGCGCGAGGTCGTCGCCTTCCCGCCATTCCCGGTATGCGATGGCCATGTTCAGGCGCCGATCAGCCGTGCGGCCAGGTAGCCCTCCACCTTGTCCAGGGAGACGCGTTCCTGGCTCATGGTGTCGCGTTCGCGGATGGTGACGGCCTGGTCCTCGAGCGTGTCGAAGTCCACGGTGATGCAGAACGGGGTGCCGATCTCGTCCTGGCGGCGGTAGCGGCGGCCGATGGCGCCGGCGTCGTCGAACTCGATGTTCCAGCTCTTGCGCAGCTGCGCTGCGAGGTCCTTGGCCTTCGGGGACAGGTCCTCGTTGCGGCTCAGCGGCAGCACGGCCGCCTTCACCGGCGCCAGGCGCGGATCGAGCTTGAGCACGGTGCGGATGTCCACCCCGCCCTTGGCGTTGGGGGCCTCGTCCTCGGTGTAGGCATCGATCATGAAGGCCATGAACGAACGGGTGAGGCCGGCCGCGGGCTCGATCACATACGGGGTGTAGCGTTCGTTGGTGGCCTGGTTGAAGTAGCTCAGGTCCGCGCCGGAGGCCTTGGCGTGGGTGGAGAGGTCAAAGTCGGTGCGGTTGGCGATGCCCTCGAGCTCGCCCCACTCCGAGCCCTGGAATCCGAAACGGTATTCGATGTCCGTGGTGCCCTTGGAGTAGTGGCTGAGCTTGTCCAGCGGGTGCTCGAAGAAGCGCAGGTTCTCTTCGCGGATGCCCAGGCCCGTGTACCAGGACATGCGTTCCTTCATCCAGTACTCGTGCCACTGCTCGTCGGTGCCGGGCTCGACGAAGAATTCCATCTCCATCTGCTCGAACTCGCGGGTGCGGAAGATGAAGTTTCCGGGCGTGATCTCGTTGCGGAAGGACTTGCCGATCTGGCCGATGCCGAAGGGCGGCTTCTTCCGCGAGGTGGTCAGGACGTTGGAAAAGTTCACGAAGATGCCCTGGGCCGTTTCGGGCCGCAGGTAGTGCAGGCCTTCTTCGCTGGCGACGGGGCCAAGGTAGGTCTTGAGCAGCCCGGAGAATTCATGCGGCTCAGTCCACTGGCCGCGGGTGCCGCAGTTGGCGCAGGCGATGTCCTTGAGGCCGTTCTCGGCGGGACGGCCCTTCTTCTCCTCGTACTCTTCCTCGAGGTGGTCCGCGCGGTAACGCTTGTGGCAGGACAGGCACTCCACCAGCGGGTCGGAGAACACATCGACGTGGCCGGAGGCCTCCCACACCTGACGGGGCAGGATGACGGAGGAATCCAGGCCTACGACGTCGTCGCGGCCGCGGACCACGGACTGCCACCACTGGCGCTTGATGTTTTCCTTGAGCTCGGCGCCGAGCGGGCCGTAGTCCCACGCAGAACGGGAGCCACCATAGATTTCACCGGCCTGGAAAACGAATCCCCGGCGCTTGGCGAGGGAAATGATCTGGTCGAGGACGGATTTTGCTGCCATGGGAACTCCAATTTTCTACAGGGCCGCTGGGTGCGGTCCGTGGTGTTGGCCCCGGGACGCCGGCTGGTTGCCGGCCGGGACAATACGAACAAAGCGATACGAACAGTGCAATGCAAACTCCAAGCCTACCGGCCCGCTACCGCTTCAGCGCGCCCTTGGGCCAGGGCAGGGTGGCCAGGACGATGGCGCCGAGCGTCAGGATGGTGCCGAGGACCGTCGGGAGGGCGATCACCGTTCCGGGCACCGGCAATATGAGGTCCAGTCCGAGGGACCCCAGAAGCTGGCCGGCGATCATGCCGAGGCCGGTGACCAGCACGCCCAGGCTGCGGACCAGGAGGGCGCCGATGCCGATGAAGATGCAGCCGAGCGGGCCGCCAAGGTAGTACCACCACTGCGCCGGGAGGGGGCTGCCGGCCCCGGCCACGGCGAGTTTGATCAGCCATGCCACCCACAGCAGGGCCGCTCCGGCGATGAAGTTCACGAATGTCGCGGCGATGGGGGTGCCGTAGTGCACGGTGGCTGTGCCGTTCATGGCCTGCTGGAAACTCATCAGGAACCCGGCCAGGAGCGGAAGCATCACTGGGACCAGCAACTGCAGCCCGGATTCCCCGGCGCTGAACCTGGGCGACACCGCCCAGGCGACGGCGGCGACGGTGAGCACACTGCCGATCACCCGGATGCCGGTAATGGGCCTCTTCCCCGCCGGTCCGATCCCCATCCGGTCCACCAGCAGGCCGCTGAGGGTCTGCCCCGTCACGGCGGCCACCGTGAAGAGGGCGACGCCGAGCAGTCCCACGGTGAAGGACTGGGCGAAGACGAAGAGGGCACCGATGCAGCCGGCCAGGACGTAGTACGGCGGAAACTGCCGTTCGCGCACGGCCGGCAGGATCCGCGCCAGCCCTGCCCGGCCCCGGGGCAAGGCCAGGGAAATGACCGTCATGACCAGCAGTCCGGTGCTGAAGCTGACGACGGCGGCACCGATTCCGTCCCCCAGCGCCACCCCGAGGGCGCCGTTGATCCGGCCCTGGATCGGGATGAACAGTCCCGTCGCGACGGCCATGGGCAGGCCGACGATTAGCGGAAGACGGCGGTGATGGGTCATAGGTGCCACCTTAGGTCAGGCATTATTGCTTGTATGAGCAATCCGGAATTCGAAGACATCACTATCCGCGACAGCATGATCCGGCTGGGCCAGCTGCTGAAACTTGCGAATCTGGTCGAGGACGGCGTGGAGGCCGCGGAACTGATCAAGAACGGGCTGGTGAAGGTCAACGGCGAAATCGACGAGCGCCGCGGCCGCCAACTGCACGACGGCGACACCGTCACCGTGAACGGCCGGACCGTGCGGATCAGCGCGCCCCCGGCCGCCTAGCCGCCTGTCCCGGCGTCGCTTCCCGGCGCACAACTTCTCCGGCGCGCCTACTTCTTGGCGTTGAGCACCACGTGCGTGAGGAACTCCGAGACGTGGCCGATCTCCTGCTGGTTGATGCCGTGCCACATGCCCGTGTAGAGGACCTTGGTGAGCAACACGTGCTTGCGCACCCAGCCGACGGTGTAGTCGATCTTGTCCTCGGTGATCACGGGGTCCTGCTGGTCCCGCCCCCAGAACAGCGGCACAGTGCCGTCCAGTTCGCCGTCGCGGAAGCTGGGGTCATCGCCGGCATCGACGACAAAACCTGACAGCCCGACGACGGCGGCAAAGTCCGCCGGCCGCTGCCGCAGCAGCGTGGTGGCCATGGCCATGCCCATCGAGAACCCCAACAGCGTCACCGACGGGTGGTTGGCTTTGACGCCGTCGAGCCAGTCCTGAACGTAGCCTGCCGCGACCTTGACGGCGTCGAGCGAGTAGTCAATGGACCCTGTCAGCGGGAACCAGGTGAAGCCCGGTCCCATGGCGATCGGGGCGCGCAACGAGGCCACCGCGAATTCCTGCGGCAGCATCCCGGCCAGGCTGAGCAGATCCTGTTCGTTGGCGCCGTAGCCGTGCAACAGGACAAGAAGCGGCTTGCCGGCCCGTTCCTGCTCCGGCTGGGACCATTGGACGACAGGGGCGGGGAAGGCGTCAGCGTGAGTCATGGAACTATTCTTACAGTTACCCGGCGGTAACAAATTACGGTGGCGCAGCTAAACGCGAACAGTGCAGGATAAGGGGGTGAGCAATACCGATCCCATGGAAAATTCACCGGACACCCCAGCCGAGACCACCGTTGACACCGTCACCCACCCGTGGACCCGGTATGTGGCGATGGGCGACTCATTCACGGAGGGCATCGGCGACCCGGAACCGGCCAGTCCGGGCGGCCATCGGGGCTGGGCGGACCGCGTGGCCGAGGAACTCAGCCGTGGGCACAACGACTTCGCCTACGCGAACCTGGCCGTCCGCGGCCGGCTCCTGCAGCAGATCGTGGACCAGCAAATGGCTCACTGCCTGTCCCTCAAACCGGACCTCATCACGCTCTCCGCAGGCGGAAACGACCTCATCCGCCCGGGCGGCGATCCGGACGTGCTGGCCGAAAAGCTGGATTCGGTGGTGCAGATCCTGAGCCTGGGCGGCGCCACCGTCGTCCTGTTCAACGGCCCGGATACCGGCTCCACAGTGCTGGGCCGGATCCGCAGCAAGGTGGCCATTTACAACGAGAACCTGCGCACGATCGCCGCGCGCCACGACGCCGTGATCGCGGACATGTGGTCGCTGCGCCAGCTCAATGACCCGCAGATGTGGAATGTCGACCGGCTGCATTTCTCACCGCTGGGCCACCACACGATCGCGGCCATGGTGCTGGACTCGCTGAACGTCGAGCACACGCTCCAGCCCCTCTCCCCCAAACCGCTGCCGCAGCGCAGTTGGCGCGAGGCGCGCAGCGGGGACCTGGTGTGGGCCAGGGAGTATTTCGTCCCCTGGGTGGTCCGCCGGCTGCGGCACCGCTCCTCCGGCGACGGCATGACGGCCAAGCGGCCGCTGGCCGGCCCGGTGTTCGGTCCCGGCGTTCCGCTTGGTTCAGGCGAAGGCCCGCCCGGCGCCGAGGACGCTGTCCGGTCCTGAGGCTTCGGGCCTGAGCCTGCCGGGCATAAGCTGGAGGGACACTTCTCCGGCCCTACAGATGAGCCCGCAGATGAGAAGGCCCAGCAGCTGAAAGGCCCAGTACCGTGAGCAGTATGTTCTTCTGGATCATCGTGTTGTCCTTCCTGGTTCCCGTGGCGATGCGCCTCTACCGCAGGTCTGCCCGCGGCCGGAACCAGGGCACGCCGGGACAGTTCGGCCGGTTCCCGGGCAGCCAGAACAACCCCGGCCAGGGCAACCAGCCGCGTGATGGCTACACCCAGCAGGACTACTTCGGCGGCTTTGGCCAGCTGGGCGCCCCGAAGCAGTCGGGTCCGGCCAACGAGCCGTATCCCAGCCCGCAATACCCCAGCCCGGAGTATCCCAGCGCGGAGTACCCGAACCCGCAGAACCCCAGTCCCCGGTTTCCGGACCAGCCGTTCCCGAACCAGCCGTACCCCGGCCAGCAGTACCCGAACCCGGTCGGCTACCAGTCGCCCGTCCCCTACGAGGACAGCCCCGAGTACCTGAACAACCCGCCGCAACCGCAACGGCCGCAGGCATCGCAAACTCCCCCGGCGCCGGGCGCGGGACAGGCGCAGGCGCCGCAGTCTCCGCCGCCGCCGTCGGCGGGGCAGGGCTACCGGGCCCGCAAGCTGGCCGAGCTCGACCAGCAGTACACCGACGGCAAGCTGTCCATGGAGGACTACATGGCCCAGCGCGCGGAAATCATGAAGGGCTAGGACCCTGCTGGGCCGGCGAACTCGACGTCGGCCGCCTTGACGGTTCCTGCCGTCCGCCCCGGCGCCTTGTGGTACTGCCAGTACAGATTGGTGTGCGCGACCACCAGAGCCGGCGGCGGGGCGCCGTACTCGGTCAGGTCCTCGGTGGTGTGGGCGTCGGCGACCAGCGTGACGTCGTAGCCGCGGGTGATCGCGCCGTGCAGGGTCGAGCGGATGCACTCGTCGGTCTGCGCACCGGCCAGGAAGAAGCGCCCGATGCCGCGCCCGGCCAGCACGGATTCGAGGTCGGTGGCCTCGAAGGCGTCGCTGTACTCCTTGGCCACGAGCGGCTCCGAACTGAGGCGTGCGAGTTCCGGCACGTACCGCCATCCGTTGCTGCCGCGCGGGAGTTCCTCACCGCTGTGCTGCACCCAGACGACGTCCACCCCGGCGTCGCGGGCCTTGTCCACGAGCGCGGCGATTGTTGCGACGACGTCGTCGCGGCGGTATGCCTCGGCGACGACGCCGATCTGCATATCGACGACGAGCAATGCCGTGTTGGGACGGTTGAAGAGCGTGGTCACAATGCCTCCTGCATTCCCGGTGTCTGCCCACTCTAATCCCGAGGCAGCAAACAACGCGGGGTCACTTGCGGCCCATGATCCGGTGCCGGATGGGCGATAAGTGACCCCGCGTTGCCTTTGTTGGGGGTTGCGGCGTCAGTCGACCTGGGGGAAGCCGAGGTCGATCACCGAGGTGGACGGGTCCGGCCAGCGGGTGGTGACCACCTTGCCGCGGGTGTAGAAGCGGATGCTTTCCGGGCCGTACATGTGGGTGTCGCCGAACAGCGAATTCTTCCAGCCGCCGAAGGAGAAGGTGCCCACCGGCACCGGGATGGGCACGTTGACGCCCACCATGCCGGCCTCGACGTCGAACTCGAACTGGCGGGCGG
Organism: Arthrobacter sp. 10T425; assembly: GCF_056393985.1. NCBI lineage: Bacteria > Bacillati > Actinomycetota > Actinomycetes > Micrococcales > Micrococcaceae > Arthrobacter > Arthrobacter sp. 10T425. Next base: position 50,406 of record NZ_JBFTGZ010000012.1, on the reverse strand, counting down.
CGCCGCCGTCGCGGGTGAAGATGGCCACGCCGTTGCCGAACTCGTTGTCGTTGACCAGCTTCACGGCGTCGGCGTAGGTCTCGACGCGGACCACGGAGAGTACGGGCCCGAAGATCTCGTCGTCGTAGACCTTCATTCCGGGCTTGACGTGGTCGATCAGGCTGACGCCGATGAAGAAGCCGTTGGAGTCGAATTCGTGTTCGCGGCCGTCCACCACCACGGTGGCGCCCTCGTTGGCCGCGCCGGCAACGTAGGAGGCCACTTTGTCGCGGTGCTCGGCCGTGATGAGCGGACCCATCTGGGAGGCCGGGTCCGTGCCCGGGCCGATCGTGAGGGCTGACATGCGGGTGGTGATCGCCTCCACGAGGTCGTCGGCGATGCTGCCGACCGCGACGAGGACGCTGACTGCCATGCAGCGCTCCCCGGCGGAGCCGTAGGCGGCCGAGACGGCGGCGTCCGCGGCCATGTTGAGGTCCGCGTCCGGCAGGACCACCATGTGGTTCTTCGCGCCGCCCAGGGCCTGGACGCGCTTGCCGTGATCAGCGGCGCGCTTGTAGATGGACTTCGCGATCGGCGTCGAGCCGACAAAGCTGATGGCCTTGACCGCCGGGTGTTCCAGCAGGACGTCCACGGCTTCCTTGTCGCCGTGGACGACGTTGAGCACCCCTGCCGGCAGCCCGGCCTCAGCGAAGACCTGGGCGATGAAGATGGCGGAGGACGGGTCCTTCTCGCTCGGCTTGAGCAGCACGGTGTTTCCGCAGGCCAGGGCGCTGCCGATCATCCACAGCGGCACCATGGCGGGGAAGTTGAACGGCGTGATGCAGGCGACGACGCCGACCGGCTGGCGGACCGAGTGGACATCGACGCCGCCGGAGACCTGCTCGGAGCGTTCGCCTTTGAGCATGTGGGAGAGCCCGGTGGCGAATTCGATGTTCTCCAGGCCGCGGGTGATTTCACCTTCCGCATCCGAGAGGACCTTGCCGTGCTCGCTGGTGAGCAGGGCCGCGAGTTCGGGCCGGCGCTGCATGAGCAGTTCACGGACCTTGAAGAAGATGGCGGTGCGCCTGGCCAGGCTCGTGGCGCGCCAGCCGGGCAGGGCGGCGCGGGCGGCCTCGATGGCCTCCTCGACGCGGGCGGCGGAGGCCAGGGCGACCTCTTTCTCCTGCTCGCCGGTGGCCGGGTTGAACACGGGGCCGAAGCGCTCGGCGTCGGAGATCAGGGCGCCGTTGATGAAGTGCGGGATGCGTTCCATGGGTGGGTCTCTTTCGTGAGGGGCAGGGCCGTGGGGGGCAGGGCTGTGGGGGGCTAGTTGGCGGACTCGAGGGTGCCGTCGACGAGCTTGACGATCATCGAGCAGTCCTGGCCGGACTGGCCGGAGTCGATGAGGCGCTGGAAAAGCTGCTGGACGTGCTCGCCGAGTTCCAGCGGGGTGCCGGTGTCCCGCGCGGCGCTGATGGCCAGGCCGATGTCCTTGTTGGCCAGTTCGGTGGTGAATGTCGGGGCGAAGTCGTTGTTGGACGCGGCGGTCGGCACGACGCCGGCCACGGGGTACCAGGTGCGCAGCGCCCAGCTGTCGCCGGAGGAGACCGACGCGATGTCCCAGAAGACCTGCTTGTCCAAGCCGAGCCGCTCGGCCAGGACCGCGCCCTCGGCGGTGGAGGCGAGGTTGATGAAGAGCATGAGGTTGTTGCAGATCTTCGCGGCCTGGCCGGTGGTGGCGCCGCCGGTGGGGATGATGTTCGCGGCCATGGGGCGGATGTATTCGGTGGCGTCGGCGACGGCGCCGGCCTCGCCGCCGATCATGAACGTCAGCGTGGCGGCCTTCGCGCCGCTCATGCCGCCGGAGACGGGTGCGTCGACGAAGCGGAAGCCGGCGGCGGCGGCGGCGTCGTGCAGGGCCTGCGCGGAGGCGATGTCAATGGTGGAGGAATCCACCAGGAGGGTCCGGGTGTCCGCGTGGGCAAGGACGCCGTCCTGGCCGAGGTACACGGCGCGGGCGTGCTCACCTTTGGGGAGCATGGTGAAGACGACGTCGGCGCCGGCGACGGCCTCGGCGATGCTGCCGGCGGCCTTGACTCCCCCGGCCTCGGCGGCGGCAACGGCTGCGCTGTTGAGGTCGAAGCCACGGACTTCGTGTCCGGCGTTTGAGAGGTTGACGGACATGGATCCGCCCATGTTTCCGAGTCCGATCCAGGCGATGACTGCCATGGCTTAAGCTCCTTTGCTTGATGTGCTGCCGGGCGCCTCGACGCGCTCCGGCGTGAAAGCCGAAACTCCGGCGCCCCGGTGTCCACCATCACACCCTGTTAGAGTGCAATCAAGGTAAAAAATCACAGATGCCATGTGCACAGATGCACAATCATGGCTCTGGCTCCGCCACACTCGCTGCAGAGGGGGACAATAGTGGACTTGCGCCGGCTACCGAGCCCCGACGACCTGCTGATCCTGCTGACCGTGGCACGCCTGGGCCGGTTCAACGCCGTGGCCGAGACGCTCGGCACCACCCACACCACCATTTCCCGCCGCGTCCTGGCCCTCGACAAACAGCTCGGCGGCCGGACGCTCGAACGCAGCCCGCACGGCTGGGAGCTGACCGAACTCGGCAGCCAGGCGGTCGCGGCGGCGGAAGCTATCGAGGGCACTCTCGGTGCCCTCTCCAGCAGCATTGCCCGCTCCGGCGACGTGGTCTCCGGCCTGGTCCGGATCAGCACCCCGGACGGCTTCGGCGCCGAATTCCTGGCCCCGGCCCTCGTCCGGCTGCAGCGGGCGAATCCGCTGCTCAACGTCGAACTGCTCAGCGCCACCCGCAAGGTGAGCCAAAACCGCTCCGGTGTGGACCTGGAAGTGGTGGTGGGCAACATGGACACCACCACCGCCCGCGCGATCTTCCTGAGCAACTATTTCCTCAGGCTGTACGCCAGTCCCGGCTATGCGCAGGAGCACGGGCTTCCGGCAACGCTCGACGACGTCCGGCAACACGGCTTTGTCTCCTACGTGGAATCGGCGCTCCAGGTCGCCGAGCTGGGCCACCGTTCAACGCAGCTGCCGGTGCCGCGGTCCAGCTTCCAGGCCACAAGCGTCTTCGCCCAGCTGGAGGCCGTCCGGCGGGGCGCCGGGATAGGCCTGCTCCCCAATTTCCTCGTGGCGGGCCGGCCGGAATTTCTGCCCGTCCTGCCGGACGACTTCCAGCGCCAGCTGCCCATCTGGGCTGTGGCCCGGCCCGAGGCGCTGCGTTCGGCCCCGGTCCGTGCCGTGCTGGAGGCGATTCGCGGCGAAATCCGGGAGCGGCAGGATGTGCTGTCCGCCTGAGGCGCCCAGCGCAGCCGGACCGGTGCCTGTGGCGTTAGCCTGCGGCGTTAGCCTGCCGCGTTAACGCAGACTGCCCGGGTCCGCGCGGTGCGCGGATCCGGGCAGTCTGCCCCCACCGGGTCTGGTGAGGCCGGTGAGGATTACCGCTTGCTGGCGGCGAGGAGGTCGGCGGTGCCACGGGCGTCGGCGGCGTCGACGTCGCGGAGCGAAATGCCGCGGGTTTCCTTCAGGAAGAACACCGCAACCAAAGTGACCACACAGGCGCCGAGGAGGTAGATGGCGACCGGGACCGAGGACTTGTACTGGCTCAGGAGCGCGACGGCGATGATCGGAGCCAGCGAACCGGCCACAATCGAGGTGACCTGGTAGCCCAGCGAGACACCGGAGTAGCGCATCCGGGTCGGGAACATTTCGGCCATGAGCGCCGGCTGGCCGGCGTACATCAGGGAGTGGAACAGCAGGCCGATGGTGATCGCGGCGAGGATGATGAAGTCGTTCTTGGTATCCATCATCGGGAAGGCGAAGAAGCCCCACGTGCCGCCGAGGATGGCGCCGGCCATGTAGACGGGCTTGCGGCCGACGTTGTCCGAGAGCCTGCCGACCATCGGAATCACGGCGAAGTGGACGAAGTGCGCCACGAGCAGCAGCAGCAGGATCCGCGAGGTGTCCGTCTGGACGACGACCTTCAGGTACGTGATCGAGAACGTGACCACGAGGTAGTAGAGGATGTTCTCGGCGAAGCGCAGGCCCATCGCGGTGAAGACGCCGCGCGGGTAGCGGCGGAAGACTTCGGCCACGCCGTAGCCCTTGTTTTCAACCTCGACTTCTTTTTGGGCCTCCAGGAAGATGGGGGCGTCCTGGACCTTGGTGCGGATGTAGTAGCCGACCAGCACGATCACGGCGGAGAGCCAGAAGGCGACGCGCCAGCCCCAGCTGAGGAAGTCGGCGGAGGACAGCACGGAGGACAGCGTGAACAGCACGGCGGTGGCGAGCAGGTTGCCGAGCGGAACGGCGGACTGGGGCCAGCTGGCCCAGAACCCGCGGGACTTGCTGGGGCTGTGCTCGGCGACGAGGAGGACGGCGCCGCCCCATTCGCCGCCGACGGCGAAGCCCTGGGCGAAGCGCAGGAAGACCAGCAGCGCCGGGGCCCAGTAGCCGATCTGCGCGAAGGTGGGCAGGCAGCCCATCAGGAAGGTGGAAACGCCCACCAGGAGGATGCTGACCTGGAGCAGCTGCTTGCGGCCGAACTTGTCGCCGAAGTGGCCGAAGACGATGCCGCCGATCGGGCGGGCGACGAATCCGACGGCGTAGGTCAGGAACGCGGCGATAATGCCGTCGAGTTCCGTGCCCGAATTGGGGAAGAACGTCTTGCCGAAGACCAGCGTGGCGGCGGAGGCGTAGAGGAAGAATTCATACCACTCCACCACCGTGCCGGCCATGGAGGCCGTTACTACCTTCTTCAGTCCGGACGTTTTGACGTCCGGCTCGTCTGCGCGCGTTGTCGCGGCGTTTTCCGTGCTCATGTGAACTCCTTCGGTGTCGCCTTCGACACCCTGCGGACCATTGGACTGAGGACGCCCGTGATGTAGGGCACATGGCGTCATTCCCCATGAGTATGGACGCTCCCGCCCTGAGCCTCAACGGCCATTAGTGCAGAGCGCATCTGCAAAAATGCACAAGCGGGCCGGCCTAGTGGCCGAAGAAGGTCCCCCGAAGCTGCCCGCTCAGCTGGCCGATTTCGGTCAGGAAGCCGTCGTGGCCGATCGGCGCTTCAATGATGTGCAGTTCCGGGCCGCCCGGCAGGGCCTCTGCCAGTTGACGGGACTGGGCCGGGAAATACAGGCGGTCCGAGTCCACGGCCGCCACCAGGAACTCGGCGGTGGCCGGAGCCAGTGCCTCCCCGAGGCTTCCGCGCCCCCGGCACACATCGTGGCTCATGAGGGCTTCGGTGATCGCGATGTAGCTGTTCGCGTCGAAACGCCGGGCCAGTTTGCTGCCCTGGTGGTCCAGGTAGCTTTCCACCTGGTAGCGCCCGCGTCCGGCCAGCGATCCGGCTTCCAGGGGCGTCTCGGACTCCTGGGCGTTGCGGCCAAACCGGCCGTCCAGTTCGGCCGCTGAGCGGTAGGTGATGTGCGCGATGCGCCGGGCGAGGGCGAGCCCTGCTTCGGGTTCCGGGCCGCCGTAGTAGTCCCCGCCCTTGAAGTGGGGGTCCTGGCGGATGGCCAGCGTCTGGGCCTGCGCGAAGGCAATCTGTTCGGCGGTGCTGCTGGCGCCGACGGAAATCACGGCGCAGCGCCGGACCCGGCCGGGAAACGTGACGGCCCATTCAAGGGCGCGCGCGCCGCCGAGCGAGCCGCCCAGCACCGCGTACCAGCTGCCGATGCCCAGGGCATCGGCCAGCCGCGCCTCGGCGGCGGCGGTGTCCCGCAGGGTGACCAGCGGGAACCGCGATCCCCAAGGGCGCCCGTCGGGGGCCGGGGTGGAAGGCCCGGTGGATCCGTAGCAGCCGCCCAGGATGTTGATCGAAACGACGAAATACTTGTCCGTGTCCACGGGAGCCCCGGGTCCGGCGAGCTGTTCCCACCAGCCGGGCTCCCCGCTCTCGCCGCGGGTCACGTGTGTGTCGCCGGTCAGGGCGTGTTCAATGAGCACGGCGTTGGAGGCGTCCGCGTTCAGGGTCCCCCACGTCTCGTAGGCGAGCACCACATCCGGCAACGGAGTCCCGGATTCGAGCTGCAGATCACCGATCCTGACGAACTGGACGGTCCCGTCAGGGGTCCGGGATGGTTTGGTTTCGGGAACACCCGTGCGGGTGACGGCAATCGTCATGTGAGGACCTATCTTCGCGCTTGCCCGCCGTCAGCTGACCGGCAGGCCAGGTCTTCACCCGGGGCACCCCGCCGCAAAAGGAGGGTTGCCGGCCAGCAAGCCGGGGCTGTCGCTGGCACTCATGACCTGGTACGAGTCTACGAAACGGGGTGCGGAAATGACGAAGATTATGACTTCCATGTGACAGCCGGACCCGTCAGCACCGCAGACTCCCCACCTTTGACAGCCGTGACCGGCGGGTCGCCCCGAAGTGCCGGCGATTCCCGGTGTCATGCCCGTAAAGGTGGGGAAATTCGGCGTGGGCTTCGGCCTAGGCGGACTTGGCCGCGCGGAATCCGGCGTCGAGGTCCGCCAGGATGTCGTCAATGTGCTCCAGTCCCACCGAAAGCCTCACCAGCCCGGGGTTCACCCCGGCGATCACCTGCTGTTCGGGCGAGAGCTGGCTGTGGGTGGTCGACGCCGGATGGATCACCAGCGACCGGACATCGCCGATGTTCGCGACGTGCGAGTGCAGTTCGAGGGCATCGACGAACCGCTTGCCGGCCTCCGCTCCCCCTGCAATGTTGAACGCCACGACGGCGCCGGTCCCCTTGGGCCCGTACTTGCGGCCGCGCTCGTACCAGGGGCTGGACGGCAGCCCGGCGTAGGCGACCGATTCGACGTCGTTCCGCCCCTCCAGCCAGTGCGCCACCTTCGTGGCGTTGGCCACGTGGCGCTCGACGCGCAGGCTCAGCGTTTCGATGCCCTGGGCGATGAGGAACGCGTTGAACGGGGACACCGCGGAGCCGAGGTCGCGCAGGAGCTGGACCCGGGCCTTGAGGATGTAGGAGAGATTCGCGCCCAGCGCGCCGCCCGCTCCGAGGTCGCGGGCATAGACCAGGCCGTTGTAGGTGGGGTCGGGGGTGTTGAAGCCGGGGAACCGCTCCGGGTCCTTCCCGAAGTCGAAGTTGCCGGAGTCCACGATCACGCCGGCGATCGCGGCGCCGTGCCCGCCGAGGTACTTGGTGGCGGAATGGACCACGATGTCCGCGCCCCACTCGATCGGCCGGATCAGGTAGGGGGTGGAGAGCGTGTTGTCGACAACCAGCGGCACGCCGGCCTCGTGCGCCACCCGGGAGACGCCCTCGATGTCCAGGACGTCCTGGCGGGGGTTGGAGACCACTTCGCCGAAGAACAGCTTGGTGTTGGGCTGGACGGCGTCCCGCCACTGGTCCAGGTTGTCCGGGTCCGCCACGAAGGTCACGGAGATGCCGAACTTCTTCAGCGTGTGCGCGAGCAGGTTGTAGGTTCCGCCATAGAGGCTGGGGCTGGCCACCACATGGTCCCCGGCCTCGGCGATATTGAGGATGGCGAACGTCTCGGCGGCCTGGCCGGAGCTGAGCAGCAGCGCCGCGAGACCGCCTTCCAGGCTGGCGACGCGCTGTTCGACGGCATCCTGGGTCGGGTTGCCGATCCGGGTGTAGATGGGCGCGAGCTCGGCGAGCGCAAAGCGGTTCGCGGCGCTTTCGGCGCTGGGGAACACGAACGACGTCGTCTGGTAGATAGGCAGGGAACGCGCGCCGGTGGCGCTGTCCGGCTCCTGGCCGGCGTGGATCTGGCGGGTTTCAAAGGACCAGGCGTTGGACATTGGTGCTCCTCGAGTCACTGGGCACAGCACCGGCCGGGGCTTTCGGCCCGAACCGGAAAAGGCGCCGCGCTTGCCCTCCGGCGGGCGCCGGACGGCCAGGTCATCACCCGGGGCACCCCACCGCGATACGAGGGTTGCCGGCCAGCAAGCCGGGGCTGTGCGCTGGCACTCATAACCTGACTCCAGTGTAGGAATGGCGGCGGAGCCCTGGATAGCTTTGTGACGAAGATGAAGACGGCCGCCGTGACGGAGCATCCGGGGCGCCGCGTTCCGCGCCCCAGGACGTCCCACGACGGTTAGGGGAGCCTAAGCTGAGAGGTCCATCACAAAGTGCCAAGATGATGGCATGCGCATGGATCACGTCTCTTACGCCTGTGAACACGATGGCTTGGCAGCCACCACTGAACGTATTGCGTCTGCCCTCGGCGTTGAAGCCGTGAAGGGTGGAGTGCACCCCCGTTTCGGGACACGCAACATGATTATCCCGCTCGCGGGACACAAGTACCTGGAAGTCGTGGAGGTCCTGAACCACCCGGCTTCCGACAAGGCCCCGTTCGGCCAGGCCGTCCGGGCACGCTCCGAGGCCGGCGGCGGCTGGATGGGCTGGTGCGTCGAGGTTGACGACCTGGCCCCGTTCGAGGAGCGGCTCGGCCGCGCCGCCGTCAACGGCAACCGGAAGTTTCCCGATGGCCGCGAACTGGTCTGGAAGCAGATCGGCATCCTGGGGCTCATCGCCGACCCCCAGGTGCCGTACATGCTCAAGTGGGAGGGCGACCCGGAGTTGCACCCGTCCAACGCCTACGCGAGCGATGTCAAGATGTCCGCACTGACCATTGCCGGTTCGGCCGAGCGCGTCACGGAGTGGCTGGGCGAACCGGTTGAAAAGCCGCTGGAAGACGTCGCCGTGAACTGGATCGCGCCGCACGGTACTCCCGGCATCCTCTCAGTCACCTTCGAGACCGCCTCCGGAGCGGTCACGATCTAACGCTCCACCCGCCCCACGCTTCGGCCGCCATCTCTTAGGTGCCAACGATGTCACCTAGGAGACGGCGGCCGAGATCATTTAAGGCCTGCTCCTAAAAGCAACGCGGGGCCACTTCGCGCCCGTCCGGGGGCTCCGGATGGGCCCGAAGGGACCCCGCCTTGCTTTGCGGGGAACTCAGCCCAGGCCCACGGCCTTGCCGAACAGGCTGAACCCCACGAACGCCACGGTGTCCAGGATGGCGTGGGCGATCACCAACGGCATCACCCGTTTGGTCCGGATGTAGAACAGCGCGAAGACGACGCCCATCACCGCGTTGCCGATGAACGGCCCGAACCCCTGGTACAGGTGATAGCTGCCGCGGAGCAGGGCGCTGGCGGCGATGGCCGCCGGCACGCTCCAGCCCAGTTTCCCGAGCCGGTCCAGCAGGTACGCCACCACAATCACTTCCTCGACCACCGCGTGCCGGATCGCGGACAGGACCAGCACCGGCACGGTCCACCAGTACGCGTCCAGGGCACTGGGGATGATCGCCGTCGTGATCCCCAGCGCCCGGCCGGCGGCGTAGAGCCCCAGGGACGGAATGCCGATGAGCGCGGCGAGTCCGAGACCCTGCAGGAGGTCCTTGCCGGGCCGGGCGAAGTCGAAGCCGATCCTTCGGAACGCCGAGGTTCCGCGCTCACCGGCCGGCCAGTGCTCGGTGAGGAAGTAGATCACGAGGGCCACCGGGACCAGGGCGAAGATGATGTCCAGCAACTGGTAGGTGAGGTCGAAGTATTCGCGTGCGCTCTGTGAGCGGTTCAGGGTGGATGTCCCCTGGGCCAGCGGCGCCGTGGTCATCTTGTCCAGCAACTGCACCAGGGAGTAGATCGCGGACTGCCCCAGCGACAACCCCAGGACAATCAACACTTCGAACCGCAGCCGACGGCGGGAGGGAACCAACATGGTTCTATCTTGCCTGCACTTGCCGATAGTTTGCTGGTGCCCGCGGGGTGCCGGCCGCGCCGGCACCCCCGGCTTTTTGGGAGCCCTATGCTAGGGGAGTATGAGTGCGCCCCGGAAAATCATCATGATCCGGCACGGCCAGTCTGCCGCCAATGCCGACACCTCGATCTACAACCGTGTTCCGGACTACCGGATCCCGTTGACCGCGCTGGGCCTGGAGCAGGCCACCGCGGCCGGGGAGGAGGTCCGGCGCCAGCTGGACGGCCGCCCCGTGTGCGTCTACGTCTCCCCTTACCTGCGCGCCTACCAGACCCTCGAGGCGCTGAATCTCGGCCCGCTCGTGGAGCGGGTGATCGAGGAACCGCGCCTGCGCGAACAGGACTGGGCCAACTTTCAGATCGCCGGCGACATCGAGGACCAGAAGGAGCTCCGCAACGCCTACGGGCACTTCTTCTACCGCTTCCGCGAGGGCGAGTCCGGTTCCGATGTGTATGACAGGATTTCTTCCTTCATGGAAACCCTGCACCGGCACTGGTCCCGGCCCGGCTATGCCCCGAACGCGCTGTTTGTGACGCACGGATTGACCATGCGGCTGTTCTGCATGCGCTGGTTCCACTGGTCGGTGGAATATTTCGAGTCCCTGAATAACCCCGAGAACGCCGAGGTCCGCACCCTGCTGCGCACTTCGCACGGCAAGTACGAGCTCGACAAGCCCTTCACGCAGTGGGAGAAGAGGCGCGTGGACGAGACCGTCCTCGACGCACCGCCCATGATGTTCTAGGGCGGCCCGGCCGGGGCCGGAGCCAGCCAGGTCAGCGGACCGGCCCGCTAACGGACCGGCTGCGCTACACCGGCGCGCCACACCGCGTGCGTCAGGGGGATGCCTGGCCGGTAGGCCAGATGCGTGGCGGAAGGCGCGTTGAGCAGGTGCAGGTCCGCGCGGTGTCCGACGGCGATCGAGCCCACCGCGCGTTCGCCGTCGGCGTCGTTCCCGGACTCCCGGCCCAGGGCCAGCGCGCCGCCGTAGGTCGCGGCGCGCACCGCCTCGTGGACGCTGAGCCGCATCTGCAGCACGGCGGTGGTGACGCAGAACGCCATGGAGCTGGTGTAGGACGTGCCGGGGTTGCAGTTGGAGGCCAGCGCCAGCTGCACGCCGGCGTCGAGCAGTTCACGGCCGGGGGCCAGCGGCTGCCGGGTGGAGAGATCGCAGGCCGGCAGGCACGTGGCGACCGTGCCGCGCTGCCCGGATCCGGGCGTGCCGCTGCCGCCGGCGGCGTCCCAGCCGGACCAGCTGCCGGCAAGGGCATCGACATCCGCGGCCGAAAGGTAGTTCACGTGGTCCACGCTCGCGGCGCCGACTTCCACGGCCAGCCTGACGCCGGGGCCCTCGCCGAGCTGGTTGCCGTGGACGCGCAGCCCCAGCCCGGCGGCCTTGCAGGCCAGCAGCACCCGGCGGGACTGGTCCTCGTTGAACGCGCCCTGCTCGCAAAAGACGTCGGCCCAGCGGACGTAGGGCAGGACTGCGGTGAGCATCGGCCCGCAGACCAGCTCCGTGTATTCTTCCGCGTCCATCCCGGCGGGCACAAGGTGCGCCCCCAGGTAAGTCACCTCGTCCGCCACGGTGGAGGCGATGCGGGCGCTGCGGGCCTCGTTCTCGAGGTCCAGGCCGTAGCCGGTTTTGGTCTCCAGGTAGGTGGTGCCCTGCGACACGGCCTCCGCGACGCGGCCCATCGCCAGCCGGGTCAGGTCGAAGTCGCTCGTGCTCCGGGTGGCGCCGGTGGTGACGGCGATCCCGCCGGCGCTGTAGCTTTCTCCCGCCATCCGGGCCTCGAACTCGGCAGTGCGGTCCCCCGCGAAGATCAGGTGCGTGTGCGAGTCGACCCAGCCCGGGAGGAGCGCCCGGCCACCGGCATCCACCCGTTCGTCCGCGGCCGGGGCGTCGGCCGCGGGCCCTAGCCAGGAAATCCGCTCCCCCTCGATCACCACCGCCGCGTCGCGGAGGACGCGGTGTTCCGCGTCCTGGGTCATCAGTTCGGCGATATTGGTGATGAGGGTACTCATGGATCCATTCTTCAGCGCCGGATGGACCAGCGGGTCGCGGCCAGCGCCTCCGCTGTCCGGGATGCCGGACTGGCCTCGGTGGACGGGGGCACAGCCGGGGTCAGGGCCGGGGCGGTGCCCTGGCCGGCGAGGATCAGCCCGGCGGCCAGTTCCGCGACGCCGGATGAGGTCTGGAATCCGTACCCGCCCTGGCCGGCGAGCCAGAAGAATCCGGTGGCCTCGGCGTCGAACCCCACCACCGGGACGCCGTCGGCCGCCTCCGTGCGCAGCCCCGTCCAGGCCGTGCGGACGTTCCGGATCCCGAGCGTCGTGATCTCGTTGAGCCGGGCGATGACCCGTTCGATGTCGCCGGGATAGGGCCGGGCGTCCTCGGGTCCGCTCGGCACGTGTTCGGCGGGCGAGATCAGGACCTGGCCGTTGTCCGGCCGGAAGTAGAAGCTGTCATCGGCCGCCGCCACCATCGGGCTGGCTTCCGGGAGGGGATTCTCGACGTCGACGATCGCCGCGGTGCGCCGGTACGGCTGCAGGCCGAGCTTCTCGACGCCGCTGAGGACGGCGAGCTCGTCGGCCCAGGCACCGGCGGCATTGACCACGACGGCGGACTGGAAGCCTTCCTGCCCGGCGCCCAGTTCCCAGCCGGTGCCCAGCCGCTGGGCGGAATGGACCCTGGCGCCGGTAATGATGTCCACGCCGCCGGCCACGGCGAGCCGCCGGTGGTCCTCGAGCAGCACGGGGGCGTTGCAGGCGAAGGACCCGGTGTCCAGCCCGGCGGCGCTGAACGAATCCGGGACCAGGGCCGGGCACAGATCCAGTGCCTCGGCGTGGGTGATCCGCTGCATGTGTCCGCTTGCCTCCGCCCGGACGGTGGCGTCGTCCCCGATCAGCATGAAGCTGCGCGGGGTGAGCACCGGTTCCGGACGTTCGGCGTCCTGGGCCGCGATGAGGTCGAGCGTCCGGACGGTGAGCTCCTGGACCACAGGCGGTCCGTAGCTGGGAATCAGTTGCCGGGCTGAGCGGGCCGAGGTGTGGTACGCCAGGGTCTGCTCGGCTTCGATCAGGGCCACGCTGCAGTGCCCGGCCAAGGCGGAAGCAAGGGACAGGCCGGCGATCCCGCCGCCGACAATTACGACATCGTAATGAGCTGACATGATCCCATCCTTGCAGATCGTCGGGTCAGGTGATCACGTCCCGGTATCCGGCGTTTGCCGCAACCTGCTCCCGGGCGAGCAACGTCAATCGGGTCCCACAGTCATCACCTGCGCCGTTGTTGGGTCCCAGTGCGTTGAAATCCAGTGGCTCACGGTGTTCTCGGCACATGCCGTCTCCACGATTCCGAGTTTGGCGGCAACCTTCTTGGAACCCCGGCTGCTTGGATAAATTGTGCACACCGCCCCGGGACATGCCCTGCCATGGTCCGCACGACCGGACATGTCCCTCGTTGCCCCGGGCCGGCCCGGGACATGCCCCTCGTTGGTCGTGGCCGTTGGACATGGTGGCATTATGTCCAGTCCTCGCTGCCGGGGCTGGGCATGTCCCCCGTTGCGGCGTACCGGCACGGGACATGCCCTTCGTTGGTCGTGGCCGTTGGACAGAGTGGCATTATGTCCAGTCCTCGCTGCCGGAGCTGGACATGTCCCCCGTTGCCGCGTGCAGGCCCGGGACATGCCCTGCCATGGTCCGCGCGCCTGGACATGTCCCCCGTTGCGGCGTACCGGCCCGGGACATGCCCCTCGTTGGTCGTGGCCGTTGGACATAGTGGCATTATGTCCAGTCCTCGCTGCCGGGGCTGGGCATGTCCCGCGGACAAGCCAGAGGAGGAAGCCGGGATGAACGGGCAAGGCCGGGGCAAGGCCGGCAGGGTGGGGCCGGACCCCGTGCTGAAAGCGGGGGGGTCCGGCCCGGCGATCAGGCGGACTAGGCTGCTGCCACCGCCGCGCGGCTGCGCACGAACGCCTGGACGCAGGCCTCGACGTCGTCGGCGCTGTGTGCGGCCGAAAGCTGGACGCGGATCCGGGCGGCGCCCTTGGGCACCACCGGGTAGCTGAACGCCGTGACGAAGACGCCGTTGTGGAGCATGGCATCGGCCACCTTGGCGGCCATGACGGCGTCGCCGAACATAACCGGGACAATGGCGTGCTCGCCGGGGAGCAGGTCGAAGCCTTCCTCGCTCATGCGGTTCCGGAAGAGCTCCGCGTTGGCGAAGAGCTTGCCGCGCAGTTCGCCGGAGTTTTCCACGAGGTCCAGGGCCTTGAGCGTGGCCGCGACGATCGCCGGGGCCAGCGAGTTGGAGAACAGGTAGGGGCGGGCCTTCTGGCGGAGCATCGCCACCACCTCACCGCGGCCCGAGACATAGCCGCCGGAGGCGCCGCCGAGGGCCTTGCCGAACGTGCCGGTGTAGATGTCCACGCGGTCCGAGACGCCGGCGTGTTCCGGCGTGCCGGCACCGGTGGCTCCCATGAAGCCCACCGCGTGTGAATCGTCCACCATGACCAGGGCGTCGTACTTGTCGGCGAGGTCGCAGATCGCTTCGAGCGGGGCCAGGAAGCCGTCCATCGAGAAGACGCCGTCCGTGACGATGATCTTGCGGCGGGCCGGGTTCTCCTGCGTGGTGGCCTCGATCAGCTTCGATTCGAGGTCCGCCATGTCCTGGTTGGCGTAGCGGAAGCGCTGGGCCTTGCAGAGCCGGATGCCGTCAATGATGGACGCGTGGTTCAGGGCGTCCGAGATGACGGCGTCTTCCGGGCCGAAGAGGGACTCGAACACGCCGCCGTTGGCGTCGAAGCAGCTGGAGAACAGGATGGTGTCCTCGGTGCCGAGGAACGCCGAGACACGTTTTTCCAGTGCCAGGTGCAGGTCCTGGGTGCCGCAGATGAAGCGCACGCTGGCCATGCCGAAGCCGCGCTCGTCCATTGCGGTCTTCGCCGCGGCGATGATGTCCGGGTGGTCGGCGAGGCCCAGGTAGTTGTTGGCGCAGAAGTTCAGCACGTCGGCGCCGGTCTCGCCGATCTGCCCGGCCTTGATGCGGTTGGCCTGCGGCGAGTCGATGTGCCGCTCGGTCTTGAACAGACCGGCGCTGCGGATCTCATCGAGTTCGTGCTGCAGCTGGTCCTTGATGGCTGAATACATGGGTTGGCTCCTCGGCTGGTTGGATGCGGGGGCGGAATGCTGTGCGTGGAAGGCGCTGTCTGGCAGGGGCCCGGAAGCGCGCGGTCAGGAAAGGGGCCTAGAAAACGGTCCAGTCGAGGACCACCTTGCCGCCGACGCCGGCGCGGGCCACCTCGAAACCCTTTTCCCAGTCGGTGGCCGGCAGCGTGTCCGTGACCACGGCCGAGATGTTTGCGTGCAGGGCAGGGTTGGAGGAGAGCATGGCGCTCATCGCGTACCAGGTCTCGAACATTTCGCGGCCGTAGATGCCCTTCATGGTCAGCATGTGCGTGACCACCTTGCCCCAGTTGATGTCGATGGACTGGCTGGGCAGTCCCAGCATCGCGATCCGGCCGCCGTGGTTCATGTTGTCGATCATCTCAGGCAGCGCGGTGGGGTGTCCCGACATTTCCATGCCGATGTCGAAGCCTTCGCGCATGCCGAGTTCGCGCTGGGCGTCCTTGACCCGCATTTTCGAGACATCGATCGCGAGGTCGACGCCGAGCCTGCGGGCCAGTTCCAGCCGGGGCGCGGAGACGTCGGTGATCGCGATCTTGCGGGCGCCCGCGTGCCGGGCGACGGCGATCGCCATCAGGCCGATGGGTCCGGCGCCGGTGATCAGCACGTCCTCGCCGACCAGCGGGAAGCTCAGGGCGGTGTGGACGGCGTTGCCGAAGGGGTCGAAGATGGCGCCGAGTTCCGGGGTGACCGAGGGGTCCTGGTGGACCCAGACGTTGGTCTCGGGGATCACCACGTACTCGGCGAAGGCGCCGTCGCGCTGGACGCCGACGCTGACGGTGTTGATGCACATCTGCCGGCGGCCGGCGCGGCAGTTGCGGCAGATTCCGCAGACAATGTGGCCTTCGCCGGAGACCCGGTCCCCCACCTTGACGTCCAGGACGTCCTCGCCGGTCTCCACGACCTCGCCGTAGAACTCGTGGCCGGCGATCAGGGGGGCGTTGATGATGCCCTGCGCCCAGGCGTCCCAGGCCTGGATGTGCAGGTCCGTGCCGCAGATGCCGGTGGTCATGACGCGGATCTTGACGTCGCCGGGGCCGGTCTTCGGCTCGGGACGGTCGACGAGCTCGAATCCTGCGTGGGCGCCGGCTTTGTAGAGAGCCTTCATGGGCCTTCCTAACTGTGCTTTTGGGGTCCTGCTCCGCGCGTTCTGTTCCGCGTGTTCTGTTCCGCATGCGGGGCGGGCGTGTGGGTCAACTCACCCCATTAGACCCACCAGAAAGCATTAGCACAACCGAATTCTTCTCAATCGACGAATTAGCAATTGCTGTTGCATAGAATGGCTGTCATGGAAATCCACCAGCTGGAGATGTTGCGCGAACTCGGAGCACTGGGCAGCGTCAAGGCCGTCGCCGAAACCCTCCTGGTGACGCCGTCGGCCGTGTCCCAGCAGCTGGCCGCACTGCAGAAGACCGTGGAGGTGCCGCTGACCCGCAAGGAGGGCCGGAACCTGGTGCTCACGGAGGCCGGGCAGGTGTTGGCGGACGCCGGGGCCGCGGTGGTCAGCGCGATGGCGGATGCGAAGATGGCGATCGGCGCCTACCATGGCTCGACGGTGGCGCCGGTGACGCTCAGCGGTTTCCACAGCGCCGGGCAGGCATTGTTCGCGCCGCTGGCCCGGCTGCTGGACGGCCCGGGCCAGCCGCGGATTCTGCTCTCCGACGAGGACGTCGCGCAACAGGATTTTCCCGCCCTGACGGCGCGCTATGACCTGGTCCTGGCGCACCGGATGGACCACAGCCCGCGCTGGCCCGAGGAACGCGTCGCGGTGATCCCGCTCGCGCATGAGCCGCTGGACGTGGCACTGCCGGCCGGGCACCGGCTGGCCGGCCAGCGCGCGGTGACGGCGGACGACGTCGTGGGCGAACCGTGGGTGACGAGCCGCGCCGGCTACTCCCCCGCCGACGTGCTTTCCGCCGTCGCGGCGGTCTCCAGCCGTGAGCTGAACATCGTGCACCGCATCAACGACTACTCGACCGTGGCGGCGCTCGTGGCGGCCGGCGGCGTGATCGGCCTGCTGCCGCGGCACACCGCGCGGCCTGTGTTGAACCCGGACATTGTGCTGCGGCCGCTGGAGGGCATCAGCACCCGGCGCCGGATCGATGTCCTGGCCAGGCCGGAGAACCTTAAACGCACATCGGTCATGATGGTCTGCGAAGCTCTGCAGACCATCATGACCGATTTAGTGGGCGGCTAGGGGCTAGCCCTCGACGCCGAGGCGCTGGAGGATCAGCTCGCGGACGCGGCCGGCGTCGGCCTGCCCGCGGGTGGCCTTCATGACGCCGCCGACGATCGCGCCGATCGCCTGGAGCTTGCCGCCGCGGATCTTGTCCGCGACGCCGGGCTGCGCGGCGAGGGCCGCGTCGATCGCTTCGAGCAGCGGGCCGTCGTCGGAGACCACGGCGAGGCCGCGCTTCTCGACGATTTCCGCCGGGGTGCCTTCGCCGGCGAGCACGCCGTCCAGGACCTCGGAGGCCATCTTGTTGTTGATCTTGCCGTCCTCAACCATCTTGTTCAGTTCCACGATGGTGGCCGGGTTGACGCCCAGCTGGCCGGGATCGACGTCGGCGTTCTTGGCGCGGCCGACGATCTCGCCCATCCACCATTTGCGGGCCACGGTGGCGGTGGCGCCGGCGGCGATGGTTTCCTCGATCTCGTCCATGACGCCGGCGTTGACGACGTCGCGGAACTCCAGGTCCGAGTAGCCCCAGTCGGCCTGCAGCCGCTTGCGGCGCGCGGCCGGCGGCTCGGGCAGCGTGGCCCGGAGCTCCTCGACCCATTCGCGGGACGCGGTGATCGGGACCAGGTCAGGTTCCGGGAAGTAGCGGTAGTCGTCGGCGTCGGACTTGGCCCGGCCCGACGTCGTGGTCCGCGTGTCCTCGTGCCAGTGGCGGGTTTCCTGGATGACCGGCTCGCCGGAGTCCAGCACGGCGGCGTGCCGCTGGATCTCGTAGCGGACCGCGTGTTCGACGGCGCGCAGCGAGTTGACGTTCTTGGTCTCCGAGCGGATGCCGAAACGTTCGCGGCCGTGCGGGCGCAGCGAGACGTTGGCGTCGCAGCGGACGTTGCCGCGCTCCATCTTCGCGTCCGAGACCCCGAGGTTCTTGACGATCTCGCGGACGGCAGCCACATAGGCCTTGGCGAGTTCGGGGGCGCGGCTGCCGGCGCCCTCGATCGGCTTGGTGACGATCTCGACCAGCGGCACGCCGGAACGGTTGTAGTCCACCAGGGAGTAGTCCGCGCCCTGGATGCGGCCGGTGGCGCCGCCCATGTGGGTCAGCTTGCCGGCGTCCTCCTCCATGTGCGCGCGTTCAATCTCGACCCGGAACACGGTGCCGTCGGAGAGCTCGATGTCAAGGTAGCCGTCGTAAGCGATGGGCTCGTCGTACTGGGAGGTCTGGAAGTTCTTCGGGGTGTCCGGGTAGAAGTAGTTCTTCCGGGCGAAGCGGCAGGTCTCGGCGATCTTGCAGTTCAGCGCCAGGCCGATCTTGATCGAGGACTCGATCGCGGTCTTGTTCACCACCGGCAGCACGCCGGGCATGCCGAGGTCCACCTCGTTGACGTTGGTGTTCGGCTCATCGCCGAAGACGTTCGGCGCGGAGGAGAACATCTTGGTCTTGGTGTTGAGCTCCACGTGGACCTCGAACCCCAGGACGGGATCGTACTTGTCCATCGCCTCTTCGAAGCTGAGGGTTGCGTCAGTCATTAGTGTGAGCCTCCGTGGCTTGAGGCGGCGGCAGCCGCAGAAGTAGCAGTGAGCGAGGGGGCCTTTTCCAGCAGCGGGCCGCCCCACTGCGCCTCGAGCAGGGATTCCAGGACCGCGCCGACGCGGTACAGGCGGGCATCCTGGCGGGCCGGGGCCAGGAGCTGGATGCCCACGGGCAGTCCGTCCTCGTCGGCCAGGCCGCCGGGCAGGGACAGGCCGGGGACGCCTGCCATGTTCGCCGGGATGGTGGCGACGTCGTTGAGGTACATCGCCAGCGGGTCGTTGAGCTTCTCGCCGAGCTTGAACGCCGTGGTCGGCGCCGTCGGGGAAATCAGCACGTCGGCCTTTTCGAAGGCGGCGTCGAAGTCGCGCTGGATCAGGGTGCGCACCTTCTGGGCCGAGCCGTAGTAGGCGTCGTAGTAGCCGGCGCTCAGGGCGTAGGTGCCCAGGATGATGCGGCGCTTGACCTCGTCGCCGAAGCCGGCGGCGCGGGTGGCGCCCATGACCCGCTCGATGGTCATGGGACCGTCCTTGGGCAGGACCCGCAGGCCGTAGCGGACGCCGTCGAACTTGGCCAGGTTGGAGGACGCCTCGGACGGCATGATCAGGTAGTAGGCGCCCAGGGCGTACTTGAAGTTGGGGCAGGAGACCTCGACGATCTCGGCGCCCGCGCCCTTGAGCAGCTCGAGGGATTCGTTGAAGCGGTTCTCGACGCCGGCCTGGTAGCCCTCGCCGTGGAGCTCCTTGATGATGCCGATCTTCATGCCCTCGACGTTGCCGGTCCTGGCCGCGGCCACGAGGTCCTCGAGCGGGTCCGGCAGCGAGGTGGAGTCGCGCGGATCGTGCCCGCCAATCACCTGGTGCAGCAGGGCCGAGTCGAGAACCGTGCGCGAGACCGGGCCGATCTGGTCCAGCGAGGAGGCCATGGCGATGGCGCCGTAGCGGGAGACGCCGCCGTAGGTGGGCTTGACGCCGACCGTGCCGGTGACGGCGCCGGGCTGGCGGATGGACCCGCCGGTGTCGGTGCCGAGGGCCAGCGGGGCTTCGAAGGCCGCGACGGCGGCAGCGGAGCCGCCGCCGGAGCCGCCGGGGATGCGGTCAAGGTCCCAGGGGTTGTGCGTGGGACCGTAGGCGGAGTGTTCGGTGGAGGAACCCATCGCGAATTCGTCGAGGTTGGTCTTGCCCAGGATCGGCATCTTGGCGGCGCGCAGGCGCTCGACGACGGTGGCGTCGTAGGGGCTGTGCCAGCCTTCGAGGATCTTCGAGCCGGCCGTGGTGGGCTGGCCGATCGTGACGATGAGGTCCTTGACGGCGATCGGGACGCCCGCTAGGACGTGGAGCTCTTCGGCGGCGGCACCGCCGGCGGCGCGGATCGCATCCACTTCGGCGGCGACGGCGAGCGCCTCGTCGGCGTTGACGTGGAGGAAGGCGTGGACCTTGCCGTCGACGGCGGCGATGCGGTCCAGGTAGGCCTGGGTGACCTCGACGGCGGTGATCTCGCGGGCGGCCAGCTTCTCGGCGAGCGCGGCGGCGGAGAGGCGGATCAGTTCGTTGTTCTCAGTCATGGTCTTAGTCCTCATCCAGGATTGCCGGGACCTTGAAACGGCCTTCGTACGCGTCGGGGGCACCGGAGAGGGATTGCTCGGCCGTAAACGTGTGGCCCACGACGTCCTCGCGGAACACATTGGTCAGCGGAATTGGGTGGGACGTGGCCGGGACGTCATCACCGGCGGCTTCACTGACGGACTTCACTGAATCCACGATGACGGCGAGTTCGCCGGCCATCCTGTCCAGCTCTTCAGCACTCATCTCGATGTGCGCGAGTTGCGCGAGATGCGCGACGTCGTCGCGGTTGATCGCAGCCATGGATCTCCCCTGCAAGGTATGGATTATTTTCCGTCCCAGTCTACGTGGGTTGGACGGTGGTTACTGTCCGCCGCCTGGAACGACGACCACAAACAACGCGGGGTCACTTACGGTCCATCCGGAGGTCCCGAATGGGCCGTAAGTGACCCCGCGTTGGTTGGTGTTGTTGGGAGTGGTTAGCCGATGCCGATGGCTCCGGTGAGCACTCCGACGCCGAGCATCACCAGGGAGATCACGGCCGTGCGCCACAGGACCTTCTTGTGGTGGTCGCCCAGGTCCACCTTCGCGAGGGAGACCAGGAGCAGGATGGCCGGCACCAGGGGGCTCTGGAGGTGGAAGGGCTGGCCGGTGATGGAAGCGCGGGCCATGTCGGCGGCGCTGACGCCGTAGTGGGCCGCCGTTTCGCTCAGGACCGGCAGGACGCCGAAGTAGAAGGCGTCGTTGCTCATGAAGAACGTCATCGGGATGCTCAGGACGCCGGTGATCACGGCCATCAGCGGACCCATGTCCGACGGGATGATCTGGACCAGCCATTCCGACATGGCCTTGACCATGCCCGTGCCGTTGAGGACGCCGGTCAGGACCGAGGCGGCCATGACCATGCTGACGACGGCGACGATCGAGGGAGCGTGCGCGATCAGCTGGGCGCTCTGGTCCTTGACCTTGGGGAAGTTGACCAGCAGGGCGATGGCGGAGCCGACCATGAAGACGAACGGGAGCGGAATGACGTTGGCGACGAGCGTCGCCATGACCGCGACCGTGAGGCCGAGGTTGAACCAGAACAGCTTGGGACGGAGGGTCTTGCGGTTGGGGTCCAGGGCGGTGTCGGCCATGGCGGAGTCGCGGTCGTCAACGAGGGAATCGGCGCGCTCCAGCACTGCAACGGACGATCCTTCCGGGGAGAGCCCGGCGGGCGAGGCTCCGGGGCCCTTGCGGCCGCGGGGGATGCCGGTACCGCCGGCCGCGGTGCCGCCTGCTGCGCCGTCTGCGTCGCCGTCGAAGGCTGCGGCTGTATCCGGGACGCCCCAGATCTCGGGGGCGACGGCGCGGAGGCGGTTGCGTTCCTGCAGGCCGAGCAGCCAGGAGAAGACCAGCACGACGATGAGCCCGGCGATGAGGGACGGGACCATGGGCACGAAGACATCATTGACGTCGAGCTTCAGCGCGGAGGCGGCGCGGGCGGTCGGGCCGCCCCAGGGCAGGATGTTCATGGTGCCGTTGGCCAGGCCGGCCACGCAGGTCAGGACCACGGGGCTCATCTTCAGCCGCAGGTAGACCGGCAGCATCGCCGCGGTGGTGAGGATGAAGGTGGTGGAGCCGTCACCGTCGAGGGAGACCGCTGCCGCGAGGATGGCCGTGCCCAGGACCACCTTGGCGGGGTCGTTGCCGAGCTTTCGCAGGATGAACCGGACCAGGGGGTCAAAGAGCCCGACGTCGATCATCAGCCCGAAGTAGATGATCGCGAACATCAGCAGTGCGGCGGTGGAGGTCATGGATTTCATGGAGTCCATGACCATCGGGCCGATCCCGAGGCCCGCGCCGGCGAAAAGCCCGAAGACTGTGGGAACAATGATGAGCGCCAGCACCGGCGTCAACTTCTTCGTCATGATCAGCACCATGAATACCGCGATCATGGCGAATCCTAGTAATACCAGCACGGCCGGCTCCTTCTTCGTTGAATGACACCACTCCGGTGTGATGCGCACTACAGACGTTAGAGTGGCGCCCGTCACGACTGGGTCTTTGGCTCAATTGATTGGCATACTGCTTATTGGATGCATTTTGCGCATTTTGCTCACGTCCGTACCAACCCCAGGCAGGAGCCCGATGAAGCGCCGCACAGCTCTGCCGGCCCTGCGCTTTTCGACCCAGACACTGCTGCTGCAGCTCGGCGTCGTGGCGCTGGTGGTGCTGCTGAGCAGCGCCGTCCACGCCTGGCTGAGCTATGACCGGCTGGGCCGCGAGGCGGAGAACCAGGCGCTGACCCTGGCCCGGACGGTGGCCTCGGACCCCTCCGTGCGGGCTCAGGTCCAGTCCATCAGCGCCCTTCCCGCCGCTCCCCCGGCCGCCGAGCTGTTGGCCGGTCCGTTGATGGCTGCCGCGGAGGGTGCCCGCACCCGCACCGGGGCCCTGTTCGTGGTCATTACGGACGAGACCGGCATCCGGCTGGCGCACCCCGACGCGGAGCGGCTGGGCGAAAAGGTCAGTACCGACCCCTCGGACGCCCTCGCGGGCCGGGAGGTCACCACGCGGAACACGGGCACGCTGGGCCCGTCCGCCGGCGCCAAGGTCCCGGTGTACGCCCCGGAATCGACGGCGGTGGTGGGCGAGGTGAGCGTGGGCTACTCCACCGAGACGATCAGCCAAAGCCTGGCCCGGGACATCATCCCCATCGCCGTCACGGCCGCCGGCGCGCTGCTGGCCGGCGTGCTCGCCTCCTTCCTGCTGCGGCGTCGGCTCCAGCGGCTGACCCTCGGGCTGGAACCCGAGGAGATCAGCACCCTGGTGCACGACCAGGTGGCCGTGTTGCAGGGCGTCGACGACGGCGTGATCGGCGTTTCGGCCGACGGCAGGGTCAGCGTTTTCAACGCCGCCGCCCAGCGGCTGCTCGGTGTCCCGGACCTCGCGGGCACGGCCTGGGCCGCCGCACCGGTCCCGGAGCAGCTCAAGGCCCTGACCCGGGCCGATGCGGCCGAGGGCGAGGCGGTGGAACTCGTGGCCGGCGGCCAGGTGCTGGTGGTGAGCGCCCGCAAGGCCCTGCACGGCCGCGAGGACCTGGGCTGGGTGGTAATGCTGCGGGACCGGACCGAGCTGCAGCAGCTGACCCGCCAGCTCGACGCCGTCGGCACCATGTCCGCGGCTTTGCGGGCGCAACGCCACGAGTTTGCCAACCAGCTGCACACGATCGCCGGGTTCATGAGCATCGGCCAGCCCCAGCAGGCCCAGGACTATCTCGCCAAACTGGCCGGCACCGGGCCGCTGGCATTCCCGGTGGACCAGGCCGAGCTGCTCCAGGACCCCTACCTGCAGGCCTTCCTCGGTGCCAAGGGCGTCGAGGCGGACGAGCGCGGCGTGAGCCTCCGCCTCGGGCCGGAATCCGTGGTCCGCGGCCACGTCACCGAACCCCAGGACGTCACCACAGTCCTGGGGAACCTGATCGACAACGCCGTGAACGCCGCCGTCGCCGGTTCCGCGGCCGAGCGCTGGGTGGAAGTCGAAGTGCTGGACGAACCGGGCATCAACGGAGGCGCCGGCACACTCCACATTGTGGTGGCCGATTCCGGCGACGGCCTGGGCGGCGGAATGACAGCCGCCGAGACCGAGGGGGTCTTCGCGGAGGGCTACACGACCTCGGTCCGGCCCGCGCGCCCTGGCGGAGGGCAGGGCCTGGGGCTGGCGCTGTCCCGGCAGCTCGCGCGCCGCCGCGGCGGAGACGTGCGGGTGCTCGAAGCCGGCTCCCCCGGCGGCCCGGGCGCCGTTTTCGTGGCCACGCTGCCGGGAACCACCGAACCGGGGCCAACGCTGCCGGGAAATACCGAATCTGGAATCACTGAAGCAAACCGGGAGGACAACGATGTCTGAAGATTTCAGGGTGCTGATTGTCGACGATGATTTCCACGTCGCCAAGCTGCATGCCGCCTATGTGGATTCGGTGGCCGGCTTCCTGGCGCTGCCGCCGGCCGGCTCGGCGTCCCAGGCGCTGCAGGCCATCCACAGCCTCCGCCCGGACCTGGTGCTGCTGGACGTCTACCTGCCGGACGCTTCGGGCCTGGACCTGCTGCACCAGCTGGACGTCGACACCGTGATCCTCAGCGCCGCCTCGGACACGGCCTCGCTGCGCCTCGCGTTCCGCCGCGGGGCACTGGGCTACCTGCTCAAGCCCTTCACGGCCGAATCCCTTTCGCAGCAGCTGCGCTCCTATGCACGCTACCGCCGGATCCTGGCCCAGCCGGGCTCCGTCAGCCAGGAGACGGTGGAGCGCGCCAAGCGCGCCCTGATCCCGGGCGACGTCGTCGCCTCGGCACGTCCCCGCTCCGCCACCGAGGCCGCGGTGCTGGAATCCCTGGTGCCCGGCGAGCAGTATTCAGCCGCCGACGTCGCCGCCCGGGTCGGCGTGTCCCGGGCCACCGCCCAGCGGTATCTGTCAGCGCTGGCGGACGACGGCGCCGTCGACATCCAGCTGCGCTACGGCACCACCGGGCGGCCCGAGCACCGTTACGGAATCCCCGCCCCGGCCGGCCACTAGGCGCCGTCGGGCTCCTTCTGTGCCGCCGCCTGCTCCGCCTGCACGGCCCTGTGGATGTTGCCGTGGATCATGTCCGCCCCGATGCGCTCGATCACGCCGTCCCGCTCCAGGACCGCCCGGACCGCGGGCTTCAGCCGGGTCAGGCGCAGGTTGACCCCGGCCTCCCGGGCGAGGATGACGATGTCCGCCACCTTTGCCGCCCCCTGCGAGTCGACGAAGTTGATCCCGCCGCAGTCGAGCACGATCCCGGTGAGCCCCGGCGTCGACTGGATGACGTCGCGCAGGCGGTCCTCCAGTGCATCGGCCGTGGCGAAGAACAGGCCGCCGTCGAACCGGATCACGGCAATGCCGGGAACGGTCTCGTCGCCGGGATGCTCACCGGCGTCGCGGAAGACCTGGGTCCCGGGCTCGCGGCCCAGGTCGGGCATCTCCGGATGGGTCGCCACCCGGACGAGCCAGATGAGCGAGAGCCCGATCCCAATGACGACGCCCGCCAGCACGCCGAAGATGAGGGTGCCGATGATCGCCGCGACCGCAATCCAGAAGTCGAACTTCTGCACGCGGGCCAGCCGCCGCAGCTCGGGCACGTTCATCATGCCCATGACGACGGCCTCGATGATCAGCGCCGCCAGCACGGGCTTGGGCAGGATCGAGAACAGCGGCGCCAGGAAGAGCAGCGTGAGCAGCACGGTGATGCCCGAGGTGAGGGAGGCCAGTCCGGTCTTCGCCCCCGAGTGGTCGTTCAGCGAGCTCGCGGACAGGCTCGTCGAGACGGGCATCCCCTTGAAGAGACCCGAGGCAATGTTGGCCATTGACTGGGCAATGGATTCCTGGTTGATGTCGATCTGGTAGCGGTGTTTGGCAGCGAACGCCCTGGCATCCCCGGCGGTCTGGGAGAAACCGATCAGGACCAGCGCCACCGCCGCGAGCGCCACGGTGCCGACGTGGTCCCACATCAGCTGGCCGTCCGGGACCTGCAGCGAGGGCAGCCCGCTGGGGACGTCGCCCACCAGGGCCACGCCCTTGGCCCCGAGACCGAAGAGCGCCTCCGCCGCCAGTCCGCCCACCACCAGGACCAGGGCGCCGGGGACTTGGGGAGCGATGGCTTTCAGCCCGAAGACGACAGCCAGCGCGATGACCCCCACCACCACGGTGGTCGGCTGCGCCTCGCCCAGGGTGCCCAGCCAGGACCACAGCTCCTGGAGCGGGTTGGAGCCGGTGACCTCGGTCCCGGTGAGTTTGGGGAGCTCCCCGATCACGACGTCGATCGCCGCGCCGAAAAGGAAGCCGGTGACCACGGCCTTCGAGAGGAACTGCGCGATCCAGCCCATCTTGAAGACGGCAAGAATCAGGAACAGGATCCCGGAGGCGAGGGTGATTCCGGCAACGAACGAGGCGATATCCTGCTCGCCGGTGATGCCTGCCGCGAGCACGGCGCTCGCGGCCACCGCCGCCAGGCCCGAGCTCGGGCCCATCGAGATCTGCCGGCACGTGCCGAAGATCGCGTACACGATGGCGCCGGCGGCCGCGGCATACAGCCCGTTCTGCAGCGGAATCCCGGCGATGCCTGCGTACCCGAGGTTCTTCGGAACGATCAGGGCCGCGACGGTGACCCCGGCAATCAGATCGCCGCGCAGCCACGAGCGGTCATAGGAGCGGAACTGGCCGATGAGGGGGATCCTGGCGGGCCCCTGCCCGGGTGCCTTGGTCATGCGCTCTTCTTACTCCAAGTCCGGCGGTTCCGCCAGAGTCCCCCCGGCCCCCGCAACGCCCCGGGCAAGCGTCGCTTTGGCCCTAGGCGGCGCTCTTTTGGGCGACGAGTTCGATCTCGACGAGCATCTTGGGATCCAGGAACGGCAGCACGTGAACGAGGGAGAGCGTGGGGCGGATGTCGCCGAAGACCTCGCCGTGGGCCCGGCCGGCCTCTTCCCACTGGCTGATGTCCGTCAGGTACAGCTTGGACTGCACCACGTCCTCGAAGCCGAAGCCGGCGTCGGCCAGCACGGCGCCGAGCTTCTGCAGGATGTAGCTGGTCTGGGTATAGAAGTCTTCGCCCACGATTCCGTCCTCGCCGCTGGCGGCGGTCGCGGAGATGTAGAGGGTGTTGTCCACCTGGACAGCCCGGGAATAGCCGAGGGTCTGTTCCCAGGTGGAGCCGGTACCGAAGGTCTTGCGCATGGTGGGCCTTTCGCAGTTGCCGCAGGGATCGGCACAACTGTAGGGCGCAGGACGGCCGGGCCGCCAAACCGGGTTGCTTTGTGTCGGCGGACCTGCGCGGGGCCTCCGCCCGGGCTAGAGTTCCTGGCGGTAAACGAGCAGTTTGATGTCTGTGCCCGGCACGAGCCAGTCGCGCTCCGGCGCCCGGAGGAAGCCCGTCTTCTGGTAGAGGCCGTGGGCGCTTTCCCAGCTCTCGCCCGTGGTGAGGGCCACGGCGTGGATGCCGGGCAGGGCCCTGGCGTGCTCCATGATGGCCTGGACCATGGCCTTGCCGGCACCGCTGCGCTGCACGGAGGGGTCCACCACGAGCATCCTGAACTCGAGCTCGTCGCTGAAGGCGATGTCCGCGTAGGGCTCGCCGGCGACCGCCAGCGTCACGGAGCCGAGGACCCGGCCCTCACGCTCGGCGACCCAAACCGTCGCGGCAGCCGCGCGCTGCCCGACGTTCTGGATCTGCTGCATGTAGGGGTGGTCGGCGCTCTCAAAGTAGCCCGCCGCCAGGTAGGCGTCCCGGGTGATGCGCGCTATGGCGTCGAAGTCGGCCGGAACGGCGGGGCGAATGAGGATCTGCGAAGGCACCTGTCAATGGTACGGGCGCCCGGCCGGGGCCGTGCCCGGAAAGGCCGTTTCCGTGACTGAACTATCACTCAGGCGCATCTGACAGGCGTAGAGCCTGCCCGGCGAGACGACGTTAGAGCGGGAACTTGCCGGAGAGTTCCAGCGGCCCGGCGCACGTCCATGCTGCGAGGCGCTCGTCGTCGGAGGGGCCGCCGGCCAGGGGGCTGGTGAGCCGCGGCCGGCGCACCCAACAGCCTGCCTCCTCGGCGATCAGGGCCCCGGCGGCGAAGTCGTGTTCGTTGAGCCCGCGCTCACCGTAGGCGTCGTGCGTGCCGTCCGCCACGAGGCACAGGTCCAGTGCCGCGGACCCGAGCCGGCGCATGTCGGCGAAGCCGTCCATCAGGTTGCCGAGGCCTGCGGCCTGTTCCGCCCGCACGCCGGGATCGTAGCTGAAGCCCGTGGCCAGGATCTGGCCGGTCTGTCCGGGGACCGGGCCGAACAGGGCGGTCACGTGGCCCTGCTCCTGGAGCCAGGCGCCCTCGCCGCGGGACGCGTAGTAGGTGCGTCCCAGCGCCGGTGCGCTGACGACGCCGGCCAGCCAGACGCCGTCGGCGTCGGCCACCGCCACGGAGGTGGCGTAGTAGACGATGTTGCGGATGAAATTGGTGGTGCCATCGAGCGGGTCGATGGACCAGCGGTAGCCGCTGGGCTCCGCCGGCAGGACGGTGCCGCCCTCCTCCCCGGTGATGATGTCCCACGGCCGGGCGGCGGTGATGACGTCCCGGACGGCGGCTTCGGCGGCGAGGTCGAAGGCGGTCACCCAGTCTCCTGAGTCGCCCTTGTTGCTGACGTCCAGGGCCGCGGTCTTCCGGGTGGCCAGGACGGCGGCGCCCGCCGCGGCGGCCGACTTGGCCAGTTCGAGCAGCTCCGGAATGCCAGGTGCGGGAGGACCCGCGGAGTGGGAACTCATTCGGCCGCCGCAACCTCGACGACGGGGACCCCGCCGTCGTCGGCCGGGTCCGGGACGCCGTCCGCGCCGGTGCCGGCCGGCCCGTTCGCCAGCAGGGCACGGAAGCCGTCCTCATCCAGGACCGGGACGCCGAGCTGTTCGGCCTTGTCCAGTTTGGTGCCGGCGTTCTCGCCCGCCACCACGTAGCTGGTGTTCTTCGACACCGATCCGGCCGCCTTGCCGCCGCGGATCAGGATGGCTTCCTTGGCCTCATCGCGGCTGAAGCCCTCGAGGCTCCCGGTCACCACCACGGTCAGCCCCTCCAGCGTCCTGGGCGTCGACTCGTCGCGTTCGTCCGCCATCCGGACGCCGGCGTCCGCCCAGCGGTCCACGATGTCGCGGTGCCAGTCCTCGGCGAACCATTCAGTCAGCGCCTGGGCGATGACCGGGCCCACGCCGTCCACGTGGGCGAGCTCCTCCTCGGAGGCCTGCCGGATGGCGTCCATGCTGCCGAACGCGGTGGCGAGGGCGCGCGAGGCCCGCGGGCCGACGTGCCGGATGGACAAGGCCACCAGGATCCGCCACAGCGGCTGGGATTTCGCTTTTTCCAGCTCCCGGAAGAGCTTGTCCGTCGTGGCCGTGGGCTTGGACGGGGTCTTGGTGGTGGCCTTGGTGAAGAAGTAGGGCACCAGCTCGAATTCCCCTGTGCCGGCGCCCTTGGAGCGCTTCTCCCGGCGGACACGGACGTCCGCGAGCTGCTCCGGAGTGAGGTCGAACAATGTCGCCTCGGTGGTCAGCGGCGGCTCCGCGGGCTCGGCCGGCTGGGTCAGTGCGATGGCGGCTTCCCAACCGAGGGCCTCGATGTCGAAGGCGCCGCGGCCGGCAAGGTGGAAGACGCGTTCGCGCAGCTGCGCCGGGCAGGACCGGGAGTTGGGGCAGCGGATGTCCACGTCCCCTTCCTTCCCGGGGGCCAACGGCGTGCCGCACGAGGGGCATTCGGTGGGCATGATGAAGTCGCGGACGGGAGGGTCCTGCTGGTCCCGCAGCGCCAGCACCGGGCCCACAATTTCCGGTATCACGTCTCCGGCCTTGCGCAGCACCACAATGTCGCCGATCTTCACGCCCTTGGCCTTGACCACTTCCTGGTTGTGCAGGGTGGCCATTTCCACGGTGGAGCCGGCAACCTTGACCGGTTCCATCACGCCGTACGGGGTGACCCGGCCGGTGCGGCCGACGTTGACGGCGATGTCGAGCAGCTTGGTATGGACCTCTTCGGGCGGGTACTTGTAGGCCACTGCCCAGCGCGGCACCCGGGTGGTGTAGCCCAGGGCCCGCTGGGTGGCGAAGTCGTCCACCTTGATCACAATGCCGTCGATCTCGTGGGTGAGGCTGTGCCGCTTGTCGCCGTAGCGCTTGATGAATTCGAGCACGTCGGAAAGCCCGGCCAGGACCTCGAAATACGGGCTCGTCGGCAGTCCCCACTCGGCCAGCTTGCGGTAGGTCTCGGACTGGCTGGCGGTGTCGAGACCCTCGCGGGCGCCGATGCCGTGGACGTACATCCGCAGCGGCCGCTTGGCGGTTTCCGCGGGGTCCTTCTGCCGCAGCGAACCCGCGGCGGCGTTGCGCGGGTTGGCCAGCGGCGCCTTGCCGGCCTCGATCAGGGCTTCGTTGAATTCCGCGAAGGCCTGCGACGGGATGAAGACTTCGCCGCGGACTTCCACCTCCGCCGGGAAGCCGGTGCCGCTGAGCTGCTGCGGGATTTCCTCGATGGTCAGGACGTTGTGCGTGATGTCCTCGCCGGTGGTGCCGTCCCCGCGGGTTGCGGCCCGGACCAGGGCGCCGTCGCGGTAGAGCAGGTTGACGGCCAGGCCGTCGATCTTCAGTTCGGTGAGCCACGACGGCGGGTTCCCGCCGTTGCCGAGCTTGGCGACGCCCGCCTCGGCCTTGACCATCCAGGCCTCCAGCTCCTCGAGCGAGAAGACATCCTCCAGGCTGTACATGCGCTGCAAATGCTGCACGGCGGCAAACGCCGCTGACACCTCGCCGCCGACTTCCTGTGTGGGCGAATCGTTGGCCACCAGTTCCGGATGCATGGCTTCGAGCGTTTCCAGCCGACGGTAGAGCTCGTCGAACTCGGCGTCGGAGATGATCGGCGCGTCCTGCTGGTAGTACGCAAAGCGGTGCTTGCGGACCTGCTCCACGAGGTCCTCGTACTCCGCACGGATGTCCCCGGACGGGACCTGCTCCCCCGCGGGGCCTTGAGGGTCCGTGACGTGCCCGGGGGCTGCTTCGGCTGCTTCTTCAGTCCCTGCTGCGGTCTCTGCTGCGGTCTTCCCTGTGCTCACAGACCTATCCTGCCCTAGATCCCCGACATTGTCCGGTCCAGGGTCCGGTCTGGGGTCCGGTCCGGCCACAGATCGAACAGGTGATCACCTCGCCCGGCCCGGGGACGAATTCTGCGCCGGTGGAGAGCCGTGCTAGCCGCTGTTGACGACGGCCAGATCGGCGGCCGGGCGGTCGCGCACGCCCAGTTTCGTGAGCGCGAGTGGGCCAAGGACGGTTCCGCTGAGGATGATGCCCGCGAAGATCAGGCATGAGAGCTGCCACGATCCACCGTCGTACAGCAGACCCGCCAGCAGCGACCCGGCTGCTGCCCCGAGCATCTCGGAGTTGGTCAGCAGGCTCATGCCGCGGCCCACGCGGTGCCGGTTGACCTCAGCTACGACTGCCCGCTGGATCGGCAGCAAGATCGCCCATGAGGCACTCGTGAGTACCCAGAGCGCGGCGATCACGAGCGGGCTGGGCGTGAACGCGAGGCCGGCCGCAGTCAGTGCCGACGCGACGGACGCGAGGACGTATCCCGTACGCCGGCCCCGCCGTTCAACGAACCGGTGCAGCGCTCGTGGCATAACCGTAAGCACGATGCCGCCCGGCAGGTAGATGAGTGCAATCTGGTAGACCTCCAGCTCAAGCGCCTTCTGCAGGTGAAGCAGCAGGAGCAGCGACACACCGGCCTCGGCGACTGCGGTCATCAGCGCGATCAGCAGCAGCGGGGCGAGGCGCCTGCCTTCGCCCCGGAACCCGTCCAACGGCTCCTCCTGCGGTGGCGCCAGGAACTTTGGCACGCGGAGCAGCAGGACCGCGGCGATAATACAGGCAACGGCGAGGGTCCCGAAGACCCCGCTGAAGCCGGTCAGAGGCAGCAGGACCATCGCTGGAATCCAGAAGAACCACGATCCGAGTGCTTCGGAGGACAGCAGCCCGGCCAGCGAGCCGGAGTCGCGATCGAGGAACTCGGCCGCGATTGCCCGGACCGCAATCCAAAAGAACGCGCCGCCGATACCGCCAACAATTGCAGCGGCGAAGGCGAGCGGCAGCGACGTCGCGACGGCGTAGCCGACGCAACTCACCGCGTAGAGCACGGCTCCGGCCGCAGCCGCTGTCGTTCGCACCCGGGTGTCCACCAGCCAGCCGGAAATCGGACGTGCGATCACCGAGACGACGAGCTCGACGGCGACGAGGGCTCCGATCGCGCTTGGCCCGATGCCGAGTTCAATGCCGCCCCAGAGCGGGATCAGGAAGTCCATTATTTCCGCGGACCCTCCAATCAGGGTTGCGGCAGTGCCCGCTGCTTTCCTTCGATCCGGCTTAGTCCCCATGCCCGCGATCCTAAGGGACGAACCGCGAATTCGGTCTGACGCTGACCGCGAGGTCAGGCTGGCTCGTCCACGATTGCAGTCCGGGCGTCGACCACGATCGCCGTGATGTTGTCCCGGCCGCCGCTGCGCAAGGCCGCCTGGATCAGTTCGTCCACGGCCGCCTGGGGGTCGGCCTCGGCCGCGAGGATGCCGGCGATCTTCTCATCGCTGAGTTCGCCGTTGAGGCCGTCGGAGCAGACCAGCATCCGGTCGCCGTCTTCAAGGGGAACCAGCCAGAAGTCGGCCTCGGAGTCATCCCCGGTTCCCAGCGCCCGTGTCACCACGTGCCTGCGGGGGTACACGGCGGCCTCGGCCTCGGTGATCTGGCCGGTGTCGAGGAGTTCCTGGACTTCGGAATGGTCCACGCTGATCTGTGCGAGCTGGCCGTGGCTGTACCGGTACGTGCGGGAGTCTCCGATGTTGAGGACAAGCCAGTACGGAACGTCCTGTTGTTCCACCACCACGACGCCGGACAGGGTGGTTCCGGCACGCGATCCGGTGGCGTGACGGATGCCCGCATCGGCCATGAGCAGGTACTCCTGCAGGATGTCCGCCGTCGCATCCCGGCTGCCGGTCTTGGACTGTGGCAGCTCGGCCAGGGTGCGCACGCAGATGCCGCTGGCAACTTCGCCGGCCTCGTGCCCGCCCATGCCATCCGCCACGGCGAAGACGGGGTCAGCGGCAATGAAGGAGTCCTCGTTCGCCTCGCGGCGCAGTCCCCGGTCCGTGCCGTACCCGCAGCGCAGTAGCGGTCCCTGTTTTCCGTCCGAGGGCGGGATGGGGGCGTCTGGCGATGGGTTCATGGCGGTCCTCAATACAGTGGTGCGCGGCTTCACTGGTGCGCGGGGGTTGACGGCGTTCACAACCCGGCCGGATCGCAACTGCCGGTCCGACTATTGCATACGCGCCGCTCAGCTGAGAAGCCCGCCACGGCCTGCCGCCGGGCTGATCCGGCGTTCAGTCCAGGATCAGGCCCCGGCCGCTGCCGGGCTGCAGCTGCACCGGGTGGATTTCACCGAACCCGCGGACGTCCTCGGCCGGCCGGGGCACCAGGACGAAGCGTTCGTCCTGCTCCAGCGCGGCCGCGGTCATCGAATCCACCAGCACGGTTCCAGGGTCCGCGAGAGCCGTCAGGCGGGCGGCGAGGTTGACGGTGGGTCCGTAGATGTCGCCGAGGCGGGAGAGGATGCGGCCCCAGACCATGGCCACGCGGGCCTGGGGCAGGATCTCGTCGTCGGTGAAGGCGCGGGACAGGGCCAGGGAAATCTCGGCGCCGGCCGCCGGAGTCTCGGCAATGTACAGGACCTCGTCGCCGACGGTCTTGACCAGCCGGCCGCCGCCGACCGAGATGATTTCGGCGCACTTGTTCTCGAAGCGCTGCACCAGCTGGGCGAGCGTCTTCTCGTTCATCCGGCGGGACAGGCTGGTGTAGGAGACAAGGTCGGCGAAGCCGACCGCCCGGGCCAACGGCAGGGGCGCATCGTCTTCGTCGCCTTCACGGCCCTCTTCGCTGGACTGCAGCCCGGCTTCGGCCCGGACGGCCAGGCGCTGCACACCGGCGTTGAGCTGGCGGCGCCAGGAGTAGGCGAGCATCTCCTCGAGGGGGTCGATCAGGTTCGGCAACTCGCTGACGAGCCGCTTGCGGGCGACGGCGTCAGTGACGCCATGTTCCTGGACCATGTCCTCCACGAGGGCCTCGATCTGCCACACCACCATCCGGTCGGTCATCTGGCCGATGGCCCGGGTGATGGAGATTGCGGCTTCCTCGGTGAGCTTGCCGTCGCGCACCAGGTCCACGATGGTGGACAGGGCGGCCTGGTCACGCTCGGTGAAGGCGACATCTTCATCCCCGAGGTTGGGAAAACCCAGGGCGCGCCAAAGTTTCCGGGCAGAGAGCAGCGAGAGCCCCGCACCGGCGGCGACTTCACGACGCCGAAGCTTGCGTTCTCCGCCCAGCAGCCGCGCTTCCAGGGCCTTGGCGGCGAGCCGTTCAGCGGACATCGTGCCGGTGGGCGGGGCCACGGGTTCAGGTTCGGCGGGTTCGTCGGGCTCGACTTCGTCGGGCTCGACTTCGTCGGGTTCGGCGGCGGGTTCGATGAGCGCGCCGGCTTCGGCGCCGAAGGCGGTCCCGGCGTCGCTGTCGGCGGCAGCCGAACCGGCGGCGTCCTCGGGCTCCCGGGGCAAATCCGGGGCAGCGAGATCGATGTCCTGGTGGACGTTCTCAGCGTTCATCTCTTCCACCTTCTCTCGTCTCCCACGGCCAGGCCTCGCCCGGGTTGTAGGTCATGCCATCGGCGCCGGACACCTCGCCCTGCGGGAGGTCGTCGATGGCGTCCAGCAGGAAATTACGGAATGTCGCGACCTCCGGGACATCGGGGACCACCGTTCCAAGGGGGTACCCGGTCTCCAAGGATATATTCCCGGAGTGCAATAGGCGCTGCAACAAGGATTGCTCAATGGCCACATGCCGGACGGCGGCGAGGGGTATCTGTTCATCGCGCCGCCGTAACATGCCGTATCGGGCAACTATGCGCTGGCTGGTGAGGATGTAGCGGGTGGCGTGCCACGCAATGACCCGCGGGAGGCAATAGCCCAGCAGCACCCACGCCGCCAACGCCAGGCACACGGCGAGGAGCCAGGGCGTCCACTCTTTCGGGACGAGGGGGACGAGCCGCGCCGGACCGCCCTTGACAACCCAGGCGCAGGCGTACGCGGCCAAGGCCGGAACAACAATGAACATCAGCGCCGGGACAATGAGCATCCTGGGCTGGGGCCGGGTCACCACAATCACTTGCTCTCCCGGCAGGAGCACTCTACGCATAGCCGCTTTCTGCTCCGCCGCTGCCGGCGCCTTGGCCGCCGGTCCCGGCCGGGTTCCACGGCCTCAGGTGCACGACGTCGCCGGCGGTCACCACATGTTCATGGCCCGCGGCATCGACCACCAGGAGTGAGCCGTATTCGTCCAGGCGCGTGGCGTGGCCAATGATCTCGTGGTCGCCCGGGAGTTGGGCCCGGACCTGCTTGCCGAGGGTTGAGAGGAGGTGCTCCACGCGTTTGTGCAGCGACGGGCCACCGGCCATGCCGGCGGTGGGGTCGCCGTCGGCGTTGCAGAAACTCCGGTACAGGGTGGCGAAGCGGGACAGGTAGCTCTTCAGGAGCTCCGTCCGGTCCACTGTGTCGGGATTCTCCAGCAGCACGGAGGTGGCGGTGGGAACCGGGAGTTCGGGCTCCGTCAGCGTGACGTTCAGGCCGGTGCCGAGGATGACCGGCGGCGCGCCGCCGGCGCCGAGCGGGCCGAGCTGGGCCAGGATGCCGGCGATTTTCCGGCCCCGGACCAGGACGTCGTTGGGCCATTTGAGTTCCGCCGGAAGGCCTGCCGTTTCCGTCAGGGCCTCACGCAGGGCGAGGGCGGCCAGGAGGGAGAGCCAGGAGTACCTGTGGGTCGGCAGCGGCCGGCCGGCCGCGTTGACTGGCAGGAGCACCAGGGAGACGGAGACCGAACTGCGGGCCGGCGCCTCCCACCGGCGGTCGAGCCGGCCGCGCGCGTCGCTCTGGTACTCGGCGGTCAGCACTGACAGGTCCGGCCACGCGCCGGGATCCTCGGTCACCCCGCGGAGGAGATCAGCGTTGGTGGAGCCGGTGGACTCAAGCACCGTCAGGCGCGGAATTCCGTTCGCGGACAGGAACGCCTCATCGCTGAGGGCACTCAGGTCCAGGGGCGGACGGTCCGGGGTTTCCTGCGCGGTTTCCATCCTTGAATCCTACCGAGGAAAGCGCACCGGGGCCGCGGCCGTCTGCCTCACATGCCTCCGCCGAAACTCCCCACTTTTGGCCGGGGTGTCCGGCGTGTCGGCCGGACACACCGCTGATTCCGGCGCCCGGACGCCAAATGAGGGGAAATTCCGCGGGGCAGACGGCCGCAAAACACCCAGCAAGTTCAGAGGAAGATGTCCGGGACCAGCAGGGCCTCCGGCGCGCCGAGGCTGTACGGGCTGAAGTCCGTCACCCCTGCCGCCGCGAGAACCTGTTCATCGGTGTAGAAGTTACCGCTCCGGCTGCCGTGGGCGGGGACCGCGTTGCCGCCGGTCAGCACGGCGTGGGCGGCGTCGGCCATGATTTCGGGGCTGCGGGCGCCCTTGACGATCATGTCGCCGCCGGGCATGTTGCGGATCGCCGCGGTGTCGATCAAGGTGCACGGCCAGAGCGAGTTCACACTGACGCCGTCGGCCTTGAGCTCCTCGGCCAGCCCCAGCGTGGTCAGGCTCATGCCGTACTTGGCCATGGTGTAGGCCAGGTGCAGGCCGGCCCACTTCGGATCCAGGTTCAGGGGCGGGGAGAGCGTGAGGATGTGCCCGGCCCCGGAGGCGCGCAGGGCCGGCAGCGCCATCTTCGAGAGCAGGAACGTCCCGCGGACGTTGATGTCCTGCATGAGGTCGTAGCGCTTCATGTCCATGTCGTCGGTGGTGGAGAGGTCGATCGCCGAAGCATTGTTGATGACGACGTCGATCCCGCCAAAGTGGTCCACAGCGGCGCCGACAGCCCCGGCGACGTCGGCGTCGTTGCGCACGTCGCCGACCAGCGGCAAGGCCTGGCCGCCGGCGGCCTCGATCTGTTCGGCGGCGGTATACACGGTGCCCTCCAGCCTGGCGTGGGGCTGGCCGGTCTTGGCCATCAGGACGATGTTGGCGCCGTCCCGGGCTGCGCGGAGCGCGATGGCCAGGCCGATGCCGCGGCTGCCCCCGGAGATGAGGACAGTGCGGCCCTGGAGGGAACCGGCGGCCTGGTACGGCCCTGTGGCGGTGCCCGAAGCATCGTTGCTTGAAGTCATGCCCACACTCTAGCCGACCAATGTTACTGGCGGGTAACAAAGTGGTGAGGGAGTTTCGCGGCGGGAAAATTGTAGGTTCCCTACAGCGGCACCGGCCAATACCGTCACTAGACTTGCCAGCAGAGCCCTGCTTTTGTGGATTCCAGCCAAAGGACCCCACGCGACGGGCGCCGTACAACCTTGCGACAGAGCCGGAGAAACTTGATGAGCCACGATCTGACCACGACTGCGGGAAAGATTGCAGATTTCCGCGACCGCCAGGCCCGTGCCGAACAGCCCTCCGGCCCGGAAGCGATCGCCAAGCAGCACGCGCGCGGCAAGAACACCGCCCGCGAGCGCATCGACCTGTTGCTGGACGCCGGCTCCTTCGTCGAATTCGATGCGCTGGCCGTGCACCGCTCCACCGCCTTCGGCATGGAGAAGAAGAAGCCCCTCGGCGACGGCCTCGTCTCCGGCTACGGCACGGTGGACGGCCGCCCGGTTGCGGTCTACAGCCAGGATTTCTCCGTCTACGGCGGCTCGCTGAGCCAGGTCAACGGCGAAAAGATCGTCAAGGTCCAGGAGTTCGCGCTGCGCAACGGCTGCCCCGTGGTGGGCATCCTCGACGGCGGCGGTGCCCGCATCCAGGAGGGTGTCGCCTCCCTGGCGATGTTCGCGGACATCTTCCGCAACAACGTCCACGCCTCCGGCGTCGTCCCGCAGATCTCGCTGATCATGGGCCCCTCCGCCGGCGGCGCGGCCTACTCCCCCGCCCTGACCGACTATGTGGTCATGGTGGACAAGACCTCGCACATGTTCATCACCGGCCCGGACGTCATCAAGACCGTCACCGGCGAAGACGTGGACATGGAAACCCTCGGCGGCGCCCGGCAGCACAACGCCAACACCGGCACCTCGACGTACCTGGCCTCCGACGAGGCCGACGCCGTCGAGTTCGTCCGCGAACTGCTCGACTTCCTGCCCTCCAACAACCTCGCCGAGGCCCCGGTGCTGGAGCACCAGCAGGAACTGGAGGTCGACGACGACGACCTCGCCCTGGACGCGCTGATCCCGGACTCGGCCAACCAGCCGTACGACATGCGCAAGGTCATCGAGCAAATTGTCGACGACGCCCACTTCCTCGAGATGCAGTCCCTCTATGCCCCGAACGTGATCATCGGCTACGGCCGGGTCGAGGGCCACACGGTGGGCATCGTGGCCAACCAGCCCATGCAGTTCGCCGGCACCCTGGACATTGCGGCCTCGGAAAAGGCCGCCCGCTTCGTCCGGCACTGCGATGCCTTCAACATCCCCATCATCACGCTCGTGGACGTGCCGGGCTTCCTGCCGGGCAAGGACCAGGAGTTCCAGGGCATCATCCGCCGTGGCGCCAAGCTGCTCTACGCGTATGCCGAGGCCACCGTGCCCAAGCTGACCGTGATCACCCGCAAGGCCTACGGCGGGGCCTACATCGTGATGGGCTCCAAGAAGCTCGGCGCGGACCTCAACCTGGCCTGGCCCACCGCCCAGATCGGCGTCATGGGCGCCCAGGGTGCCGTGAACATCCTGTACCGCCGCGAACTCGCCGCGGTGGCCGAGGATGGCGGCGACGTCGAGGCCAAGCGCGCCGAGGTGATCCGCCAGTACGAGGAAGAGCTGCTCAACCCCTACCAGGCCGCCCAGCTCGGCTACGTGGACGCCGTCATCGCACCGTCCGAGACCCGGCTGCAGATCATCAAGGGCCTGCGCGCCCTCCGGGACAAGCGGGCAGCCCTGCCCGCCAAGAAGCACGGGAACATCCCGCTGTGATCCCCACCCGCCCCCTAACCTCGCAAGTCCCCACCGGCTCCCAGCCTTCGCAAGCTCAGGCCGGGTCCCTCGCCGGCGTGGGCCCACGGCCAGAAGGACCCGCCGACAGCCTCGACTCGCCGCTTCTCTCAGTCGTGAAGGGCGAACCGACGCCGGAAGAGTTGGCGGCGCTGACCGCCGTCGTGCTGTCCCTGGGGCAGACCCAGCAGGCGGCACCGGAAAGCCCCGGCGTCCGGCACTGGGTCCGCCGGCAGCAGCTTCGGCTGGCGCCGAGGCCCGGTCCGCAGGCCTGGCGCCGCAGCCTGGGCTGAGCCGACGCGGTTCAGCGTCCTGGCAAGGCCTGCCCGCAGCCTAAATCTGCACGGGAGAGTTGCGCGCGAAAAAATTCAGCGACTCTTTCATAACCGCGGCGGCCGGGCTAGTCTCGTCGGGTGACTACCGAAATCATCGCCTCAGACAACACTGCCCCCGCGCGCCAGCAGACGGCCATTGACGCCGTCGCCGACGCCTACACGGACACCCTGATCCGGCTTAACCCGAGCTTCGCCACCGAACTCGGCCTGCCCGGGCACGAGACGGAGTACCAGGATTTCTCCCCCGCCGGCCACGAGGAATTCGCGGCCGCCGCCCGCGAGGCACTTGCGGCGCTGGACGGGCTGGAGCCGGCTGACGACGTCGACGCCGTCACGCTCGACGCCATGCGCGAGCGGTTGGGCCTGCAGCTGGAAATCCACGAATCGGGCTGGGCCACGGCCGATCTGAACAACATCGCCTCCCCGTCCCAGGACATCCGCGCGATCTTTGACCTCATGCCGACGGATACCGCCGGGCAGTGGGAGCACATCGCGGGCCGGGCCTACAATGTCACCGCCGCAATCGACGGCTACATCGAGTCGCTGCGTTCGGCGATGCAGGACGGCAAAGTGGCCGCGGCCCGCCAGGTTTCGATCGTGATCGAGCAGGCCACCAAGCACGCCGCGGACGACGGCTTCTTCGCCAAGCTCGCCGCCGGCGCCAAGACCGCGGACGGCCCGCTCCCGGCGGAACTGCAGTCCCGGCTCGACGCCGGCGCGGCAGCTGCCCGGGTGGCGTACTCCCGGCTCGCAGGTTTCCTCGAGTCCGAGCTCCTGCCCGTCGCCCCGGCCAAGGACGCTGTGGGCCGCACCCGCTACGCCCTGGCCTCCCGGGACTTCCTCGGCGCCACCGTGGACCTGGAGGAAACCTACGCATGGGGCGTCCAGGAACTCGACCGCCTCATCGCCGAACAGGAACGGGTGGCAGGCGAAATCCGGTCCGGCGCCACGGTGGAGGAAGCCAAAGAGATCCTCAACAACGATCCCGCCCGCCAGCTCAAGGGCACCGACGCCCTCCAGGCCTGGATGCAGGAACTGTCCGACAAAGCCGTCGCGGAGCTCGCCGGCGTCCACTTCGAGATCCCGGACGTCATGAAAACGCTGGAGTGCCGGATCGCGCCCACCGATGAAGGCGGCATCTACTACACGGGACCCTCGGAGGACTTCAGCCGCCCGGGCCGCATGTGGTGGTCCGTGCCGGCCGGTGAAGACACCTTCACCACGTGGGCCGAAACCACCACCGTCTACCACGAGGGCGTGCCCGGCCACCACCTCCAGGTCGCCACCGCCACCTACCGCCGGGAGCTGCTGAACAAGTGGCGCCGCAGCGTGTGCTGGACCTCGGGCCATGGCGAAGGCTGGGCACTCTACGCGGAGAAACTCATGCAGGAGCTCGGCTACCTCAATGATCCCGGCGACCACATGGGCATGCTGGACATGCAGCGCATGCGTGCGGCCCGCGTGGTGTTCGACATCGGCGTGCACCTGGAACTCGAAGTCCCCGAGCGCTGGGGCAGCGGCATCTGGACCTCGGAGAAGGGCTTTGACTTCCTCCGCGCCAACCTGCCGATCAGCGAGGGGCAGCTGAAGTTCGAGTTCACCCGCTACCTGGGCTGGCCGGGACAGGCCCCGTCCTACAAGGTGGGCCAGCGGCTCTGGGAGCAGATCCGGGAAGAGCTGGAATCCCGCCCCGGCTTCGACCTCAAGGCCTTCCACACGAAGGCCCTGAACATCGGCTCGGTGGGCCTGGACACTCTCAAGCGCGCGCTCCTGGGGTAAGCCGGGTTCCGTGGGCTGACCTGCACGGACAGTGGGCAGACGGCCGGTTGGGGCGACTATTCGCGGGGCGAAGTCGCCGCAGCCGGCCGTCCGTCTGTCCCGGGCAAATGGACCTTGGCCCAATAGTCGACTAGTCTCTGGGGGACACATTTTCTGGGCTTTTGAACGCCCGGGTCGGCGGCTGGGGCTGCGACTCAAGTGTCCGGTGTACCTTTGCCCTCCGGCAGGGCGCCGGTCATGCAAGTACCTCCGCAACTGCGGCATGGTCTTGCTGACTGTCAGTATGCGCGCGTCGTCCCCGCAGCAATTACGCGGGACAACGCCTATGAACCAGGCGCATGCATAGAGGTACCAGCACCTTGGTCTCCGGTGCGAGCTATTGACAATAGAATCCCGCGTGAACGAATAGCGCCAGCATCCCGGCGCTCCGCGAAGGAGCGCAGAGGAAAAGCCAGGCGCTGAGCTTCTGCCGGAACCTCGCTGAGGCATCCTGCAGCGGCTGACGATTGCCGGGCATACACAAGACCCCATATTGGAGCCCCTATGAGGAATATCGCCTCATTCCTAAGTCCACCGACCAATGACGCCGCGAAAGCGCGGACGCGGATCCGGAAGCGCACAGCGGCATCCGTGGTTGCGACGGCCGTCGTCGTGGCTGCGGCCACGCTTAGCGCCCCGGCACCCCTGAACGCCGCGACGCCGACTGCCACGCCCACCGCTACGACAACGGCGTGCAATCCGCTGCCCTTCAACCTCCCGGCGCCCGCGAACCGGCACACCTCGGTGAAGAAGGCGTGGGCCTACTACTTCCCGCCGTTCCCGCTCGCAGTCGACAGCCCCGACGCCACCCGCGACGTCTACCCGCGCTGGATGGACACCCACAACTCCGCCAACGGCGCGTACGACCTCCGGGACCGTCCGGCTGCTCCCCAGCGTGCAACCCAGACCACCTGGCGGCAGGCCGATTTCGAGAAGGAGGTCCGGCAGGCAGTCGGAGCGGGCCTGGACGGATTCATCTGGGAATACAACAGCTCCACCGATATCCGCTGGCAGCAGCTGCCGGCCATGCTCGCCGCCGCCAAGGCGGTTGACCCAGGCTTCAAGATCATGCTCAGCCCGGACTTCAACACGGCCGCCGGCTCCACCTCTGACAGCGTTTACAACAACGTCATGAAGGTGAAGGACGACCCGTCCATCTACCGGAACAATGCCGGCATCGTGCTCGCCCCGTTCTTCCCGGAACGCAAGACTCCCTCGTGGTGGGACGGGCTCCGGAGCCGCCTCGCCTCCTCCGGCGTCAAATCCAACCTCGTACCCATCTTCATTTCGTGGGGCGGAGGAACCCAAAAGACGGACTGGAACAATTCGGTGTCCGGGTATTCGCAATGGGGCACCCGCACCGCCAGCGGCGTTCCGACCCTCGCCAAGGAAAGCGCTGAAGCCCACCGCCGCGGCAAGACCTACATGCAGCCGGTGGCGTTCGAGGATTCACGGTCCTACGACGGGCGGTACTGGGAATCATCCAACAGCTCCACCCTGCGCGATTCCCTGGCCTCGGCGGTCACCAGCAACGCCGACTCCATTGCGCTCATCGCCTGGAACGACTACACCGAGTCCTGGGTGGCACCTTCCAAGGACCGCGGCTATGCCGTGCTGGACATGGCTGCCTACTACATTTCCTGGTTCAAGAACGGGGTCAAGCCCGCGATCACCCAGGATGCCTTGTACTGGAGCCACCGCTCGCACCCCACGAACGCTCCGTATTCGATGACCCCCATCGGTCGCAACGGCAAACCCACGCCGATGTACATCCCGAACGGTGACGCGGCGAAGAACGAAGTCGAACTCGTGGCCGTGCTGAAGACCCCGGGGCGTCTGACAATCACCCAGGGCAGCAACGTCAAGACCATGGACGCCCCGGCCGGACTGACCTCCTTCAAGGTTCCGCTCGTGGCCGGGACCACGCCGTCCTTCAAGCTCGCACGTAGCGGGGCGACGGTCCAGACAGTCACCAGCAACACCCCGGTGCGCTCCTCCGTGGCGTACCAGGACATGATTTACCACGCAGGCGGCGGCGTCGCAGGCACCTGCGCACGCTAGGCCCTCCCTGCCCGGGATGGCAGTTCGCGGCA
This sequence comes from Arthrobacter sp. 10T425, assembly GCF_056393985.1. Taxonomy (NCBI): domain Bacteria; kingdom Bacillati; phylum Actinomycetota; class Actinomycetes; order Micrococcales; family Micrococcaceae; genus Arthrobacter; species Arthrobacter sp. 10T425. Next base: position 7,371 of record NZ_JBFTGZ010000012.1, on the reverse strand, counting down.
GTGTGTCTCCAGAGCACTGCCGCGAACCGTCATCTCGCGCCTCACCGGGCGGCCCGGGCCGCCCGGCGACGAGACAATCACCACACCGCTTGCCGGAATAACTTCACAAAAGCCCCTGCCGGCGCGGCAAGCCCGGGCATTCCGCGGCGCGGGGCCACCCGTGGCGCCGTAACATTTCTCAACATCCGTTCGTCATGCTATTGGCAACGGTCCTAGCGTGTTCCGGTGACCACTCAGACAAGCACCCCCGCACCCGCTGGAAAGACCGGGTTCCAGCTGCCCAAATGGGCCGGCTCGTTCGGCTTCCAGATCATTGCCGCCCTGATCGTCGGCCTGGGCCTTGGCCTGCTGGCCAAGTACACCGGCAGCACCAAGGCCAACCCCAACGCCCTCGGCACCACGCTGCAGACCATCGGCTCGAGCTACGTCTCGCTGCTGCAGACCGCCGTGGTCCCCCTGATCTTCACCGCCGTCGTCAGCTCAATTTCCAACCTGCGCGCCGTTTCCAACGCGGCCCGGCTGGCTTGGAACACGCTGCTCTGGTTCGCGATCACCTCGCTAATCGCCGTGCTGATCGGCATCGGCCTGGGCGTGCTGCTGCAGCCCGGCGCCGGAACCGGCATCAGCCAGGAAGCGAAGTACGCCGGCAAGTCCGGTGACTGGTGGGCCTTCCTGACCGGGCTGTTCCCGAAGAACTTCCTGGGCCTCGGCGCGACCACCACCGTCACTGACGGCGTCGCCACCACCGCCGTGAGCTTCAACGTCCTCCAGATCCTGGTAATCGCGATCGCCGTCGGCATCGCCGCGCTGAAAGTGGGCAAGGCGGCCGAGCCGTTCCTGGCCCTGAACGCCTCCGCCCTCGCCGTCATCCAGAAGGTCCTCTGGTGGATCATCCGGATCGCGCCGCTGGGCACGGTCGGCCTGATCGGCAACGCCGTGGCCGTCTACGGCTGGGACACCATCGGCTCGCTCGGCAAGTTCACCGTGGCGATCTACATCGGCCTGGCGCTCGTGCTGTTCGTGGTCTACCCCGTGCTGATCCGCAGCCACGGACTGTCCATCAAGCAGTACTACTCCGGCGTGTGGCCGGCCGTGCAGCTGGCCTTCGTCTCCCGCTCCTCGATCGGCACCCTGCCGCTGACCCAGCGCGTGACCGAACGAAGCCTGGGTGTCCCCCGCGCCTACGCCTCCTTCGCCGTGCCGCTCGGCGCGACCACCAAGATGGACGGCTGCGCGGCGATCTACCCGGCCGTGGCGGCGATTTTCGTGGCCCAGTTCTTCGGCATCCAGCTCGACTTCACCCAGTACCTGCTGATCGCACTGGTGTCCGTGCTCGGCTCTGCCGCGACCGCCGGCACTACGGGCGCCGTCGTGATGCTGACGCTGACGCTCTCCACGCTGGGACTGCCGCTGGCCGGCGTCGGCCTGCTGCTGGCCATCGACCCGATCCTGGACATGGGACGCACCGCCGTCAACGTGGCCGGGCAGGCATTGATCCCGGCGATCGTGGCCAAGCGCCAGGGCATCCTGGACGAAACGCTGTACAACGCGCCGCGGAACGGCGATCCGTTTAGCGACGACGTCGACGACGTCGATGGCACCGCGGCCGTCGACCCCTCCGCCGCCGCCACTCCCGCGGCAGGACGGGACGAGCGGGAACTGGCTGACGCCAGGGCGTAACAACAGAACGAGTGTTCACCAGAGAAGTCCCCGGGAATCCCCGGGGACTTCTCTGGTTTACCGGCTTCGGCTTTAATCGGCCTCGGCCCGAGTCCGCCCGGACCTAGTGTCCGCCGATCACACCCTTTTCGGCGGCCTTGGTGACTGCGTCCGCTTCTGCCTGGGTCAGGGTGCCGTCCTTGACGGCCTGGTCCAGCCGGGGCTTCAGTGCCGCGGCGTGATTGGCCTGTTCCGCGGTACGCAATTCCTCCAGGGCAGCGGTGACCTTGGCTTCATCGATGCCGAGCGACTTCGCCAGGGACGCGGCCAGGGCCTTCTCCATTGCGGCGCGGTCCGGCTTCTGCCCTGGGGCCGGCGGGGTGGCCGGCCTGTTGGCTTCGCGGAAAGTCTTCAGGGCGTCGGTGACCTTCGCCTCGTCGACGCCGAGCTTGGCGGCGAGTTCTTTGGCGCGGGAGCCGAACTCCGCACCGCCGTGGCCGCGATGTCCACCGCGCATGCCGTAGCCGTCGGCGAAGTTGTTCCCGGGAGCACTCGAGCTGGGTGTCGGCGTCGTGGTGGCGGAGGCCATCCCGGCGACTCCGAGCCCTGCGCCCAGTGCCACGGCCGCCGCCCCGAGGCCGAGCGCGATTTTCGTTGTGCGTGACATCTGCTGTCTCCTGGATCTGCCGCGCGGTGACGGCGCTTGAAGCTGATGGTTCGTCCGGGGAAGGCTGCTCCACGAGCATCTTCAGTCTGCACCTGCCCCAGCAGAGATAGCTGTTTCCCAGCTTTCACTTTCCTGTGAATCCGGCAGGGACGCTCAGAGGGCAAAAAGAGGGCAAAATGGCGGCAAAGGTGGATAGGCTCTGGGCATGCTGATCGTCACTTCGAATGACATCCCGGGCCACCGGATCGACGCCGTCTTCGGCGAAGTCATGGGCCTGACCGTCCGCTCCCGGGACATCACGGCCCAGCTCATGGCGGGCTTCCGTTCCCTGGGCGGCGGCGAGGTGCTGGAAATGACGAGGGCCCTCTACGACAGCCGGCAGGATGTCATGGCCCGGATGGTGGCCGAGGCCGAGCAGCGCGGCGCGAACGCCATCGTTGCCATGCGCTTCGATACATCGGCGATCGGGCAGAACTGGACGGAGATCTGCGCTTACGGCACAGCCGTTTTTGCCATGCCGCTCTCGCAGAATGAGCCCGGGGCAACGGGCCAGTCGATCTACCTGACCAATTCCGGCGACGCGGCAGCCCAGCTCAAGCCTTGAGCGCCGATCCTGCCAGCCCCACCGCCCCTGGAAAATACTTGCCCAGAGTGCAAACATGCACGTAGTGTAAGCGCGTGTCCCCATCGCCCTCCCCCTCCGCCGCCCACGCCGCCGCATCCGGCGACCTCGGTGTCCCCTCGCGCCGCGAACTGAACAAGGCCGCTACCCGGCAGGCCATCACGGACGCCGCCATGGACCTGCTCCGCACGCGGGGACCCGGAAACTTCACGGTGGAGGACATCGCCGACGCCGCCGGGATCTCCCGGCGCACGTTCTTCAACTACTTCGGCAGCACCGAGGCGGCGCTCGCCTCGGTGACGTTCGGCTTCTTGGACACGGCACTTCAGCAGTTCCGGCTCCGCCCGGCAGGCGAGCCCATCCTGGAATCGGCCCGCGCAGCCCTCGTTGAACTGGCCGATCCCATGACCGTCGCACCGGTGGCCGAGCTCTACAGCCTGGGCCAGACCAACCCCCAGCTCAGCCGCTCCGAGCTGGAAGCCTGGGACCACTGCACCGAACAGATCATCGACGCCGCCCGCGAACGTTTTGCGCTGGCGGCGGCCGGCGACGTCGACGAGCTCTACCTCCGCGCCCTCGCCGGCTCTGTCATCTCGTGCGGAAAAGCCGCCATGGATGTCTGGTTTGCCCGCTGCGGCGGCGACCTGGCCCCCGAGTCCCTGTCCGTCCTGCGCCAGCTCCTGATCGATTCCATGGGCCTCCTCGGCTCCGGATTCGCGTCCCACTCCCCCGCCACCCCTTCCCCAGATCGGCACTGACATGGCCCTGTTGCTCTACCGTCTCGGCAAGTTCTCCTACCGCCACCGCTGGCTCGTCATCTCCCTCTGGCTCGCCGTCCTGGTGGCCGTCGGCGGCGCGGCTGCGGCCTTCCACGGCACCATGTCCAACAACTTCCAGATCCCCGGCACTGAAACCCAGCAGATGGCGGACAAGCTGAAGCAGGAGCTGCCCAAGTCCTCCGGCGGCTCGGCCGGCATCGTCTTCGAGTCGCAGAACGGCCCGTTCACGCAGGCCGGCAAGGACGCGGTCTCGGCTGCGCTGACCAAGCTGAAAGCCCTCCCCGATGTTCAGGGCACCGTGGACCCGTTCGCCACCCAGGCCCAGCTGGACAAGGCCGTCACGGATCTTGCCGCCGGCGAGCAGCAGGCATCCGCAGGACAGGCGCAGCTGGACGCGTCGGCCGCCCGACTGGCCGCCGGCAAGGCCCAGCTGGCCGCCGCCGAGCAGCAGATGACCGCGGCCGGCATGTCCGCCGGGGCCATCGACGCCCAGCTTGGCCAGCAGAAGGCTGCCCTCGCCGCGGGCCAGGAGAAGCTCGACGCCGGGACCAAGGAACTCGAGGCCGGCGCGGCCAAGCTGGCCCTGGCCAAACGCCAGTTGGAGGCCTCGCAGGGCATGCGGTTCGTGTCCGAGGACGGCACTGCGGCAATCGCCCAGGTCCAGTTCAAGACCTCGATCAACGGGCTGGCCCCCGCCGTGCGCCAGCAGGTCCAGGACGTCGCCCACGAAGTCTCCTCTGCCGGCGTGACCGCCCTGGCCAGCAAGGAAATCACGGAGGATGTTTCGGAGTTGTTCGGCATCTCGGAGATCCTCGGCATCGCCATCGCGGCGCTGGTGCTCATCGTCATGCTGGGAACCCTGATCGCCGCCGGGCTCCCCCTGCTGATGGCCCTGGTCGGTGTGGCGGTGGGCGTCGGCGGCACCTTTGCCCTCAGCGGCGCCGTCAACATGAGTTCCATCTCCCCGATGTTGGCGCTTATGCTGGGCCTCGCCGTCGGCATCGACTACTCCCTGTTCATCGTCAATCGTCACCGCGGCCAGCTCCTGGCCGGCATGGACGGCGAGGAATCCGTCGCCCTCGCCACCGGCACCTCGGGCAACGCGGTGCTGTTCGCGGGCCTGACCGTCATCATCGCCCTCGCGGCCCTCGTGATCCCGGGCCTTCCCTTCCTGGCCGTGATGGGCCTGTCCGCCGCCGCAACGGTGGCAGTCGCCGTCGTTGTCGCCCTGACCCTCACCCCTGCCGTGCTGTCCCTGATCGGGCCCCGGCTCATCTCCCGCCGGGTCTGGGCCAAGGCGGAGAAGCACAACGCCGCCCCCGGCCACGAGAGCGCGGACCGTGCCCGCGACGAACGCCGCAGCAAACAGGGCTGGGGCGGACTCGTCACCCGGCACCCGGTCCTGGCACTGCTGGCCGGCGTCCTGCTGCTGGGCATCGTGGCGCTGCCGGCCAGCCAGTTGCGGCTCGCGCTGCCCGACGGCGGGTCCGAGCCTGTGGAGTCGCAGGCGTTCAAGGCCTATGACGTCACCGGCCGCAGCTTCGGCGAAGGCATGACGGGCCCGATCGTGGTGGTGGGCGACTTCCCGGCCGGCCTGAGCGCGGAGGAAGCCACAGCCAAGCAGCTCGACGTCGCCGACATCCTCCGCGGCACTGGCAACGTCACCGCCGCCATTCCTGTGGCGCTGAGCGAGGACCGCCGCACCGCGGTGTTCCAGGTCATCCCGCGGGAGGGCCCGGCCAGCGCGAGCACTGTCCAGGTGGTCTCCGAGCTGCGCGCCGAAAAGGACCGCATCAAGGATTCCACCGGGGTCAGCATCGGCCTCACGGGGCAGACTGCCGGCAACGTCGACGTCTCCGCCAAACTCGGCGATGCCCTGCCCCCGTACCTGGCCATCGTCGTCGGGCTGTCCCTGATCCTGCTGTTGCTCGTGTTCCGCTCCATCGTGGTACCGCTGCTGGCCACGGGCGGTTTCCTGCTCTCGCTCGCGGCCGCCTTCGGAGCCGTCGTCGCGGTCTACCAGTGGGGCTGGCTGGGAACGGTGTTCGGCGTCGAAAACCCGGGCGCCGTGCTGAGCTTCCTGCCAATCATCCTGATCGGCGTGCTGTTCGGGCTGGCCATGGACTACCAGGTGTTCATCACCTCGGGCATGCGTGAGTCCTTCATGCACGGGGAATCGGCCCGGCATGCGGTCCGCACCGGCTTCAGCCATGCCGCGTCCGTAGTCACCGCCGCCGCCATCATCATGGTCAGCGTGTTCGCCGGCTTCATCTTCTCGCACCTGAACATGGTCCGGCCGCTGGGCTTCGCGATGGCCTTCGGTGTTCTGGTGGACGCGTTTGTGGTCCGCATGACGATTGTTCCGGCCGTGATGTACCTTCTCGGCGAGAAGGCGTGGTGGCTGCCCCGCTGGCTGGACCGGATCCTGCCGGACGTCGATGTCGAGGGCGCCAAGCTCCGGCCCGCGGCTTCAGCCTCAGCTTCGGCCGACAGCGAGCCCGAGCCGGAGGAGATCGGCGCGCGCTAAAGCCCGCCGACGAGTTGCCCTAAAGCCGCCCGCTGATCATTCTGATCGGCGGGCGGCTTTTTGTGCGTGCAAGCCTGGACAGCTTGAGATCCGTTCGACGCCGGTTCCCCACCAACGCCGCAACGGGTCACATTCGAACTTTGCTCACTAACTTCTGCCATCCGGCCGGAGAGCAAGCCCTGTCGGTAGTATCTCCGGCATGGAAACTTTCCTCTGGCCGGGCTGTGAGTCCACTCACGGCGAGACCAACGTCGCCGTTCTCGTGCCGGGTGCGGGGTACAAGGTCGAATCGCCTCTTCTTTACTGGTCTGCAGAACAGTTGCGAGACCGCGGCTGGCAAGTGCAGGCAATTCGCTGGACCGACGATGATGAACCTGGGGATGACCCCCACGGGTTCGCGGCTCGTGCAGTTCAGCAGGCGTTCGCCGAGTTTCCGCACGCCGACCATCGACTCATCGTGGCCAAGTCGTTTGGCTCGTTCTCTATTCCTTGGGCGGAAGAGGCTCAAGTGCCAGCTATTTGGCTCACACCGATCCTCACGGATGACGTCATTCGGCGGACACTTGCTGAAACAAGTAAGCCGGATTTGCTCATCGGTGGATCCAAAGACAAGTTTTGGGCAACCGCTGCGTTGTCAGAAACCGCACCGACGTTCGTTGACATTCTGGACGCCAATCACTCGTTGGAAGTCCCGAAGGACTGGCGTGCCTCCTTGGCCGCGCACGTTCAGGTGTTCACGGCCATTGAGCGATTCCTAACCAGCCGACTCCTCTGACCGTCCCACTTCCTTCATCGGGAGAAAGTGCATCTCAAACCACGTGAAGCCGGGCCGCTCAGGCCGCCAGTGAGCCTGAGTGCCGCATACGCTTGAGCGTCTTCGCGCGATGGCGCTCGTCGCGGCGCTGGCGGCGGGAGCCCGGCTGGTCTGTGGCTGACGGCCGAAGCGGTGTTCCGGGCAACGGCGGCGCGGTGGAACGGTACGTGTGGCCGGTGGGGGTGGTGAGTTCGATGGTGTGCCTCGCGCCGATGCTCGAGGCGGATCCGGGTGCGGCTTCGGGGCTGGGGCGTGCTTTCCAGCCGGGGGTTTCTTTGGTGTGGTTGCAGGCTTCGCAAAGTC
>NZ_JBFTGZ010000011.1:0-157758 GCF_056393985.1 Arthrobacter sp. 10T425 | reverse complement strand
AAGCCGCAGGAATTCGTCGACCTGCAAAATKAGGCGGACGAGATCGGCTTCCTCGGCGTCATGTCCGGGCCCCTGGTGCGTTCCTCCTACCGCGCCGGCCGGCTCTGGGCCACCGCGATGCGCAAGAAGGGCTGGGAAATCCCGGCCGAGCTCGCGCACATCGAAAGCTCCGGAAGCACCCGCCAGGAAGCCAGCTCGCTGCTGGCAGCTACGGCCTGAACAACCCAACCTTGATGCCCAAAACCTGATACCCAAAAACCTGATGCCCAAAAAATCTGATGTTCAGAGAGGACCAATGATGTTCCCCATCAGAATAGAAATCATCCCTTCCGGGGGAATCGTTGAGCGCGTCACGGACCTGGTGCCGTTGACCACGACGCTCACGGTGACGTGCCTGCCCCATCACGGCATCGAGCGGACCATGCGCACTGCCGTGCAGCTTGGTGTGCTGGGCTACACCGTCATCCCGCACCTCGCCGCGAGGGCCCTGCATGACCGGGCCGAGCTGACCGGAATCCTCCGCGACTGCGATGCCGCCGGCATCCGCGAGGTCTTTGTCATCGGCGGGGACCGGAAGCAGCCGGCCGGCCCGTATGAGTCCGCCCTTCCTCTGCTGGAGGACATCGCGCAGTACACAGGCGGGGTGATGCGGGCAGGCATTGCGGGCTACCCGGAGGGCCACCCCTCCGCCGGCCCCGTGGAGGTGCTGGACGCCCTCCTGGCAAAACAGCACCTAGCTTCGCATGTTGTGACCCAGATGTGCTTCGCCCCGGAGAAAATCCTTGATTTCGCGGCGCTCCTGCGCCGCGAAGGCGTTGAGCTGCCCATCTGGGCAGGGGTGGCGGGGTCCGTGCCCCGGACCAAACTGGTCTCGCTGGCTACGCAGATCGGCGTCGGAAGTTCCCTGAAGTTCCTGAGCCGGAAGGGCCCGCTGGCCCGCAAACTCCTGAGCGGCGACCACTACTCGCCGCAAAGCCTGGTGTCCGGGCTGGAAAACCAGCCTGGCAACCTCGCGGGCATCCATCTCTACAGCTTCAACAGCCTTGACTCGGTTCCCGGCGGACCGGGTCAGGCGCCCATCTCAGCAGCACTCCAGACAGCATTGATTCGAGGAGCAGCACGTGACAACTGAAACCGTAACTTCCCACCAGGAACCGCATCTTGAGCGGCAGCTCAGCAACCGGCACATCCAGCTGATCGCCATTGGCGGCGCCATCGGCACCGGCCTGTTCATGGGCTCGGGCAAAACCATCTCCGCGGCCGGGCCGTCCGTCATCTTCGTCTACATGATCATCGGCTTCATGCTGTTCTTCGTGATGCGGGCCATGGGCGAGCTCCTGCTGAGCAACCTGAACTACAAATCCTTCAGCGACTTCGCAGCGGACCTCCTCGGGCCCTGGGCCGGCTTCTTCACCGGATGGACGTACTGGTTCTGCTGGGTGATCACGGGAATCGCGGACGTCATCGCCATTGCCGGCTACTCCAAGGAACTCTGGCCGGGGCTGCCGCTGTGGATCCCGGGCCTGGCCACCGTGGCCATCCTCCTGCTCCTGAACCTCACCACGGTGAAGGCGTTCGGCGAGACGGAGTTCTGGTTCGCGCTGATCAAGATCGTCGCTATCGTGGCGCTGATCGTGGTGGGCCTGTTTATGATCTTCAGCGGGTTCCAGTCCGATGCCGGCCCTGCCAGCTTCACAAATCTGTGGAGCCACGGTGGATTCTTCCCGAACGAGTTCATGGGTTTTGTGGCCGGCTTCCAGATCGCCGTGTTCGCTTTTGTGGGTATTGAGCTGGTGGGCACCACCGCCGCGGAGGCCAAAGACCCGGAGAAGAGCCTGCCGAAGGCCATCAACTCCATCCCGATCCGAGTGCTGCTCTTCTACGTGGGCGCCCTGATCATCCTGATGTCTGTCACTCCCTGGACCCAGTTCCAGGCTGGCCACAGCCCGTTCATCGCCATGTTCTCCCTGGCAGGGCTCGGAGCCGCGGCAACGATCGTGAACCTGGTGGTGCTCAGCTCGGCCATGTCCTCGGCCAACTCCGGCATTTACTCCACGTCGCGCATGGTCTACGGGCTGGCCCAGGAGGGCGACGCGCCGTCAGTCTTCAGCAGCCTGTCCCGGCGTAAGGTCCCGCAGAACGCCCTGTTCCTGTCCTGCGTCCTCCTGCTCTCCGGCGTGGTGCTGATGTACGCCGGACAGGACATCGGCAAGGCCTTCGACATGGTGACCACCGTGTCGGCCGTCTGCTTCGTGTTCGTATGGTCCATCATCCTGGCCAGTTACCTGGCCTTCCGCCGTCGCCGCCCGCACCTGCATGACGCGTCCAAGTTCCAGATGCCCGGCGGAATCCCCATGGTCTGCGTGGTCTTCGCGTTCTTCGCCTTCGTCCTCTGGGCGTTGACCACGCAGCCGGACACACTTCTGGCACTCCTGGTAACGCCGGTCTGGTTCATTCTGCTCGGCGCCGCGTGGTTCGTGCTGCGCCGGCGCCCCGCGCACTTGGCCCGCTATGAAAGCTTCCAGGCTGAGCTCGCGCAGGACGAGGAATCAGCTGTTGCGCGAAAGTTTGAGAAGGTGCAGAAATGACCGCACAGACCCCAAACAGCCCCGAGCCTGCAGCTGTGGAACCCGGTGCCACGGCAGAGCACATCCTGACCGTCGACTGTGTTGAGTCGCCGGGCATCGTCCATTCGGTCTCGGGATTCCTGCTCAACCACGGCTGCGACATCCTGGACATCAAGCAGTACGGGGACAAGGGGCAACGGCACTTCTTTATGCGCGTCCACTTTTCCTCGGGTTCCTCCTCCGACTCCTCCTTAGGGCGGGATTCCTTCAGCACCGAGGACCTGCGCCGCGACTTCACGCCTGTGGCCGAAAAGTGGGAGATGAATTGGCAGCTGGAGCCGCACGGCCGCAAACGCCGTGTCCTGGTGATGGTGTCCAAAATGGGCCACTGCCTCAACGATCTACTCTTCCGGGCACGCACCGGCGACATCCCGGTCGAAATCGTCGCGGTGGTATCCAACCACCGCGACCAGGAGGGCCTGGTCCAGTGGCACGGCATCCCGTTCTTCCACCTGCCAGTCACCAAGGACACCAAGCCCGAGGCGGAGGCCCGGCTAATGGAGCTGGTGGACGCCTTCGACGTGGAACTCGTGGTCCTGGCCCGTTACATGCAGGTCCTGAGCGATGAGCTCTCAGCACAGCTGGCGGGACGGACCATCAACATCCACCACTCGTTCCTGCCCAGCTTCAAAGGCGCAAAGCCGTACCACCAGGCCTACGACCGCGGCGTCAAGACCGTGGGCGCCACGGCTCACTACGTCAACGCCGAACTCGACGAGGGCCCGATCATTTCCCAGCAGGTCATCGAGGTGGACCACACGTACACCGCTGATGACCTGGTGGCGGTGGGCCGGGACGCCGAATGCGCGGCCCTCCGCAACGCCGTCCGCTGGCATTGTGAAGGCAGGATCCTGCTGCTCGGCAACCGCACCGTCATCTTGCGGTAGGCCATGAAACCGACAAATGTGCCACGCTGGCGCCCAGTGTCGTGGAACGCCATGCCCGTCGGGCAGCCGGTGAGGCTCTCGCAGGACGGCCGCCCTATCGGCTCCGGCACCGTGGACGGAACCACGCCAGACGGATCCATCATCTGGGTTGTCCTTGACGGCTGGTCCGAACGGCGAATGTTTCACCGGGAGGATTATGTTCGGGTCGAAATTAGCGCGTAGCCGGCCGCGGCCAGCGCGCGAGTCATCGCACCGGAAGCGCGCTGATCGGCGGTTGCGCAGGGAAACCTGGGCTGTCATTCTCGCGGCCGGTGCCCTGTTGGCAGTGATCCTGTGGCAGGCACTGTCCTATGGGAACTGACAAAACGCCAGCGGACGACGCCGACTGGGCTCCATAGAAGGTCAAGACGACGGCATCAGAGTCCGTCGAATTCAGACTGGTTCGATTTTGCTGGGCCGGGGTTCAGCAAGATGTCCGTTCTGCTTGCTCGGGATCTCGGTCGGCGCTCAGGGGAGCGCGTACACGCGTCGGGCGTTGTCGCGTCCGACGAGTTGCACGATCCTGCGGGCGTCCGCCTCAGAACAGTCGTCGTCGTCGATCCATCCGCCGACTACCTTGGTGATTGCGTCGCGCCACAGTCTCGCTCCGAGGTAGTGAAGTTCGGCTGGGCCGCCACCGCCGCGCAGCTCGCCGCCTCCATCACCTTCCTGCTCAGCGACGACGGCACCAACGTCAACGGCGCCACCGTCGCTCGTTTACCTGCGTCAGGAGGGCGGCGCAGCCACGGTTCAAGTCCACCCTCCGGACGCCGCGACCGGCTTTCTGGAAAAGTTGCGCAGCCAGGTGTGGGACAAGCCCGAGGTGATAGGGCAGCTGATGACGGCAGCGCCGACGGCCAGGATTCTGGAAGAGGTGGCCCGCGAGGGCCAGGGCGCGGGCTGACCGCTGAGAATCCGATGGTCCCCGCCGGATGAGCTAGCCGCAACTTCATGTCGTCCCAGGACGACGGCGGGACGTCCCGCCGCCGTCGGATTCCATGTCCTCGTTCTGTACCCCGTCGGCTCTTGGGGGTCTTGACCTATATTCGGACGAGGGGAAAGGATCGGACTGCATTGCCGGCACAAAGGAAGGCGGATTTCTGAATGGCTCGAATGCCGCCAGCCACGGTGGACGTGAGTAACACGGTGGTCCAGCGCCTTGTCCGGGACCAGCGGCCCGACCTCGGCGATTGTCCGATAGCGCGGGTTGCGAACGGCTGGGACAACGCGACCTTCCGGCTCGGTGACGGCCTGGCCGTCCGGCTTCCGCGCAGGGCGGAGGCCGTTCCGCTGATACTGCATGAGCAGCGCTACCTGCCCGACATAGCCCGCCGCTCCCCGGTCGCGGTTCCTGTCCCCGTCCATGCCGGCAGGCCGACGTCGGACTTTCCATGGCCGTGGAGCATTGTGCGGTGGGTCCCCGGAGCCGCTGCGGCCGACGTCGGCCCGGCAGACCGCGGGCCGGCGGCTAAAGGCCTGGCCAATTTCCTGCTGTCCCTTCACGTGCCCGCCGAAACGGGCGTCCCGGTGAACCCTTTCCGAGGCGTGCCGCTGACGGACCGTGACGCTGTGCTGGTGGAACGGCTCGGGCACCGCGAACGCTACCCGCAGGCGGCAGCGCTGAGAGCAGTGTGGGCGCAGGCCTGTGCCGCCAAAGCCTGGGATGGTCCGGCGATGATGCTCCACGGGGACCTCCACCCAGGCAACATCCTGCTGGCGGACGACGGCTCCCTGGCCGGCGTCATCGATTTCGGCGACGTCGGGGCAGGGGACCCGGCTGTCGATCTTGCGGTGGGGTGGCTGATGTTCGACGCCGGCACCCGCCACCGCTTCATGGGCGCCTTTGGCTCCGCAGTAGATGGAGACACCTGGATGAGGGCCCGCGGTTGGGCCCTCATCCTGTCCACCGCCATGCTGAGCAACTCCGACGATAATCCGCGGATGTTCGCCGTAGGAAAGTTCGGGATAAGGCAGATCCTGGATGACGGACTTCGCCTGCAACTCTGACGCCAGAGTTAAATGTCAGTGGCGCCTGCCATGCTGAGGGTGTGGAAGGCAAAGCAGCTGCGGAGACGTTGGAGGCCATGGAGGCCTCCCTTGCCAGGTTGTGTGCATTTGCAGGTCGCGGAGCCGGGAACGCGGCCTCGACTGGCGCCGACCCTCTTCGGGACGAAGCGGACGCGTGCCTGGATGGTATGGCTGAGGTCGCCAGCATGGAAGCCAGGCTGGCCGCCCTGAAAGTGCACTTCGCCGCCGGATATGCCCGCGCTGCCGTCGCCATGGCGGGCCCAGCCGTTTCCCCGCAGGAGCGCACCGCCCAGGAAATGGCCATGACAGCAGAGGTGGCTTGTGTCCTGACCGTGAGTGAAAGATCGGCGGCGGCGCTCCTGGCGGAGTCAGCCACCCTGACAACTAAGTTGCCCCTGACGCTGTCTGCGCTGCAAGTAGGGAGCATTTCATGGCAACACGCGCGGGTGATGTGTGATGAAACGTCCGGTCTGGACCCCGCCGCGGCGGCTGCTTTGGAGGCTCATTTCCTGGACCCCGAAGCTCCCTTTGCCGCGCGTGGCTGCCCCGCGGGGGAGCTGGTGCCGGGCAGGTTCCGGGCCAAGGCGCGCAGATGGCGTGAGCTGCACCATCCTGTAAGCATCGAAACCCGCCACCGCAAGGGTGTGGGGGACCGTCGGCTGGAGTATGTGCCGGACCGGGACGGCATGGCCTGGCTCTCGGCATATCTGACTGCGGATGTTGCGGTGGCTGCATGGTCCCGTGCCACGGAAGCGGCGCGTGCCTTGCAGGAGCCGAATGAATCCCGGACCCTGACCCAGCTCCGTGCGGACGTCGCCGCCGACTGGCTGCTGGCGGGGGTGGCGGAAGGAACTCCGTCACCCAAGGCGCAGGTCCTGGTGACAGTGCCGGTGCTGTCTCTTTTGGGCGCCGAGTCGGAACCGGCCACGCTGGACGGGTATGGTCCCGTTCCGCCGAGCATCGCCCGCCGGCTTGTGGGCGATGGCGCCGAATCATTCATGCGTGTTCTGACCGATCCGCGCAGCGGAGCGCCGCTGGAGATCGGACGGACCAGCTACCGGGTTCCGAAGGCGATGCGCCAATGGTTGCGGCTTCGGGACGGCCGGTGCCCTTTTCCGGGCTGTAACAACCATTCCCTGGATAACGAAGCGGATCATCTGTTGGCTTGGTCGGAGGGAGGGGGCACCGGCGTCACCAACCTGGGCCAGCCATGCCGGCGGCACCACCGGCTCAGACACACCACAGCGTGGAGGCCGGTTGACGCGACCCGGTACCAGCCACCCGGCTGGATCTCACCCGCGGGACGCTCCTATCCAAGCGAACAACAAGACTGGGAACCACCACGCTGGCCGCAGCACCTCGGCCACGCGGGTGAAGGCCGGGAGTTGGAACCGCCCGACTGGCCGGACGTACTTGCCGGCGCTGTTGGACCCGGAGAGGCCGGGCCGCCATTACCGGTGGATCCCTTTCCTGACTGGGCACTGTTCATCGCGGCGTAGGATCGGCGCTCCATGTTCCCCTCCCCGTCCAATGAAAGGTTCGAAGGATGTGCCGGCTATTGGCCTGCACCCCTGCCTCCGACGTGACCCTCCGACGTGACCCTGAAAGGCCGGATCGGCCAGAACCCGCGCGACTCAGGCCACCGTCCCCCCGCCCATCACGGTCCGGGTCAATCTCGACTCACCGGACGGGTTCGTCGGGTCTGCCTGCTGCGGCGATCCTGCGACGCAAGACGCCGAGTGGACGGGGAAGAAGGCCTTGATGAAAGTTTCTTCATGACCGTTTCATCCCTGCCTCATTGTTGTCGTTCACGCTGGACACACGAATGGCTTGCGCCGGAAGAGCCTGGGTATGGGGAAGCGGGGGCATGGTGGACGGAGCATGGCTGTCTACTGTTCGGGGGCACGGCACGCCTGGAACGCGTCAATCTGCTGCGTCGCACCACTCGCTGGTGTCTCCGCCAGTCCATGGAATTGATTCCATGGATTGGCCCTCCGCCGTTCCGGCGTCTGCCGACGACGATACCGGCACGTCCTGGCTGGTTCAGCGGGCTTGGCCAGAGAAGACACCGGGAGAATTTGTACTGGAGGTCCGGACGCCGGGAGTGCCAGGCGTCCGGGGAGCTTACTTGCGTCACGGGCAGTTCGAACTAATCCCGTTGGACGATCCGGGGCTTCCCGCCTTGCGGGGGGAAGCGCAGCAGGGGGAATTGATTTCGTATTGGCCATACCATCAGGCTGTCGTCCGGGCGGAGGGCCGCTATATCAAGATCTTCGGGCCCGGGGGCGCCGTCGTACCGGCCGAGCGCTGCGCGCAAATGGAGGTCCTGCTGGACGCCGGCAACTTCACAACGCCCAGAATCCTTCGTCAGAGTTCCCAGGCGGACGTCATCGTTTTCAGCGCCATACCGGGACCGACTCTGAACGAGCTGGGCCGGGTGGAAGCGGCCGTCTGCGATGAAGCGTTCGCCAGGGCATGGGAGAAATGGTCGCGCGCCTGGGTCGCGGAACTGAACGGCTCCCATGGCCCAGCAGCACGAGGCGTTCTCGACAGCCTTCCGCTCCGTTCAGCAGAGTGGGAAGCCACGAAGGTGTGCCGACGGGTGGACGACTGGTTGCGGCACAATGAAAACGTCCCCGAGCTGTCGTCTCAGCGCGCTGTCCTGCGCGCCGCGGCAGAGAACGTGGCCATGAACCTCGCACGGACGGCGCCGGATCCGGTGGTATGGGCCCACGGAGACTTATACGACAAGCAAATCATCGTTCCTGACGGCGACATCCCGCCCGGGCTGCTGGACTTCGACAGTACGGCCCGACACGAGGCCGCCCGGGATCTGGCCGGCCTGGACGTCCATCTGGAGCTTCATCTACGAAATAACCGCATGACGCCCGCACGATATCTGACCGCTCACACGCAGGTGCTGGCCGTGGCCGAGGAACTGCGCGTCAGTCCAGTCCGGTTCGATGCGTACTCGGACGCCATCTGGCTCCGTCTGGCACTTTCGCCGCTACCCGGCCGCTTCTCTCTGGCCATCGGCGTCCTCGCGGAACGGGCCGAAAGGAGCTGAGGCCCTCGAAGCGGCCAGCCCGGCGAGCCCCTGGCATGTTTTGCCGGTTAGGAGCTCACTTAGGTGTAAAAGCGACAGAATGATTGCTACTCTGGATTCTGCACCTAGAGAGAGTGAGCAATGATGCTTCTCGAAAGAGACCTCATCCAGTCCGTCGGCTTCCGCAACGTAACGGACGGCGGACGTGTATCCGGCTTTCAGTTCCGGGTCCGGATGCCTTCCTACCGGGGCATGGCCGCGTCCCTCATCGACGGCATCGCCGTTCGCGTTGGCGGCATCGTCGACGTCGGACCTGACGTTCCGCTGTGGACCTTCGGCGGGCGGACCTACACCCTGCAGCAGCTCTGGGAAAGTGATGGCGTGCGCTGGCCCCTTGAGGAAGCGGCAGTGGTCACCGTTCCCCTCGACGGCGGCCTGCCGCAGGGCGTCCACGAGCTCTCCATCGAGCTGCGGCTGCGGATGTCCTACATACCAGTCGAGCACCAGCCCACCACCCACCGGACCAGCCGCAAGGTGACCCTCGCGCCGGAAGGCGGCGAAGGTACCTTCCGCTACGGCGTTTCCCTTTACAGTTTTATGGGCGATTACGGCACAGTGATGGACCTTGAGGCGGCGCTGGCCGCCGTCGCTGACGTGGGCGCCACCGGCGTCGAGATTCTCGGCGAGGGCCACGTTCCCAACTATCCGGAACCGTCCCCGGCCTGGATCGATAACTGGTTCGGCCTGCTGGAGAAGTATTCGCTGGAGCCGACGAACTACGGTTCCTGGATTGACACCCGTCTTCACCCGGGCCGCACCATGACGGTCGCCGAGGGTGCGGAGGCCCTGCAGCGGGACCTGCGGCTTGCCAACCAATTGGGTTTCGGCTTCGTGCGCCCCAAGATCGGCGTGGTGTCCAGCGATCTGGTCCCAGACCCCATCTGGACCGAGTCCGTGGAACGCTCCCTTGATCTGGCCCACGAGCTGGGGATCATCATCTGCCCGGAGATTCATTCGCCGACGCCCATCAGGCACCCTGTCGTCGAGGACTACATCGGCCTCATCGAACGGACTGGAACCAAGAACTTCGGCCTGCTCATCGACACCGGAATCTTCCAGGACCGGCCCATTCCGCTGCGCGCAGGTGAGACCCGCGAGACCCGGCCGGCCTTCCTCGACGGCATCGGCGTCGACCCCGCCGACTTCGCCGATATCGCCCAGTATGTGGTGTTCGTCCAGGCGAAGTTCCACGACATCAACGAGCGGCTGGAAGACCAACAGATTCCCTGGCTGCCCGTGCTCAAGGCCCTCAAGGACTCCGGCTACACCGGTTATCTCTCCAGTGAATACGAAGGCGAACGCACGCCATGGCGCGCCATTGAGCAAGTGCGGCGCCAACACGCCCTGATCCGCCGCATCACCGGCGAACTTACCTGACCCATCCCCTTTCCCCAGTAAAGAGAGCAACAATGCCAAACGGACTTCTTGACGATGCAAGCCTCCGCACCCATCCCGACGGTCTCGCGCTTGCCCTGACCCTGCCGTGGTACCGAAGTCTGTGGCTCTCCTCGGTCTCCAGCCTGCGGCTCACCGTCGACGGCCAGGATATCCCCGCCGGGGACTTGTCCCTGGAACTGGGCGGTGTCCGCTATGCGCTCCCGGACCTGCCCGCTCAAAGCGAAACTCTCTGGTACCTCCAGGAACATCCCTTGCTCATCGCCACAACGGAGAGCCCTGTTGCCTTGGGCGAGCAGCACACCGTCCGGCTCATCGGTGAGCTGCGCCTGCCCTACATGCAGATTGCGCCCGGCAAGGACGGCGGTCCCGGCATGTACGTTCCCAACTTCGTGAACCAGACGTTGGAGCTGACCGTCACGGACAGGGCTTCGGCGGCGCCGGAACTGACGACGGCGGTCACGCCGCCCCCACCGAAAGCGGAGGAAGATCCGTTCTCGCTGGGGCTCACCCTGTACTCGGCAAGCGCCGAATACCGGGCCGGCTGGTACGACTTCGACGGTCTGCTGAACCGCGTGGCCGAGCTCGGCATCGGCCCCGGGATCGAGATTGTGGCATCGCAGGTCCTGCCTACCTATCCCAACGTGACTGACGACTTCGTGCGCTCGTGGCAGCGCGCCTTCGACAAGCACGGCTTCACCGCCAGCTCCTTCGGCGCCAATCTGGACATGGGACGCCGCCGTGACCGCGACATGACCCCGGACGAGGAGTACGAGTTCACGCAGACACTCTTCCACGGCGCCAAGAAGCTCGGTTTCCCGCTCGTCCGCATCCAGAGCGCGAAGCCGGAGCTACTTCGCCGGCTGCTGCCGCTCGCCGAGGACCTCGAACTCAAACTTGCCTACGAGATCCATGCACCGCTGGGACCCAACTCGCCCGAGATCATGAAGGTCCGCGACGTCTACGCCGAGCTTGATTCACCGCTGTTGGGCTTCGTGGCTGACTTCTCCTCAACCATGCACAGCATGTCTCCCACGCTCCTGCGCGCGGTTCGCCGTGCCGGGCTGGACGATGAAGCTGTGGAAAGGCTGCAGGGTATCTGGGGCACTGAGGCACCGATGCGGGTGCGGCAGGAGGAGTTCATTGCGTACCTGCGGGG
The DNA here is from genome assembly GCF_056393985.1 of Arthrobacter sp. 10T425. Classification (NCBI taxonomy): domain Bacteria; kingdom Bacillati; phylum Actinomycetota; class Actinomycetes; order Micrococcales; family Micrococcaceae; genus Arthrobacter; species Arthrobacter sp. 10T425. Next base: position 146,517 of record NZ_JBFTGZ010000011.1, on the reverse strand, counting down.
ACGTGACTTCGATCCTGCCCGGCTTGGGTCCTTCGCCCACCTAGCGTTCAACATGCACGGCCACGTCAGCCCGAAGGAGTGGGCTGACATCATGCCGCAAATCATGCACGTCCACGCGAAGTTCTACGACATTGATGAGCAGGGCAACGAGCCGGCCATCGACTATCCGGAACTGGTCCGCGTATTCGTCGAAGGCGGCTACCGCGGTTACTGGTCCAGCGAATGGGAAGGTCATGCCTTCGCTGAGCTCGGTGAGGTGGATCCGCTGCTGCTGGTGCGGGAGCAGCATGACCTTATCCGCAAGAGCATGCGGACGGCGCTGGCATCAGCCTGAGCTGAAAGACCGACGTCCCATAGCCTCGATGCCCGTCCGTTTAGCCGGCCGGGCATCGAGGCATTTAAGGGGCTTCCTTGGTTGCGGCGGCTGCCACGATGTCGGCAGCCTCTTTGAAGAGGCCCCGCATCCACTCATGCTCGGAGTCGCGGTTGTGCACGGGGTGCCACCACAAGGCATTAACCAGCGGCGTGGCATCGAAGGGCAGCGGCAGGATCCGAATCCCGCCCACGCGCAGGGCGAACGGCACCAGGGCCGCCTGGATGAGCGCGATCCGGTTGGTCCCAACCACAAAATGCGGCAAGGACTGGAAGCTTTCAACAACCACGTCCACGCGGGGCTCAACGCCCAGCTGCTGGATCTGCCGTTCCGCCGACGTTGAGGCTGAGCGCGTCTGATAGGTCATCACCCAGGGAAGTTCAGCGATGTTTTCCATGGTGATTTGCTCGCCGACGGCTTCATTTGACGTGGAGACCACGGCCACCCACCCGTCCCTCCACAGGTCCAGGTAGGGCAGCCCGGTGAGGAATCCATGAGGAATCACCATGCCGTCCACCGATCGAAGGCGGTTGGCTGCATCCTCCACCACCATCGGATTGTGGAGCATGAACCGGAACCGGACACCTGGGGCGCGCTCGGCTGCAAGCTCGGAAACAACTCGGCCAATGGTAGTGAAGCCGTAATCCGAGCCGTAGATGGAGAACTCGCGCTCGGATTCTGTGGGCTCCCAGGTGGCCTGGCTTTCGAAGACACGGCGTGCGGCCTCCAGCGCGGTGGTGGTGTGCTCCGCGAGCCGGAGGGCGAAGGGGGTGAGCTCGTAAGCATTGCCGCGGCGGGCCAGGATCGGGTCCCCAAAGTGGGATCGGAGCCGGGCGAGCGAGGCGCTGAGCGCCGGCTGGCTGAGGTGGAGCCGCTCGGCCGCCCTGGTAACGCTTCGCTCGGTAATGAGGGCATCCAGCGAGATCAGCAGGTTGAGGTCGAGACGGGAAAGCAGGACATGTTTCGTCACGGCGCAGCGATCCTTTGGGAGTGGAACCGTTTCAAGGGAGTGTATCAGCGGGATCAATAACGTAGGCGAAGCCATCAGGGATCTGGATGGACCTTCCGCGGACCCCCGTTAAACTTATGTCCGTCATAGCAAAGACTTATGTGTGTTTTAGGCACATCTCCTGCATACTTGTGAGTGACCGGGGTCACGACACCCGGATTTTTGGACAATGAAGTCAGAAAGGCTGGACATGACACAGCACCGTCGCTATTCAGGCCTGAAGGTCGGCGCCCTCGCCGTCCCCACCGTCGCAGCACTCATTCTTACCGGTTGCTCGGCCTCCACCGGCAGCAGCTCCTCTTCGGGTGGTTCCCAGGAATTTTCACTGTCCTTCGCGACATCCAACACCATCGAGAGCCCCTTCCAGGTGTTGGCAGAAAATTACATGAAGTCACACCCGAACGTGAAAATCACCTTCAATCCTCAGCCGAACGACTCCTACGACCAGACCCTGCGCACACAGCTCCAGGCCGGAAACGCCTCAGACGTCGTAGTGACCTCACCCGGCTCCGGCACCGGCCGCAGCATCCTGCCGCTCGTCCAGGCAGGTTTCCTTGAGCCGCTTGACGATGCCGCGAAGCAACTGCTCCCCGAGGGAAGCGCCAGCACCTTTGGAACCGACGGCAAGGTGTACGGCCAGGCCACGGAAATCACGATCTCTGCCTTGGTGAGTAATGAGACGGCTGCAGCTGCAGCCGGCGGCTTCCCTGCCGACTATTCCTCCCTCCAGCAGCAGTGCAAGGCTCTGGAGTCCTCCGGTAAATCCCTCTTTGCCCTTGCCGGATCAGCCCCTCCCAACACAGGGCTGATGGCGATGTCCCTGGCAGCCTCGCGCGTCTACGCGGAAGACCCGAAATGGAACGATAAGCGCGCTGCCAAGGAAACCACCTTCGCCGGCTCGGACGGTTGGAAGGCAGCCCTCGAAGCAGTTAATACCTTGAAGGACGCGGGCTGCTTCCAGAAGGGTGCTGCCGGCGGCGGCTTCGATGCCATCACCAAGGGGCTTGCCAGCGGAACGTCCGTGAGCGGCTTCATCCCGGCTCCAAGCTGGAAGCAGCTGCAGTCCGCCGCCGGGGGCTCCCAGTTCGCCGTACGGCCGTTCCCGGCGGAACAGGGCTCAGGTAATAGCTACGTATTTGCCAGCGCAAACTACGCCTTCTCCATCAACGCGGCCTCCAAGAACAAGGACGCTGCCAAGGCCTTCCTCGACTGGGCCGCCCAGCCTGAGCAGACCAAGGCCTTCGCAGAAATCGACGGTGCCCTGCCGGTCAGCGGACTCGACAAGTACGATTTCGACGCCGGCGCCTACAAGAACGTCGGAGGCCTGATCAAGGACGGCAAGTACGGCCCCCTGCCCAACATCCAGTGGCCGAATTCCGCCGTCTACGACGCACTGGCCACGGGGGTCCAGGGCATCATCACCGGCCAGAAGAGCCCTGACCAGGTCCTGCAGGCTATGGACGCGGCCTGGGAACAGTAGAGTTCTTCACCATCAACGTTCCGACGACTCAAAGGGACAAGCAAGGAATACCAATGACTGCGACGATGCAATCGAAAAGCGAAGCAGCTGAAGCACCCCGGCGAGGCAAGCGGACGCCGGGGACGGGTGAGAACACCCGTCCCCGGCGGGGGCCCATGGAGTTCGGACACTGGTGGTGGGCGCTGCCCGGGATCGCCCTGGTGTTTGCCATTCACTACGTGGCAACCGGAATCGGCGGATTCTTCGCCTTTACCAACTGGACGGGCATCGGCTCGTTCAAAATCACGGGCTGGACAAACTTTGAGGCCATCTTCAAGGACCCCACGAAACTCGGAGCCCTCTCCAACACCCTCTTTCTGGCCTTTGGCTCGGTTCTCCTGGGCAACATCGCCGGGTTGGTCATTGCGCTGGGCCTGAACCGCGTCGTCAAGACGCGCTACATCCTCCGGACCCTCTTCTTCATGCCGGTGGTGCTCAGCCCGCTAGCCACGGCCTACATCTGGAAATACATCTTCGACTTCGACGGTCCGCTCAATGCCTTCCTTACGGCAATAGGCGCCGGCGACCAGGCCAAGCCGTGGCTGGCCGATCCGCAGTGGGCCATCTGGACGGTCCTGGTGGTGCTGGTCTGGTCTTCCACCGGCTTTGCCATGGTGATTTTTATGGCCGGCCTGGCCGGTGTCCCCGTGGAAGTGGAGGAGGCGGCGGCCATTGACGGCGCCAATCTGTGGCAGCGGTTCCGCAACGTTACCCTGCCCGCCATCCGCCCCGCCGTCGCCATCGCCACCACGCTGGGAATCGTCCAGGGGCTGCGCGTCTTCGATCCCATCATGGCGCTCACCGGCGGCGGACCGGCCGGAGCGACGGAAACGCTGGCCACGCTGGTTTACAAGCAGGCCTTTGCGCTCGGGAACTTCGGCGGCGGTGCCGCCCTGGCCCTGGTGCTCGCCGCCATCATCCTGATCTTCGCCGTTCTCCAGCAGCGGCTGACGCGTTCGAACCCTGAGGACTAAGCCATGTTCCGCTACACCAAACTCACCCTGCTTCGCGAAGTCGGCCTATGGGCGCTCGCCCTGGTGTTCCTCGCACCGTTCTACTTCCTGGTGACAACTGCCCTGAAGCCGGACAACGAGTTGTTCACCACCTCGGCCCTGGCTCCGCCAACAAGCCCCGACTTCAGCAACTTTATCGACGTCCTCACCGCCACCGGCAACTCCAACGTGGTGATGGGCCTGGTCAACAGCGCCATCATCACCGCAGGCAGCATCGTGGGGCTGATCGCACTCGGTTCCATCACCGGATATGTCATCTCCCGCAGCACCCGACGCTGGAGCAAGGGCGCGTATTACCTCTTCCTGATCGCCATCATCCTCCCCGGCCAGCTCGGCGCCGTCCCGCTCTACATGGGTGCACGGGCCCTTGGGCTCACCGGATCCGCTTGGGGCCTGATCATCCTCTACACGGGCATGCTCCTGCCGTTGTCGATCTTCCTCTACGCAAACTTCTTCCGCGGCCTCGGCACGGACTACGAAGAAGCGGCCACCATCGACGGCGCCAGCAAATCCCAGATTTTCTCCAAGGTGGTGTTCCCCATGATGGCCCCGGCCACGGGAACGGTCACCATCTTCGCCGGGCTCATCGTGTGGAACGACTTCTTCACGTCGCTGATCTTCCTGGGCGGCTCCGCCAACCAGACGCTGCCGGTGGCCATGTACTACTACATCGGCTCCCTGGTCTCCCAGTGGAACTCGATCTTCGCGATAGTGATCGTCTCCATGATTCCCATCCTGGCGCTGTTCCTGTTCGCGCAGAAACGGTTCATCCAGGGCTTCTCCGGCGGCCTGAAGGGCTGACCCGCGATGGTAGACAACCGCGCAGCGTTCGAGCGCTTCGTGGAGATCTTCTACACCCAAAAAAGGGTGCGTGAAGCCTTCGACTTCCTTGTGGCCGACGACTACCGGCAGCACAACCCGACCATTCCTGACGGGCCCGAGGCGGCAGTAAGAATGCTGACGCCGAAGTTCGACGGATCGCCAGACTCCCGGTTCGAGGTTCAGCGCATCCTGGTGGACGGTGACCTGGCGTTGGTGCATCTACGCGCTTCAGGTCCCGGGCGTCCCGACGCCGCCGTCGCAGACATTTACCGCTTCGAAAACGGGCGGATTGTTGAGCACTGGGACGTGCTTCAGCCGGTTCCCGAGCACCCGGTCCACGACCACCCCATGTTTTAGACCACCATCTCTATATCTCTAGGAGACATCCATGTTTCAACTTTCGCCCAATATCGACCTTTTGTTCGCCGAAGCAGGCGAAAGTGCTGCCGATCGGGTTCGCGCGGCGGCAGCAGCCGGCTTCGACGCCGTCGAAATGTGGGGCCCAACGGGCAAAGACATTCCGGCCCTGAAGCACGCGCTCGAGGAAACCGGAGTCCAGCTCACCTCCCAACTGGCGGAACCGCGTATGCAGTTCATGATCCCGCCCCGCAACCACGATGCTTTCTACACCGGGCTGGACGCCGGCGTCGAAGTGGCACAGCAGCTCGGCTGCCCCCGGATGGTAGTGGGCAGCGGTACCGGATTCGGCGGGCGCAAGCGGCAGGACCAGCTGGACGAACTGATCGAGATCTTCACCCGAGGCGTCGCGCACATCGAGGGTTCCGGCATCACCCTGGTCCTCGAACCGGTGAACGTCAGGGTTGACCACCCGGGAGCCCTCCTGGACCGGACCTCGGAAGCCGTCTATGTCGCCAAGGGCGTCAACTCGCCCAACTTCGGCGTTCTCTACGACCTCTACCACTCCACGGTCGAGGGCGAGGACGTGGCCGCCGAGCTCGCCAACGCCGGCGACCTCATCAAGTATGTTCAGATCGCCGATGCGCCGGGGCGCGGCGAACCCGGCTCGGGATCCATCGACTGGCACGCCCGGCTCACGGACCTTCGGAACAGCGGGTATGCCGGCCCCATCGGGCTCGAGTACTACCCGACGATCGACTCGGCGAAGTCCGTCCGGCGCATCCAGGAACTGGTGGCGGGATGGTGAGCGGTAACCGGTATCCCGCTGCGGTCGACGTCGCCATCGTCGGCAGTGGCCCCACGGCATCGGCATACGCGCGGATCCTCAGCGAGGAAGCCCCTGGTGCCACCATCGCCATGTTCGAGGTGGGCCCCACGGTCAGCAATCCACCCGGGGCGCACGTCAAGAACATTGAGGATCCTGAACGCCGCAGCCTCGCGCAGCGGGCATCGGAAGGTCCCGGTGCAGGTGCCGAAACCGTGAACTCACCCGGCGCGGTCAAAAGCGGGGAGCGCAGGGCCAGGCCCGGAACCTACCTGCTGCAGGACGGCTACGTCTTCCCCGGCGAGGACGGGATGCCCGTCGCCGCCATGTCCAGCAACGTGGGCGGCATGGCCGCTCACTGGACCGCTGCCTGCCCCCGCCCGGGCGGCAAAGAGCGCATTCCGTTCCTGCCGGACCTTGAAGAGCTTCTTGAGGACGCCGACCGGCTGCTGGGGGTGACCACCCGCGCCTTTGACGGGGCTCCGTTCTCTGACCTCGTCCGGGAACGACTCGCCGCCGCCGTGGACGCGGGCCGTGGCATCGCCTACCGCGTCCAGCCCATGCCTCTTGCTGTACACCGGCGGGAGGACGGCGGCCTGGTCTGGTCAGGTTCCGACGTCGTGATGGGGGATGTGACCCGCGAAAATCCGCAGTTTGAACTCTTTGATGAGTCGCTGGTAACGCGTGTGCTCCTGGAGGATGGCGCTGCTGCCGGCATCGAAGTCCAGGACCGCCGCAGCGGCGAAACCCATCAGGTGACCGCCCGCTACGTTGTGGTGGGTGCGGATGCCCTGCGCACGCCGCAGCTGCTGTGGGCTTCCGGGATCCGGCCCGACGCCCTGGGCCGCTACCTCAACGACCAGGCGCAGGTGGTGTTCGCGAGCCGGCTGCGCGATGTCACGGCTCCGCAGGGCCGGGCAGCCGCCAACGGCGCGCTCAGCGAGCAGAGCGGAGTTGCCTGGGTTCCCTACATGGACGGGGCGCCCTTCCACGGCCAGATCATGCAACTGGATGCGTCACCGGTTCCCTTGGCCGACGATGACCCCGTTGTCCCGGGCTCTATCGTGGGGCTTGGCCTGTTCTGCGCCAAGGATCTGCAGCGCGAGGACCGGGTGGCATTCGACGACGGTGTCCGCGACTCGTACGGAATGCCCGCCATGCGCATCCACTACCGCCTCACAGAGCGGGATCACGAGGTACTGGACCGCGCCAAGCAGGAAATTGTCCGCCTGGGCAAGGCGGTGGGTGAACCGCTCGACGAGCGTCCGTTCGTCATGCCGCCCGGCGCTTCGCTTCACTATCAGGGCACAACCAGGATGGGTGCAACGGACGACGGCGAGAGCGTGTGTTCGCCCGACAGCCAGGTGTGGCAGGTCCCCGGCCTCTTCGTGGCCGGCAACGGCGTCATTCCCACCGCCACGGCCTGCAATCCCACGCTGACCGCTGTGGCGCTCGCAGTGCGCGGGGCCCGGAAACTCACAGAAGAACTCAACAGCTCTTTACTTATGTCTGAATTAGACAATAGACTGACTAAATAATGAATAAGTGGTGCGATGCCGCTGCTATTTCGTTCAATCACAGGCAAGGCATGCCGCAGACAAGGAGGTCTCGATGATCGCCGACCGCATAATCGAGCAGGGAACACTGATCACCCAGGATGGCCGTACCGCCGTCGAAGTCCGCATCCCCTGGTACCGGGCCCTGCCGGGTTCCTGCATCGCTGGAGCTGCATTGACAGTGGACGGCGTCGCCGCCCCCGAGGGCTCACTGCGCTGGACCATGAACAACCGCACTTTCAGCTTCGAGGAACTCGTGGACGAGACCGGCGAATGGTGGTTCCCGCTGGACTCGGCAGTCCTTTCGGGTGACCTTCCCGTCCCGGACAGCCGGACCGAGCACGAGGTCAGGGTGGACCTGAAGCTCTACATCCCCTACATCATCACCGACCACGGCGTGCTGCACATCGAAGAGCACGACACCAAGACCATGAAGGTGGAACAGCGATGACCAGCCTCGGCACGCCGATCCAGGGCGTCACCCTTTACAGCTTCACCCGGGCCTTCCACGCCCGGCAGTACGACCTCGATGGCCTGATCCGCAAAGTGGCGGCCGAAGGCTTCGGCCCAGGGCTCGAAGTCATCGGATTCTCCAGCCTGCGCGGCTTCCCGGACCGGATCGATGACAACTTCGTGGGCCAGTTCCGTGATCTTGTGGCCGAGGTTGACCTGGTCCCCACCTCCCTCGCAGTCAACGTTGACACCGGAATCCGCCGCGACCGGCTGATGAACCATGACGAGCTTGTCGAATACATGCGCAAGCAGATCGAAGTAGCCGCCAGGCTCGGCTTCCCGATCGCCCGGGTGCAGATCTCACTGACTCCGGACGCCATGGAGAGCCTGCTGCCCGTGGCCGAGAAGTACGGCGTCACCCTGGCCCTCGAAGTCCACGCGGACCAGCACGGCGCCCACGAGCGTGTCCTGGCCCTTCGCGACCGCTACGAGAAACTCAATTCCCCCTTGCTCGGCTTCACCGCCGACTGGGGTGCCACCGTTACCGGCTTTGCGCCCTCCCTGCTGGAGGCCTACCGCCGCCGTGGTGCTTCGGAGGAACTTCTCGGACAGGTGGTTGACCTGTGGAATGGTTTCTACGTCGACGGACCGCCAAACACGCAAAAGGTTCACGGTGAACGCTTCGGTGCCTTCATCGGCCTGGCCGCCCGGAACGGCCGGCCTGACCTTGGCATTGACTTCGCCATCAACGGAACAGGGCTTTTCGGTCCTGCCCCGCTGGACACCTGGCTGGAGATCATGCCTTGGGTCCGCCACGTGCACGGCAAGTTCTTCGGCATCGACGAGACCGGCGAAGAGCCCTCGGTGCCGGTCCGGAGCCTTGTCCGGCAACTGGTTGAGAACGGCTACTCCGGCGCAATCTCCAGCGAATACGAAGGCTGGCACTGGAACAACTGGCAGGACCCGTTCGACATCATCCGCGGCGAGCAGGCCGTCCAGCGCTCAGCGGCCGCCAACGCCGGTTCGGCCATGATCACCGACGCTTCAGAAGCCCGCCGCATCCTCAACAGCCATCTCGCCCAGCCCGTCCGCGGCTGACAACGAAGGAACCAGAAATCATGTCAGAAGGCATCGCAGGCTCGGGCATCGAGCTTGGCATTACCCTCTATTCGCTCACCTCCGAGTTCGCCGCCGGGCTCTACACCCCTGAGACGCTGATCAAAGCTGTTGCAGATGAAGGCCTCGGCCCGGGGGTTGAGTTCAACATCGCCCAGATGCTGCGCACCTACCCGGACGTCGACGACGACTTCGTCCGCCTGTGGCGCGACAGCATGGACCGCTACGGCCTGACCCCCAGCGCAGTAGGCACCAACCTGGACATGGGCCGCCGCAAGGACCGGGACATGACACCCGACGAGGAGTACGACTTCTTCGCCGCGCAGCTGCACACGGCCAACAAGCTTGGTTTCCACCGCGTGGTGATCCGCTCCGCGGGCAAGGAATTGCTCCGCCGGCTGCTTCCCCTGGCCGAGAAATACGACCAGAAGCTCGGCTACGAAATTCACGCGCCGCAGGGCCCGAACGATCCCAAGATCCTGCAGATCCGCGAGATGTACGAGGAACTGGGAAGCGACCGGCTCGGTTTCACCGCAGACTTCAGCTCGACGATGCACAGCCTTTCCCCGACCCTCTTCCGCACGTTGACGCAAATGGGGCTGCCCGAGGAGCACTTTGCCGTCATGCAGGACATCTGGCGCAAGCCGTTGCCGATGCAGGAACGCAACCAGGAGTTCGAGGACTACCTGAACGCCAACAACTTCGACCCCGCGCGCCTTGGTCCCTTCACCCGGCTGGCGTTCAACATGCACGGACTGGTTCCGCCGGAGGAATGGCTGGATATCATGCCGCAGATCTTCCATGTCCACGCGAAGTTCTACGACATCGACGAACACGGCAATGAACCCGCGATGGACATTCCCCGCATTGTGCGCCAGTTCGTCAAGGGCGGCTACCAGGGCTACCTGTCCAGCGAGTGGGAGGGCCACGCGTTCGCCGACCTGGGCGAATCCGATCCGATCGACCTCGTCAAGAAGCAGCACACGCTGATGCGGCATGCCATCGAAGAAGCCGTTGATCCAAATGCATCCGACTCCCACGCGACCCTGGTCGAGACTGTTAAGTAAGGAAAGCCATGGCAACTCACAATTCCCTGTTCCAGGACACCGACGTCCGCAGGCACCCCGAGGGGATTGCCGTATCGGTGCAGCTGCCCTGGTACCGCAGCCTCTGGTTGTCCGCCGTTGACGACGTCGTTGCAACGGTCAATGGCGTGGAGATTCCCAAGGAGTCCCTCCGCTTCGAATTGCAGGACAAGTCCTACTCCATAGCTGAACTCCCGGAGCAATGGGAAACCCTGTGGTTCGTCGCAGACAAGCCCGACGTGATCATCCCGCTGGACCGCGTCCCCGACGCCGGCGAGGAGATCGACGTCGAGGTCATCCTCACCCTGCGCCTGCTGTATATGCAGATCGCGCCGATGCGCTACGTGGGCAACCGCGTCGCGGTTGAACGGACAGTGGTGCTCGCATGAAAACCCTGCGCGTGGCCATGATCGGTTATGGCTTCATGGGTGCTGCCCACTCCCAAGGCTGGCGGACGGCGCCGCGGGTATTCGGCCTGCCTGCCGAACCGGAAATGGCGGTTATCGTCGGCCGTAACGCTGAAGCGGTCGCCGCCGCTGCCAGCAAGTGGGGCTGGGCCGAGTCAGCAACAGACTGGCGGGACGTGATCGCCCGTGACGATATCGACGTCGTCGATATCGTCACCCCCGGCGACTCCCACGCCGAAATCGCGATCGCCGCGCTGGAGGCCGGTAAGCACGTTTTGTGCGAAAAACCACTCGCCAACTCGGTGGCGGAAGCCGAAGCGATGGCCGAAGCTGCCGAACGGGCGGCTGCCCGGGGCATCCAGGCAATGGTCGGTTTCACCTACCGCCGCGTTCCGGCCGTCACCTTCCTCCGCAACCTCATCGCCGAAGGCGCCGTCGGCACGATCAACCAGGTGCGTGCCTCCTACCGGCAGGACTGGCTGGTGGACCCGGAGATGCCGCTGGCGTGGCGTCTGCAGAAGGAACACGCCGGCTCGGGGGCCCTGGGGGACATCGGTGCCCACGCCATCGACCTGGCCCAGTTCGTCACCGGCCTGAACCTGGAGAAGGTGTCCGGCGTTATCGACACCATCGTGAAGGAGCGGCCTCTTTTGAAGGGCTCCACTTCAGGCTCCGGACCTTCCGATACCGGGCTTTCCGGCGCTGCCGGCGTCGGCTCCGGCCAGGTGACGGTGGACGATATCGCCATCTTCACGGGCCGCTTCGAATCCGGCGCGCTGGCGTCGTTCGAGGCCACCCGGTTTGCCACCGGCCGGAAGAACGCGCTGCAGATTGAGGTTTCCGGGGACAAGGGCGCCCTGGCCTTCGACCTGGAGGACCTCAACAGCGTCCAGTTCTACGACCGCACGGCCCCTGCGGACCGCCAGGGCTTCCGGAAGATCCTGGTCACGGAAGCGGTGCATCCCTACGTTTCGGCGTGGTGGCCGGCAGGCCACATGCTCGGTTACGAGCACGGGTTCTCCCACCAGGTCAAGGACCTCGTGGAGGGCATCGTGGGCGGCTCCGCCCCGCATTCGTCGTTCGCCGACGGGCTGAGGGTGCAGCGGGTGCTCGACGCTGTCGAGCGCAGTTCCGAAAATGATTCCGCCTGGACACGGGTCGCTGCCGGCGTTCCCGTGCCGGCCAGTTGAGGAGGGGAAGTACGTGGCACGACCAATTACCTTGTTCACCGGCCAGTGGGCCGACCTGCCGTTCGAGGAGGTGGCCCGGCTCGCCGGCGAGTGGGGCTACGACGGGCTGGAGATCGCCTGCTGGGGTGACCACCTGGATCCCTGGCGCTGGGACGACGACGCCTATGTGCAGGGCAAGCTGGACATTCTTGAACGCCACGGCCTCAAAGTGTGGACCATCTCCAACCACCTCAAGGGCCAGGCCGTCTGCGACGACCCGATCGACGAACGGCACCGCGGCATCCTGCCGGACGTCGTATGGGGCGACGGCGATCCTGAAGGGGTCCGCCGTCGTGCCGCCGAGGAACTGAAGAACACTGCACGGCTCGCCGCAAAGCTGGGCGTGAAAACGGTGACCGGCTTTACGGGATCGTCCATCTGGAAGTACGTGGCGATGTTCCCGCCCGCCTCCGAAAAGATGGTCGACGCCGGCTACCAGGATTTTGCCGACCGGTGGAACCCCATCCTCGATGTCTTTGACGAGGTGGGCGTCCGGTTCGCCCATGAGGTGCACCCGTCAGAGATCGCCTACGACTACTGGACAACGCAGCGCGCCCTCGAGGCGATCGGGCACCGCGAGGCCTTTGGCCTGAACTGGGACCCGAGCCACATGGTGTGGCAGGACATCGACCCTGTGGGGTTCCTGTGGGACTTCAAGGACCGGATCTACCATGTGCACTGCAAGGACACGAAGAAGCGCCTGTCCAACGGGCGCAACGGCCGGCTGTCCTCCCATTTGCCCTGGGCTGATCCGCGCCGCGGCTGGGACTTCATCTCCACCGGCCACGGCGACGTGCCTTGGGAGGATGCGTTCCGGATGCTGAACGCCATCGACTACCGCGGGCCGCTGTCCGTGGAGTGGGAGGACGCCGGAATGGACCGGCTGGATGGCGCCCCCGAGGCGCTGGCTTTCGTGCGCCGGCTCTCCGGCTATGAACCCTCCGCCGCAGCTTTCGACGCCGCATTCAGCACGAAATAATTCGCAGACAAGTGAGGCCGGCCCCGCGGGGCCGGCCTCACTTGTATGCCATGAGCTTCTTGTATCCGGTCAGCTTTTTATATCGGTCAGAGGGCAGCCCGGGCCGCTGGTGCCGGCTCCACCGCTGCTGGCTCCGCGAGGGCTGCCCCCGCCAGGGCCAGGTGACTCCGCGTCATCTCCGTTGGGTCGTCCTGCAGCCACTCGTGGCCGCCCCATTCGCTGGTCAGCGTGCCCGTGAAGCCGGTCCCGCGCAGCAGGCTGCCGAGGTCATGCAGCGGCCGGGAAACGCGACCGCAGTCGTCGTCCAGATCCCAGAACTTCAGATGGAAGGCGCCCACCAGGGGGAGGATGCCCTGCAGGTCTGCGGCGTCACTGCGGCCGAAGCGGATGAGCAGGTTCATGAAGAGCGTGTGGATGCGCGGCGGAACCTTCCCTGCGCGGAGCAGGGCGGTAACGGCACCGTGGGTGGCGGGATCGCGCCAGTCATTCTCCAGGCGCGCCAGAAGATCGGAAGGAACGCCGCCCCGCCGCAACTCATGAAGGTACGTGACGGGAAGGGCCGGCATGAGCATGCTGATGTCAACGAGTACCCGAACGCGCTCATCTGCCAGCCCGGCTATCGCATCCAGGGCTGGTGCCACCGAAGGGTTGTTTGGAGTCTGCTGCCCTTGGATTTCTTCGTACAGCACCAGATCGAGTTCATGCAGCAGCGGCTGCAGCATCGTGAGCAGTTCCGTGCCCGCCTGTCCGATCGGCAACCGGATCCCGCGGGCACCCACTCGGCTGGCGGCGCTGAGCTGGGGGACCAGGAAGTCCAAGCGCTCCTGCAACGAGCGGCGGTCGGTTGCGGACGTGAAGTCGTCGAGGCTGGCGCCAACGATGCTGACGCGTCCCCCTCTTGCCGCCAGCGAATCCCGCAGTTCGTCCACCTCGGCGTCCTGCGGAGCGGGGAAGGACCGCCACAGCAGCCCAGGTTCGAGCTCTATTGTCTTCGTCACGGAATCCGCGATGCCAATCACAACGTCCGAGGCTGTCCGGCGGGCTGCCGTGATCTCCGGAGTCCAGTTGAACGAGCTGGCGCAGAGGGTCCAGTTCTCAGGAAGTGCGGGGGCCATGTGATGCCTTCCCATTTATGCTTGTTAATGACAAACTTATGTCACTTTTAGGATAAAGGACGGAAGCCATGTTGCAAACCGCTTTGCGCGAAGATGCGCTGACGGCCACGCCGGAAGGCTTTGAACTCCGGCTCGGCCTGTCGTGGATCCGCTCAATGCCCCTTTCCAGCGTGGCTGAGCTCGCAGTTGAGCTCGACGGCATCCCGGTGGCACCAGGGGAGTTGGCGGTGGTGCTGGGGGCCCGGCGCGTGCGTGCGGACGCATTGCAGGCGGAGTCCGGGTGGTGGTTCGTGCAGGACAGGCTGGTCCTGGCCGGCAGGCGCGAGCTTTCCCGCGGGGTGCACGCCATCGCCGTCGACTTCCAGCTGCTGGTGCCCTACCTTCAGGCGCGTCCCGGTTCGCCGCTGGTCCTGCCGTTCCATCTGGAGGCCCAGCTGGAGCTTGACCGGGCGCCGGTACCCAGCGTTTCCCGCGACGTGGCCTGAGCGGCTATGCCCAGGCCACGCAGTGGACCCTATGCGGGAACGGCGTGCCGTTCCGGTGAGGGCCTGCCGTCAGCAAACCAGCGCGGGAAGGTGACATCGAACAGCTGCTCGCGCGCCAGCTCGGCTCCTCCGCGCAGGGGTTCGCGCTCATCGTTGACGGACAAGGTGATGGTGAGGTCGCGGGTGGCGAGCGGCAGGGACAGTTCGTAGACCCGCTGGCGCACTTCGGCCAGGAATACTTCGCCGGCCGATCCCATGGCCCCGCCGATGACGATGATTCCGGGGTTGAACATGTTCACCAGGGCTGCAATGGTCTCACCCGCTACCCGGGCCGACTTTTGAATCAGTGTGATGGCCAGCGGGTCCCCGGCCTGGGCCGCGAGGGTGATCTCCTCGAGGGTCAGTGTCCCCTTTTTTGCCAGCGGAGCCAGGGAGCTGTGGGTGCCTTCCCTGACAGCCTCTTCCGCGTCCCTGACCAGGGCCCAGCCGCTGGCCACCGCTTCGAGACAGCCGATCTTGCCGCAGCGGCATTGGGCATGGGAGTCGGAAACCCGGACATGGCCGATGTCGCCGGCCGCGCCGTTGGCGCCGCGGTGGATTCTGCCCTGGGACAGCAGGCCGGCACCGATGCCGGAACCGATCTTGCAATAGATGAGGTTCGCGAGGGATTCGCGACGCCGGGCGCGCTCACCAAGGGCAAGCAGGTTGACGTCGTTATCCACCCACACCGGTGCGTTAAAGCGGTCCTCGAAGGGTGTGCGGACATCGAATCCATTCCACCCGGGCATGATCGGAGGTGCCACCGGTTGTCCCGTGGCGAAGTCAACCGGGCCGGGGAGGCCCACCACCACACCCCAGACGGGCACTTGGTGATCCTTTTTCAGCACGTCGTCAACGAGCGCCATCACGGCGTCAATGGTCTTCTCGGGGCCCTGGGCGATGTCCCAGGTGCGGTGCGTGTGTGCCAGGATGTCGCCGTCCAGGGCAGTGACGCCAACCCTTATATGAGCGGCTCCGAGGGCGCATATGACGATCCGGCCCTGCTCCGCGCGGAAGCGAAGGGTCCGGGGTGCGCGGCCACCGGAGGAGGCGCCGAATTCTCCATCCCCGAGAAAGCCGATCTCAATGGCCTGGTCCACACGCTGGCTGACAACGCCCCTGCCCAGCCCGGTGACCTTGCCGATTTCAGGGCGCGTTGTCGCCTCGCCCGTTCGCACCAGGTTGACGATCCTCAGCAGGCTCGTCACTTCATCCGTTTGTGCTCCAAAGCGGAGTGTGGACTCTGTCGTCATGATCACAATTCTCACACATAAGGGGGGACTAAGGTGGGGTTGAACGCGACTATAGCCGGATATTTCCGTACTTATGAATAATAAGGACAAAAGAGGGGGGCGACGATGCCTTGGAATATAGGAGTTCTTGGGGCCGGGCCGGGCGTCGCGGCCCTGCATCTGCCGGTGCTGGGGCGCCTGGCGGAGCTGTTCAAGGTGGTGCACATTGCCGATGCGGGAAGTGGGCGCGCCCAGGGCCTGGCCGAAAGGCTTGGTGCCCGGTGGTCAGTGGGGGAGGCGGACCTGCTTGCGGACCCGGCAGTCCACCTGGTGGCCATCTGCAGCCCGCCCGCTGAACATGCCCGCCAAATCCTGGCGGCTGTAGCCGCGGGGAAGCCTGCCATCTTTTGCGAGAAGCCGTTGGCCACCAGCAGGGAAGAAGCCGACGAAGTCATCTCTGCCTGCCGGCTCGCGGGAACGGTCCTTCTGGTGGGGACGAACCACCTGTTTGACGCCGCATGGGGGCGGGCCAGGCATCATCTTATGGCCCTCGCGGGCCGGGTGCAGGCGATCTCCGTGACGCTGGCGCTCCCGCCGAATGACAGGTACCACCGGCTGGTCGCCGAGGGCGGCCCTTTCCAGGCCGCCCGGCGGGGACGCCTGGACGTCGACAGTCCTGCGGTTGCGGCCGGCGTCCTGCGGCAGCTGCTGACCGGTCTTGCGATCCATGATCTCCCGGCCGTGAGGGACATCGCGCCAGGCATCGACGAGGTTGTCTACGCCAGGGTCGCTCCGCCAGTCGGCTACCTTGTGGGGTATCGGGCCGGCGGAATCCTGGTCCAGTTGGCGCTTACCATGCTTCCGGAAGGACCGGATGCCCTCTGGAGGATGAATATCGCCACCTCCCACGACCGCATCGAGGTGAATTTCCCGCCAGCCTTTGTCCATGCCGGAAGCGCGGCCACCCGGGTGCGAAGCACGGACGGGCAGTGGACGGAGTACAGGCGGGATCCGGAAGACGGCTATATGGCTGAGTGGCGCCTGCTTGCCTCGCTCCTTGAAGGCGGGGTCCCGGTGGAGTACGACGAGCTGCTGGCTGACTCGCACTTTGCAATCGACCTGGCCGATGCTGCCGCAGCCAAGGTTCTGGAAGGGGTGTCGCAATGAGTTCGGCAGATCCAGGGCTCGGCATCTTCACGGTGTTGCCCTCCTATGTCGCGGCTGTCGCCGAGCTTTCCGTCAGTGCTGCACTCACCAGAGACGTCAGTGGGGCGGTGGCTGTGGTGCCTGGATCCGGCGATTGGTGGCAGGGCATGCTGGACGCCCGGGCCAGGGGAGCGGCGGCCGTGGTGGTTGCGGACCCTGCTGCGCTCCCGCAGAAAGGAATCGGAGCCCACCCGTGGCCCGGTGACATCCCGGTCATCGTTGAACGTCCCCGGCTGCGCCCGGATGTGGTTGCCGATGCCCTCCGGGCCAGACGAGGCAGGCCGGCCCGGATCGTCACCGTCGAGTGCGCTGCCCCCGCGGCAGGTCTTGAAGCGGTAATCCGCGACGGCTTGGGCTGGGCCCGGTCACTGGTCCGGGGCCCGTTGACGCTCCAGGTGTGCAGTGCCACGGCGCAAGCCAGGATTGCCCTGCTGGATTCAGGGGGATCCGCGGGCGCGGCAATACCCGTCACCCTGGGGGCGACGGCGGCAGCGGGCCTTCACGCCCACGGCCTGCTCCAGGTGCTGGGCCTCGGCGAGGTGCGAACCGAAGTCACCGTGGACCAGCAGGCCGGGCTGACGCGGCTGGAGACGTCCACCGGGGACGGGGCACTAAGGGCTCCGGAGCGCTATGAATCATCAGCCCGTCTGGCGCTGCGCCGGGCTATCGAGGCGCACTCTTCCGGTCAGCCCGGAACGGACCTGGCTGAGCTGCTCGAGGACATGTCCCTCACGCGCGCCGTGCTTGCTACATAAGGGATGCCCGCCACAGGCGTCTAATTCACGCATTCTTTTGTTGCTTTCAAACTAAAGTGCGGTAGCATGAGTAACGGCGCCGGGGTTCCTTCCGAACCCGTTCTCCGTCGTGATGGTGCGCCGGAGGCACAATACGTCGCGTCGACGGCCCGATCGTTCGGGTAGATCACTATGCCACTTTCACCTTTGAGACTCCGTCTCCTTGTTATCTCCCTGCTCACGGTTTCGTTCCTCGGGGCCTTGGACCACACCGTGGTGTCCACATCCCTGGCTACGGTTGCGGGTGAGCTGGGCGCGCTGAAGCTCATGAGCTGGGTTGTTGTGGGATACACCCTCGCGAGCACAGTGCTGCTGCCGGTGCTCGGCAAACTAGGTGATGTCCTGGGAGCCCGCCGGATCTTCCTCGGTTCGCTGGTGATGTTCCTGGCGGCCTCCCTGGCCTGCGGGTTCTCGCAGGACATGGCCTGGCTTATCGCCGCGCGCGTCCTGCAGGGGATGAGCTCCGCGGGCCTGCAGCTGATGTCGCAGACCATCATCGCCAGGGTCACCTCGCAGCGGGAACGTCCGCGCTACATGGCCATCATTGGCGCAGCTTTCCCCATCGCGGTCCTGGTTGGACCCGTTCTCGGCGGCGCCATCACCGATTACTGGGGATGGCAGTGGGTTTTCTGGATCAACATCCCGGTGGGCGCTGCAGCCCTGGCCCTTGCCCTGGTTGCGGTTCCCCACCTGGAGCCTGGCCCCATGCCCCGCCACTTCGATGTTGCCGGGGCGGCTGTATTTACTGCTGCACTGGTGGCCCTTGTCCTCGCCGCCACCTGGGCCGCAGAACGCAGCGCGGGCCCCGCCACCGCTGCCGCGCTCGCGGTCAGCATGCTGGGCTTTGTTGCCTTCTACTTTGTTGAGCGCCGCGCACCCGAACCCATCGTCCCCCTGCATTTCTTCGCCAACCGGACCATCGCGGCAGGCACCGCACTCTCGGCGATTATCGGCGTCGGCCTCTTCTCCATCACCGCCTATTTGCCCACATACGTCCAAATGGCGTACCAGACCACCGCCACCGTGTCCGGGCTCGTGCCGATCGCAACCGTGTTCGGCATGCTGACCAGCAACCTGCTCACCGGATGGCTGGCCAGCAGGACGGGGCGGTACCGGATCTTCCCCATCCTGGGAACATCGTTGGGGGCCGCCGGACTCTTTGTGATGGCGGTGCTGCCCGCCGGGCTTCCGCTGTGGGTTCCCATGATCGTCATGGCCGTTGTTGGGATGGGCACCGGCGCGTTCATGAGCCTGATCGTCACTGTGGTCCAGGGAGCTGTTCCGGCCAGCCAGACCGGCACCATCACCGCGACCATCAACCTGGTGCGGCAGGTGGGCTCAACAGTGGCGACGGCGATTATCGGCGGGGTGATCGGCTTCGGCGTGGCGGCCCTTTTGCCGGCGGGCCTGGACGCTTCCACCCTGACCCCGCAACTGGTCAAAGGGGCCGCTCCGGCAGTCCAGGCCAGCGTGGCTCAGATCTACGGCTCAGTCTTCACCCCCATCTTTATTGCCTTGGCGGCCACCTACGCCGTGGGAATAGTCGCGGCGGTCCTGCTCCCGCACGGGCGCCTCTCCGACGAACCCGTTCCCGCCCCCCAAACAACTTCCGAATCCCTTTCGGCCTGATTTCAAAGGAGACAACATGTCCAACCCAACCATCGCCATCGTCGGCAGCGGGCCCATCGGCTCCACCTATGCGCGGGTCCTCCTCGAGCAGGTCCCGAACGCGCGGGTGGTGATGTTCGAAGCCGGACCGCAGGTGACGGAGGTTCCCGGCGAAAGCGTCCGCAACATTGCCGACCCTGGCGAAAAGGCTCGTGCGCGCGAAATGTCACAGGGGCCGCAGGCCGGCGCCTACCGGGAGTCGCTCGGCATCCCGGCAGCCACAGTCACCGAGGGCATGTTCACCGCCCGCCAGGGAACCCACCTTCTGGACTTCGGCGGCGCGGGCTCCGCCCACGCCCCGAGTTTTCCCGCGGCGGCTGCGGCCACCAACGTGGGTGGCCAAGGTGCGCACTGGACCTGCGCGACGCCGTCGCCCGCCTTCAGTGAAAAAGTCCCCTTCATAGCTGACGACGAATGGGACGGTCTGATTGAGGACGCGAAGCAGCTGCTGCACGTCCACAGCGCAGCGTTTGCCGACTCCGCCGTTGGTGAGGCCATTCGGACCCTCCTCGATGAAGAGTTCGGCGCGGAGCTGCCGGATGGGTATGGCGTGGGCACCCTTCCGGTTGCCGGGGACCCGCAGCCCGACGGGTCCGTGCGCTGGGCGGGGGCCGACGTCGTCCTCGGCCCGCTGATCGACAAGGACAGCCCGCTCTCGAAGCAGTTCGAACTCCGTGACCTCACCCTGGTCCGCCGCGTGGAACTGGACGGACACCGGGTCACCGGTGTCACCGTCGAGGACCTCCGCACCGGGGAGAAGTCATTCGTGGCAGCAGACATCGTGGTGGTGGCCGCCGATGCCTTCCGCTCCCCGCAGCTCCTCTGGGCATCCGGTGTGCGGCCGCAGGCCCTCGGCCACTACCTGACCGAGCATCCCGTGGTCATCTCCACGGTGGCGCTGGATGCCGAAAGGATGGGGCGGTACGCCACCGAAGAGGACCTTAAGGCCGAGCTGGCCCGGCGCGCACTGAACCCGGCAGACCCCGTCGCGGCGGTCAACCGCATCCCGTTCTCAGAGCCGGAACACCCCTTCTCCGTCCAGGTGATGTACACAGAGACCACGCCGTTCCCAATGGAGCCGGGAACCCCGTACTCCGAGAACCGCTGGGGCTACGTCAACATGGGCTACGGCATGCGCAAGCACCCGCGCTACGAGGATGCCGTCACGTTCGACGACAATGAGCCGGACTACCGGGGATTCCCCAACATGAGAATCGAGTATGCGCTCACAGAACGGGAAAACGCGGAAATCGCCGAGGCAACCGAGCGGCTGCGGCGTGCCGGCAAGGCCCTTGGCGCCTTCGTGGCCGAGCCCAGGCTCATGCCGAACGGCTCGAGCCTGCACTACCAGGGCACCATGCGCATGGGTGAAACCGACGACGGCACCTCGGTGGCGGATCCCTGGTCACGCGTGTGGGGCTACGACAATCTGGTGGTGGGCGGAAATGCGCTCATTCCGACGGCAACGGCCATGAATCCCACGCTGATGAGCGTGGCCATCGCCGTCCGCGGTGCCCGGAAGGTTGCTGAGGAGTTTGGTTCGCAGAGTGCCTAGGTCAGCTGCTCGTTGGGGCTCAGACGCCCGCCAGCTGTGGCCGGGCTGACGTCGAGGCACGGATAACCTGTGGGTATGAAGAACCTGGACCTCAACCTGCTGCCCCAGCTGCAGGTCCTGCTGGAACTGCGGAACATCTCCCGGGCAGCCGAGAGGCTCCAGCTCAGCCAGCCGGCCACCAGCGCCGCAATGGCCAGGCTCCGGCGCCATTTCGACGACGAACTCCTGGTGCGGAACGGCCGCGCCTATGACCTCACGCCCTTCGCGCAGTCCCTGGTCCCGCTGGTTGATGAAGCCATGCTTCACATCCAGCGGGCCACGCGCGTGCGGTCCGGCTTCGACGCCGGCACGAGCGAGCGGGAGTTCATTATCGCCGCCTCGGACTACGCGGCGGCCCTGATCGTGGGGCCGCTGCGGGGGATCCTGCGCGAGGAGGCACCCGGAGTGTCGGTGGATTTCGTTCCCACAGCCAAGTCCGGGATCCAGGGCCAGATGGCCGACTACTCAAAAATCGACCTGCTCGTCGGGCCCACGGGATACCAGATGCAGGGAGCCAGCAAGCAGTTGTTCCGGGACAGCTTTGTTGCTGTGGCTGACACCGGAAATCCCCTGATCCAGCGGCCCCGGCTCACCGTGGAGGACCTGGCCACCGTTCCCCACGCCGTCGGCTATTTCGGTGAGGGAATCAGCACCCCGGCGGACAAGCTGTTCGAATCGCGAGGTATCCAGCGCCGCGTGGCGGCTGTGGTGGCCGGGTTCCTGTCCCTGCCACTCCTGGTGGAAGGGACAGACCTCGTGGCGCTCGTCCCCGGGATGCTGGCAGCACGGGCCCAGCGCGGCGCGGATATCGTTGTGCTGGGGTTCTCCGAAGGCGCTGAAGCGTCCCTCGTGGAAGCGATGTACTGGCACCCGTCCCAGGCGGAGGACCCTGCCAGCGTTTGGCTGCGTTCCGTGGTCCAGCGGGCCTGTTCGCGGTTGCACGAACTTTTCCCCATCACCGCGCACCCGGTAACTATCCACGCGGCGGATACCACCTAGAACCAAAGCGCCGTTCCCCATCCGGACCATCCCTGCGAAAGTCGAAGAAACGCACTTTCGAAAGGGATCCCCCATGCCTGTCTCCAGCCAGCGCCTCGACGGCAAGACCGCCGTCATCACCGGAACGGCCAGCGGCCAAGGCAGGGCGGCGGCGCTCGCCTTCGCCGAGGCGGGCGCCGTGGTGGTGGGCTGTGACATGGACGACGACGGCGCCGCGGGCACCGTCCGCCAGGTCACCGCAGCCGGGGGCCGGATGAGCAGCCGCCGGGTTGACCTCACAGACGAGGCCGCTGTGGCGGCATGGGCGCAGGATGTAGCCGCAAACCACGGCCAGGTGCACATCCTGTATGCCAACGCGGCGGTCACCCGCTTCGCCCCGGTGGAGCAGCTCACGTTTGCCGACTGGAAGTGGAATGTCGAACACGAGATGGATGTGGTGTTCCTGCCGGTCAAATACTTCTGGCCACAACTGATCCGGGTGCGGGACGCCGCCATTGTGCTGGTGGGATCCACGGCAGGAGTTACCGGTTCCATGACCAACGGCCGGCTGGCCCACACCGCCACGAAGGGGGCCGTGGTGGCCATGACCAGGCAGCTCGCGGCCGAAGGGGCTCCGCATGGACTCCGCGTCAATACTGTCAGCCCCGGAATGATCCGCACCGCAGCGACCGAGGGCAACCTCCTGGCCGCCGACCACCCCATGCGGTCCATCGCCGGCAGCATCCCGTTGGGCCGGATCGGCACGCCGGAAGAAGTGGCCAAATGCGCGCTGTTCCTGGCCTCCGACGAAGCGTCATACGTGACGGGCGCCAACCTGATGGTCGACGGCGGCTGGTCGGCCGTGCTGCCGGGCTAGTTGGAATCGTGCACCGCGTCAGCGCATGGCGTCGGAGACGGACTTTGCTCCGCCGTGGCCCGACTGGCCGCCGTCCACCGGGATCTCGGCACCGGTCACGAAGGACGAGAGCGGGCTGAGGAGGAACAGCACGACGCCGGCCACTTCCTCCACGCTTCCAGTGCGGCCCAGCGGGGTCTCGGCCAGGGTGGCCTGCCTGAATTCCGGCTTAGCGCTCGCCGTCATGGGCGTTTCGATGAAGCCCGGATGGACAGTATTAACGCGGATCCCCCGCGGGCCGAGCTCCATGGCGGCCACCTGCGAGAGGCCCCGCAGTGCCCACTTGCTGGCGGTGTAGGCCACCGGATAGTGCGCGGTCAGGCCTGCGACGGAACCGACATTGACGATGGATGCGGCACTGCCCATCAGCGGTGCGAGCGCCTGGATCCCCAGCAGGCATCCGGCGACATTGACTTCATAGACGCGCTGCAGGTCAGCCACAGAGGCATCCAGCAACCGGCTCCGTTGGGTGATGCCTGCATTGTTGACCAACCCGTCCACCTGCCACCCATGGGACTCGATCCAGGAAGCGAGTTCGGACCAGCCGGAGGCATCGCTGACGTCCAGCTGCCGGTACACCAGCGCACCGGCCGAAGACGATGACACGGCGGCCAGCTCGGCCGGCATGTCCACTGCGAGGTCTGTGGCAATGACGCGGGCCCCGGCCTCCACCAGCATGTGCGCTTCGGCAGCGCCCTGGCCCTGGCCAGCGCCGGTGACCACCACGGTCCGGCCATCGAGCTGAAGGGAGACCACCCTACGTCCCGGAAGGAACCGCAGAGGCGACCCGGTCGCGCGGACGCTGCCGGGCACGCACCAGGGTCCCGGCGTTACGGCGTTCACCTACCGTGTTCTCTATAGTCCCGATGCCTTCCACCGTCATGCGGACCACGTCTCCCGTCTTCAGCGGCGGGGGAGTCTTCGCGCCGTTCCGTCCCCAGAGCTCCGCGAGGCAACCGCTGCCGCACGTGCCGGAGCCCAACACATCGCCGGGCCGGACCACGGAGTCCTGCGAGGCGTAGGCCACTAGCTCGGCGAACGGCCAACCCATATTGGACAGCAGGTCCTGGCCGATGGCATTCCCGTTGACTTCCACGGCCATGGAGATCGGCAGGAACCCCTCGGCGTCGTGCAGGTCCTCGAACTCATCCGCGGTGACAATCCAAGGCCCCAGCGTATTGGCGAAGTCTTTGCCCTTGCACGGCCCCAGGCTGACTCTCATCTCCCGGCGCTGCAGGTCCCGCGCCGACCAGTCGTTGAGGACGGTGTAGCCGAAAATGTGCCGGTGCGCCTCCGCTGCAGTCAGGTTCCGGCCGTCGCTTCCGGGGACGCGCCCGACGACGGCGGCGACTTCGGTTTCAAAGTCCAGATCCTCGCAACCCGCCGGAATACCAATCACCTCGCCAGTGCCGGTCACCGTATACGGGTTGGTGAAGTAGAAGGTGGGCGCTTCGTACCATTCGGGCACCACGCCGGCCACGCCGTCGATGCTCTTCCGCACGCCTTCGACGTGTTCCTCGAACGCGACAAAATCCCGGATGGTGGCGGGCGCCAGTGGGGCGAGCAGCTGCACGTCCGCCAGCCTAACGGCCGGGCCAGACCCGATGATCCGCCGGGCCAAACCCAGGGTCTCCTCGAGCCCTGCTTCCAGGAGTGTCTGGACCGTGTGGCCTGAGGGCAGGGCGTAGCAGGTTCCGCCGTCAACGAAGCCGGACTGCGTCCCGCCGTCGTGGTTCCAGCGAGCAATCTTGACCATAAAAACGTCCTTAGGCTGTGTGGCGGGCGGCGAGGAGGGAAGCGGGCGTGATGCCGAGGGCAGCGGCGTTGCCGGACAGCACCCTGGCCTCGTCCTCGGCGGAAAGCTGTGCCTCGATGACCTCGGCCGCGGGGCGGTCGGAGCCCATGTCGAACGGGTAGTCCGAGCCGAGCAGGACCTGCCCCGGGCCAGCGGCGGCCACGAGCGCCCGCAGTTCAGCCGGGCTGTGGACCAGGGAGTCGAAGAACAGCTTCTTCACATACGACGACGGCGGCTCAGCACAGCCGCGTGCCTCCGGCCGGACCCTCCAGGCATGGTCGGAGCGGCCAAGGCTGGTGGGAAGGTAGCCGCCGCCGTGCGCGGCCAGAACCAACAGGCTCGGGTGCCGGTCCAGGACACCGCTGAAGATCAGGTGGGACAGGGCCACCGCGTTTTCCGCGGGCTGGGAGACGGTGTTGGCGAGGTAGAAGCGGTCCAGCCGCTCGTCCAGCGAGCAGCCGAACGGGTGCAGGAAGATCAGGGCACCAAGCTCCTCGGCCCGGCTCCAGAACGGTTCCAGCCTGGGGTCGGACAGCTCAACGGTGCTGCGCTCCGGGTCGGCGGGGGTGGCGGCGAACGAGCCGATTTCCACGCCTAGCAACCCGCACTCCAGCATGGCGTGTTCCAGGGCTTCGACCATCAAGGAAGGGTGCTGCAGCGGGACCAGGCCCAGGCCGTTCAGCCGTTCCGGGGCGCGGGCCACGAACTCCCGCACCGCCTGGTTGGCGGCCCTGGCAACCTGCAGGGCCAGCTCTTCCGCGGCGAAATAGTAGAAGTGCGACGGCGACGGCGAAACCAGCTGCACGTCCACGCCTTGGGCGTCCATGTCCGCAAGACGGCGGTCCAGGTCCGTCAGCTGCGGCCAGCGCTCCTTGATCATTTTTCCCGAAGCGGCCATCGACTCTGGTCCGTTGCGCCGGACTTCCAGAGCCTGTTGAGCGCCGAAGCCCTCGGGATCAGCTTCGGCCACCAATTGCTGCAGGGCCGGAAGCAGGATGTGGGCGTGGACGTCCACGGTGGGTTTTTCAGCAGGGCCGGTGCTCATGCGGGCTCCCTAACCAAGCTGGAGACTGAATGCATGAGGCCCGGCACGTTGGCGTCCCGGACGCCGTCGAGCATCCACTGGCCCAGCTGGACGGAGGCGTCGACCACTGCTTTTGCCCGGTCCAGTCGGCGGTCGGTGAACTCTTTCCAGAGTGTCTCGGTGATCTCGTCGGCGCCGATCAGGAGATCGGCCAGCACGGCTGCGTCTTCCATTGCCATGGCAGCACCTTGCGCGATGGTTGGCGGGCAGCTGTGGGCGGCGTCGCCGATGATGACGGTGCGGCCGCGGTTCCACGGCCCGTCCACCAGGTGGGTAGTGAACCAGGTGTAGTTGATACGGGCGCTCTGGTCCAGGTTGGCGCGGATCTCGTTCCATGGGCCGCCGTAGGCTGCGGCGAGTTCGGCCATAATGCGCGGGCCGTCCTCGTGTTTGCGCTCCTGGGCCCTTTCCACGAGGTAGGCATAGATGGTGTCAGGGCCGGTGGGGCAGTAGCCGGCAATAAAGCAAGGGCCTCCGTACGTCAGGTCGGTGCGGACCACGTCCTGCGGCCGTTCCACGAACGCGCGCCAGATGCCCATGCCCGTGGACCGGGGTTCCACATCGATGCCGATGGCCTTGCGGACAGCTGAGTGCAGGCCGTCGGCGCCGATCAGGAGGTCGTAGCGGTCGGTGCCGCCGTCGGAGGTGCTCACGGTGACGGAACCGCCGTCGTCCGTTATTTCGGTGACCGTCTTGCCGTAGCTGATCCGTGCGCCTGCCTGCCCGGCACGCTCGCGGAGGATGGCGGTGAGGTCGGGGCGGTACATGCCCAGGGTGGCTGGGAGGTCGTCGCCGCCGGTCCGCATGTCATCCAATACGGCGATGACGGTGCCGGCGGGGTCTGGGGCGCGCAGGCCGAGGGTGCTGAACGCGTAGCCCTTCGCCTCGATTTGCTCCCAGACGCCCAGCTGGCGGAGGACCCGCAGGGCGTTCCCCTGCAATGTGATTCCAGAGCCAAGGGTTTGCGGGGCATCGGCCTTCTCCAGGATTTCAACCTGGATTCCCGCGTCGGCCAGCAGGATGGCGGCGGTCAGTCCCGCGGCTCCCGCCCCGACGATTCCGACGTTCTGTACTGCTGCCATCGCTGACTCCTTTGTATTGACGGCCTGACTGATGATGGTTGTGGTGCTGTTGTACTGAAAGCTACCGGAGGGCGATCGGGTTGACGGGCGATCCGACGGCGCCGGTAATGGGCAGGGGCGCCGCGGTGAGCAGGAAGTCGTACCTGCCGTCTGCCGCGCAAGCCTCCGCGAGGCCGTCCGGGTCCCACATTTCGCCGAGGAACAGCCCAAGGTTGGGGATGGCGATCTGGTGGAGGGGCTGGAAGGCGCCGTCGAACTCGTTGGGCCGGACCTCGAAACCCCAAGTGTCCGTGGCGATCCCCGCGATTTCACTGCGGTGAAGCCAGGGTGCGGTGCTGAAGGACAGCCCCGGGGCTGAGCCGCCGGCGTAGTCGCCCCAGCCGTCGCGGCGCACCCGGGTGTGCTGTCCGGTGCGGATCACAAGGATGTCGCCCCGGCCAACCTTTGAGCTGGGGCCCTGCAGGTCGATGGTCCGCTGGAGGTGTTCGGGGGTGATGGCGAAACCGTCCGGCAGCTCGCCGTCGTTCCTTCCCAGTTCGGGTCCGAGCGCGCGGCCGACGTCCAGCAGGACGCCGCGGGTGACGATCTTGGCCGCGGCGGTTTCGATGCCGGTGACCAGGTCGCCTTCGGAGGTGACCACGTCCCCTGCGGCGCGGCCGTTCCAGGCCTTGCCCTGGTCGAAGATGTGGCCGAGGCCGTCCCACTGGGTGGAGCACTGCAGCGGCATCGCAATGACGTCGTCCGCGCCGCCGAAGCCGTGCGGGAAGCCCTGGTTGCCGCGTTCGGCGTCCACGCCGGTGTCGGTCATGGTGTGGACAGGGTTGGTGCGTCGCCGCCAGCCCTTCTGCGGTCCGTTGGTGTCGAACGGCTGGGACAGCGAGAAGGCCTCGCCCGTCTTTACCAGGGCTGCTGCTTCAATACGCTTGTCCGCGTCGATGAAGTTCAGGGTCCCAAGGACGTCGTCCTGGCCCCAGCGGCCCCAGTTGTTGTGGGATTCGGCCATGGCGCGGATGCTGCCGAGCGGATCCTCACGCCGGATGACCGGGGAATCGGTGACTGATTCCCCGGTGCCGGTGGTGGTTGGTGCTGTGTCCTGGCTGGTCACTGCTGGCTGCCTTCAGATACAACTTCGTCCTTGCAATGGATGCGCTGGGTGCCCAGACCTGTAATGGTGCCCTCCATGACGTCGCCGTCCTGGAGCAGCCTTCCCAAGTGCTGGCCGTTGCCGGCGGGGCTTCCGGTGAGCACGAGGTCTCCCGGGCGCAGCGGCATGATCTGCGAGGCCTCGCTGATCAGCTTGGCGACACCGAAAATCATGTCTGAGGTGGACTCGTCCTGCATGGCCTTGCCGTTGAGCTTCAGCGTAACCTGGACGTCCTGCGGGTCGCCGAAGAACTTGGCGGGTACCAGCAGCGGTCCGGTGGGCAGGAAGCCGGGGGCGTTCTTGGCGCGGTACCAGTCCGAGCCGATCGCCGGCATGTCCTTGCGGAACACGTACTCACGGGTCGTGATGTCGTTGACCATGGTGTAGCCGAAGACGTAGTCCAGGGCTTCCTCGGGGGTGACCCGGAACGCCGTCCTGCCGATCACCGCGGCCAGTTCAAGTTCCCAGTCGTGGGACTTGGAGTAGGCAGGCAGGGTGAGGTCGTCCGTGGCGGACGCGATCGCCGTCGGCAGCCCGATGAAGAAGTACGGCGTTCCCTGGCCCGCGCGCTTGTCCATCATCGCGGCGGTCCGGTCCCGGACTTCGTCCTCGTCCTGGCCCGGTTCGCGGTGGGCTGCGGCGAGGTCGATGACGTGCTTGCGGTAGTTGGCGCCGGTCTGAAGGACCTGGACAGGCTCTACCGGGGCGAGGACCTCGATGTCGGCCATCGCCAGGCCGGTGTCCTCGCCGACCGACGCGGCGATGGCGTCCAGCTGGCTCTCGGCGGCGCCCCAGTGCTCGATCAGTGTATTGATCTCCTCATTCAGGGCCACGACGCGGTCGCCGACCAGCAGGCCCGCGCGGGCCTTGCTGTCACCGGTCTCCTGGAACCGGATGAGTGCATATTGTGTTTCGGCCATGGTGTCCTAGCCCCGTCCCTGCTTGGCGTAGGGGTTCAGGAGGGCTTCCTTCATTTCGGGGGAGGCGCCTTCTTCGGTGGCGGTAAAGCCTTCCGCGGGAGGGAAGGATTCGGTCATGGAGTGCGGCATGGCGCCGTTCTTGTAGAAGTTATTGGAGCCTTCGGAGGGCTTCCAGGTGTTGGCTTCCCAGTCCGGGACGTAGTTGCGGTATCCGCCGGAGTTGAGCTCGACGCGCAGGCCTGACGGGTCGCGGAAGTAGAGGAAGTTTTGCTCGCCCACGCCGTGGATGGAGGGGCCGTATTCCATGGCGGTGCCGTTTTCCATCATGACATCCGCGGTGCGCAGCAGGTCTTCGGTGGCGTCCACCCAGAAGGCGATGTGGTTCACGCGTCCCGCGCGGCTGGAGGTGTCCAGGACGACGCCCAGGTCGTGGGACTTTTCGTTGGTCGTGAGCACGGAGAAGACGGTGATGGGTGCCTCGTCCAGGTCCACGAAGGCCATGACGCGGAAGCCCAGGGCCTCGTTGTACCACTTGGCGAAGCCTCGGACATCGGAGGAGGCCACGGTGACGTGGTCCAGGAAGCGGGGCGCTGCGGCGTGGCTGCTGCGGCGCTCCGGCCGGTCCGGGTAGGTGGATTCAAAACCGGGCTCAGCCACGAACTTCTCAACGTCGAAGAAGAGGCGCATGGGGTGGCCATAGGGGCCGGTGAATTCGTAGGCCTTGCCGTAGCCGTGGCCGCCGGCGGTCCAGCTGCCCTGGACACCGGTTGCTTCGACGCGCTGGGCTGCGGCTTCCAGGGCGGTCTGGGAGTTGGCGCGCCAGGCCATCCGGCCCAGGGACGCTTCCGGCCCTTCGGTGAGGACCAGGCTGTAGCGGTAGTAGTCACCCCAGCAGCGCAGGTAGACGTTGCCGTCCACCCGGTCGACGATGCGCATGCCGAACTTTTCCTCGTAGAACCGTGCCGAGGCTTCGACGTCGGGAGTGGTGATTTCCAGGTGGGCAAGATGGGAGAGGGGAGTTTCCACGTTGAATTCCTTCTAAGTACTGATTGCCTTGAGTGGGGTCGCTGCAGGTCTAGTAACCAGACTGAGGCAAGAGAGGTATTCGGTGAAGAGGCGTTTACTGATGCCACCTATTTGTATGGCAGATAGTTGGCCTGAGGGGTCGATCCGCGCGCAACGCCGTACCGGCTGCTCCGGCTTTCGAACCAGTGTCGGGTTCCTAGCCCGCCGCGGGCGCGGTGCGGGTGGTTGTGCCGAGGCCCGCGGGGTCGGCCAGGAGCGGGGTAAACGCCAGCTCCGCGGCCCCGATCATCATCAGGTCAGAACCGAGCGCTGCACGGTAGATCTGGACCTGCCCGGCGGGGCCGTCCATTGCCTGGGACAGCAGCACTCCGTCCACCGACTCCGGTGCGAGGGCGTACAGCGTTCCCAGGAAGCCGTCCAGGACGATTGCCTCGGGGTTGAAAATGTTCACGGCATTGCGCAGGGCTATGTCCAGGAACATGAGCTGGCGTGCCACTTCGTCGTTCACCTCAGCACTGCTGCTGGTTGCCAGCGCCTTTTCGAGGTCGGCGGTGTCGCCGCGGCTTAGCCCGGCCAGTTCGAGGAGGCGGGACTGGGAGACTTCGGTTTCCAGGCAGCCGGTGGCGCCGCAGTGGCAGCGCTTTCCTCCGGAGCGGACAAAGGTATGGCCGATCTCCCCTGCGTAGCCGGAGGCGCCCCTGAGCAATTGCCCGTCGGAGATGATTCCGCCGCCGATGCCGCTGGCGCCGCCGTTGAGGTAGATCAGGTTCCCCTGCCCGGCGCCGGCGCCGAAAATCAGCTCCGCTTCGGCGCCGAGGGAGGCGTCGTTCGCGGCCTGGCACGGATAGCCGGTGGCTTCGCTCAGCATTCGGGCGACCGGCTCGTTCCGCCAGCCCAGGTGCGGAGCGTGCCGGACCACGCCGTCGTCGCGGTTGACCAGGCCCGGCACGGCCATGCCAATGCCCGTGATCCGGTAGGACGCATCCAGCTCGGAGCGCATCCCGGCGATCACGGCCGATGCGATATTCACCGCTTCGCGGGCGCTCGGTATCCGTTCCGTGTCGAAGCGGATCTTCTTTTGCACCTTCCCCCCGAGACTGACCAGGCCGATAGTGACGGCGTCGATTTCTGGGTTGACTGCCAACGCCGCGACCGACGGGCTCGGATGGACGTTCGGACTCGGCCTGCCGACGTGCCCTTCGCCGGCGGGCGCCGTTTCATAGACCAGGCCCAACGCAACGAGCTGTCCGATCAGCGTCCCGACGGTGGAACGGTTCAGTCCCGTGTGCCGGGTCAGTTGGGCACGGCTGAGGACGCCGTGGTGGTGGACGAGGGAGGTCAGCAGCGACAAATTGTTGCGGCGGGACGGATCCGGCTCCCTCGCCGCCGCGGAAGCAAGAGTACGTGGAGGCATCATCGTGACACTATCAGCGGCCGGCCACCGCGCGGTCCAGGAAGGCGTTGCGGAATTTCTCATCCGAATCCAGCCGGAGGTCTTGCGGTTCCGACGCAGTGCGCGGATGGGTTTCGTAGCTGAGGTTTTCCGGCCAGTTGCGTTCGGTCACCATCTGATCAATCACGGTGGGATCCTTCCCCCAAGGGCCTCATTGCTTGATCTGCCGGCCAAATTGCTGTTACGAACAACTTAACATTCACCCACCCGCAGGGCCAGAGCCGGGTATCCATTCCGTGCTTGGCGGGGTTGACACCGCAAAAATTCATAATATGTTTGGGTCAAGAACAATTCCCTCTGGTTCCCCGCCAGCCGCGCAACAGCAGCCACACCTACCTTCGGAGCATTCAATGGCGATTCAGCCCACCCGTGACGACAAGTTTTCCTTCGGCCTCTGGACAGTGGGCTGGGAGGCCCAGGACCAGTTCGGCTCCGCCACCCGCCCGCCGCTGGACACGGTGGAAGCCGTCAACAGGCTCAGCGACCTCGGCGCCTACGGCATCACCTTCCACGACAACGACCTCTTTCCCTTCGGCTGCTCCGCGGCTGACCGCCAGCGCGATATCGACCGGCTGACCGGCACGCTGAAGGCCACCGGCATGATCGTCCCGATGGTCACCACCAACCTCTTCAGCCACCCCGTCTTCAAGGACGGCGGCTTCACCAGCAACGACCGCGGCGTCCGGCGCTTCGCCCTGCGCAAGGTCCTGGACAACATTGACCTCGCCGCCGAGCTGGGTGCCGAAACCTTCGTCATGTGGGGCGGCCGGGAAGGCAGCGAATATGACGCCGCCAAGGACATCCGCGGCGCCCTGGAACGCTACCGCGAAGCCGTGAACCTGCTGGGCGACTACGTCACGGACAAGGGCTACAACATCCGGTTCGCCATCGAGCCCAAGCCCAACGAACCCCGCGGCGACATCCTCCTGCCCACCCTCGGCCACGCCCTGGCGTTCATCGAAACCCTCGAGCGCCCCGAACTGGTGGGCATCAACCCCGAGACCGGACACGAGCAGATGGCCGGACTGAACTTCACCCACGGCATCGCCCAGGCGCTCTACCAGGGCAAGCTCTTCCACATCGACCTCAACGGCCAGCGCAGCATCAAGTTCGACCAGGACCTGGTGTTCGGCCACGGCGACCTGCAGAACGCGTTCTCGCTCGTGGACCTGCTCGAAAACGGCGGCCCCGACGGCGGACCGGCCTACGACGGCCCGCGCCACTTCGACTACAAGCCCAGCCGCACCGAGGACATCGACGGCGTATGGGACTCCGCGGCCGCCAACATGCAGACCTACCTGCTGCTCAAGGAACGCGCCAAGGCCTTCCGCGCCGACCCCGAGGTCCAGGCCGCGCTGCAGTCCTCCCGCGTGGCGGAAATCAACGAACCCACCCTCAACCCGGGCGAAGGCTACGACCAGCTCCGCGCGGACCGCGCCTCCTACGAGGACTTCGACGCCGACGCCTACTTCGGCGGCAAGGGCTTCGGTTTCGTGAAGCTGCAGCAGCTCTTCATCGAGCACCTGCTCGGCGCCCGCTAAGACCGTGACGGCTGCTTCCATGAACCTTGTTGCCGGCGTCGACTCCTCCACCCAAAGCTGCAAAGTGGTGATCCTCGACGCCGGCACCGGCACGCTGGTCCGCGAGGGCCGGGCCGCCCACCCGGACGGAACGGAAGTCCACCCCGACCACTGGTGGCGGGCCTTGTCAGCGGCGTTCGACGACGCCGGCGGGCTGGCGGACGTCAGCGCGCTCTCGGTGGGGGGACAGCAGCACGGCATGGTGCTGCTGGACCACGCCGGCAACGTGGTGCGCCCGGCGCTGCTGTGGAACGACACCCGATCGGCGTCGGCAGCGGCCGCTCTCACCGACGAAGTGGGGGCGGAGGACTTTGCCCGCAGGACCGGGCTGGTCCCGGTGGCCTCCTTCACCATCACCAAGATCCGCTGGGTCCGGGACCACGAACCGGACCTGGCGGACCGGGTGGCGGCTGTTGCGCTGCCCCACGACTGGCTGACCTGGCGGCTCCGCGGTTACGGTCCGGCAGCAACCAGCCCGCTGGGCCCGGACCTGGACCAGCTCACCACCGACCGCTCCGATGCCAGCGGCACCGGATACTGGAGCCCTTCGGCCGGCGAATACGATGTGGAGCTGTTCAAACTGGCCTTCGGCCGGGACGCCAGGGAGGCCGGCGGGGGTGCCGGGCACCGGGATCCAGGCACCGTGGTTCTGCCGCGGGTGCTGGGCCCCGGCGGCTCTGCCGGGGCGGTTCACCCCGGCTGCTTTGGTTCCGGCACAGCGGAACTGGCTGGCCCTGCCGGACCCGGGCACCGCATTCTCCTCGGTGCCGGCGCCGGGGACAACGCGGCCGCCGCCCTGGGTCTGGGGGCCGAACCCGGGGACGTGGTGGTGTCCGTCGGCACCAGCGGCACGGTGTTCTCGGTGGCCTCCCGTGCCGTCGCCGATCCCAGCGGAACGGTGGCGGGCTTCGCGGACGCCAGCGGCGAGTACCTGCCCATCGCCGTCACGCTTAATGCCGCGCGCGTGCTCGGCTCCGTGGCAGGCATCCTGGGCGTGGACTTCGACGAACTTTCGCGACTTGCCCTGGGCGCCGAACCCGGCGCCGGTGGCGTGGTGCTCGTGCCCTACTTCGAAGGTGAGCGCACGCCCAACCTGCCCCACGCCAAGGCCAGCTTCCACGGGCTCAGCATTGCCTCCAGCACCAGGAGCAATCTGGCCCGGGCCGCCATCGAAGGCATGATGTGCGGACTGTCCGGCTGCCTGGATGCCCTCCGGGCGCAAGGGAGCCCCGCAACACGGCTCCTGCTGATCGGCGGCGCCGTGCAGAGCCCCGCGGTGCAGGCCATCGCGGCCCAGGTCTTCGACCTGCCGGTCGTGGTTCCCAGCCCGGGGGAGTACGTGGCCCGGGGTGCTGCCGTCCAGGCAGTCTGGGCCTCCATCGGCAACCGGCCGGATTGGCCGGTCGCGGTGGACGCCGCACCCGCCCCGGACTTCCACCCGGCCATCAGGCAAAACTACCTGCGGGCGAGCAGTCGCGTTGACCCCGGCAACTGAGCCGGAGCTCGTGAATGCCTTTGCTTCATCGCGGCAACGAAATGCCGGCTGACCGCTGAGAATACGGTGGTCCTCGTCGGATGAGCCAGCCGCCACACCACCGCCGTCCGACCCCGCCAGCCCTAACAGGTTCCTATCGGTCCTTGATCCCTGTCATCGCCATTACGGTGCGGGCTGCTCGGCCGATCCCGAATCCGAGGACACCTCGGGCTGCGGGGTCTGTTCGGTTGCGGGGGCAGGCTTCGGGCTCTGGCCGGTTTCGGGGGCGACGTCCGCCGGCGTGGTGTCGCTTGGTGCGCCGGCTCCCGGCACTGCGGTTCCGGCCGAGCCGCTGTCCGCGCCACTGGGGCTACCCTCCGTGGTCAGGCCATCTGTCTTGGTGGCACCTTGCTCGACCTGCCCGGGCACTTGCGCGATTTGCCCGGGTCCTTCCTTCACGTCCTTGGTCGATGCGTCCGTTTTGTCCGGGACAGTCGGAGTGCCACCCAGGGCCGTGCCCAGCGTCGTCGTGGGGCCAGCCGCACCGTCGATGCTCGACGCCGACGAGACCAGGCTGGAGATGGGCTTATTGGTTCCGAATTCGACTGCAGTGACACCGACCATCGCGATCACGAATGCGGCAGCACTGACCGCCCCGATCTTAATCCAGGTCTTTGGGGTGACCTGCCTCTTCAGCCGGTTGGCTCGAGGTCCTTCGCTTTCGGCCGGGGCGCTGGCGGCCAGCATGCCGTCGTCGTCAGCGGGCAGTCCACCCCTGCGTCGCTTTGGGATTTTCGTCATTGCCACGGTGGCGGCCGAACTGAGTGTCCGGGCATACAGGGCGGCGCCCACCGTGGCAACGATGGAGCCGAGTGCGGCGCCAATAAGCGTCCCGGCAACGCCTAGAAAGGACCCCACCAAGGCAGAGGTCACCGCGGCCAACGCCGAGCCAATAGTCTGGGTGCCACTTAGCCCGAGGAGCTGTTTCGGCTTGTCTTCATTAGCGGAGTCTGCAGGCATCTTCAAACACATTCCAGTCAGATAAATGTTACGAACAGATAACTTTACCCTGCCGGCGGGTGGCCCCCGGCTGCCTCCGTAATAATTTGAGACGCTTCTCACGGACAAGAGGAGAGTCAAGGCTCATGCCACCGGGGCGGCCGGTGGAGGTCAAGAAGTATCGATCGTCCAGGCACGTCGGGACCGAGGTGCTGTCGCATGGCGGAAGCCTGGCTGACCAAGGACTCGGGCGTGATCTGCGGGCCCAGCCGTTTAGCCGACAGAATCTTCCGGAGGGTGCTGGCCGACCTTGATCATGGCGTTGAACCGCTCCGGATCTTCCAGATAGTTCAGGGTTGAGACTTCGCCGGTTTCCTTATCGACGAGAGTGGAGCCTCGGCCAATGAGCTGGCAACTGTAGTCACCGTCGAAGATGAGCCTGCGGCCACCGTCCACGAGGCACCAAGCGCGGTCGTCCTCGAAACCGTGTCCTGCGTCACCTTCTCCTGTTCTTCCACTTCGATGCGGCTCTGCAGGTTCTGGTGCATGGCTAGAACCTCCTCATACCGGTTGTCGTCGTCCAGTTCCACCGATCGGTACGAACTGCCCGTCATATCGGCGTTGATGCTCTCCGAAAGCAGGGCGTCGGCCAGCGCTTTGAGCACAATTACGGCGGATCTCGGCCCGAACGTTCCTTCCAGATCCTGCGGGCGAAGGCCTTCGGCGTGCGCGGTGGAGATGGTTGCCCACCCGTCATGAAGCGGCAACGAGTCCACGTCCGTTGTGCTCAATCCTGTATCCTCGAGCGGAATTGTGAGTCCAGGCTGGGGATCCCAGCTCGCTTAAACGAGCGGCCAGGGGTAGCGCATGCCGGTGCGGTCAACCGGCAGGACCCGGGCGTGCAACAGGCGCTGGACGCGGCGCTGCAGGGCGGTGACCTCGTCGTCGTCGAGGAGCCCGGCCACCTCGGGAGGAGCGGCCTCGGCGAGCGGGGCGATGTCCTCGAGCAGGGCATCGGGGATAGGTTCGCCGGCGAAGTCCCAGATCACGGTGCGGAGTTTGAAAGCGGCGGAGAAGCACAGTCCGTGGTCGATGCCCCAGACCCGTCCGTCGTCGCCGCGCAGTACGTGCCCGCTCTTGCGGTCGGTGTTGTTGGCGACGTAGTCGAACAGGGCAATCCGCGCCAGGTCGCGGTGCGTCTCTGGAGCGTCCTCGAACAGAGTGAAGTAGTGCTCGCGGAAGTCGCACTCGATGAACCACTGCAGAGACCCGACCCCCAGCGGAGCTTCCTCGCGGATCACGGTCGGCGGGACGAAACCCCAGCCCAGGGACTCGCTGAGCAGGTAGGCGGCGCGTTCCCGCCGGTAGAGGCCGGGCTCGAAATCGGACAGCGGTCGTTCGCCGGCCTCGGGCTTGTAGACCGCATAGGCGGCGTCGTCCCCGCAGGAGACCTGGGCGAGGAACGTCTCGTTGCTGCTGCGCGGGATACGTCCGAGCAGCTCGACGCGGCCCCCGGCGAGCAGGGTCAGCTCCCGGCCGGACACCGGCTGTCCCGTATCACTGGCGGTCCCGCAGTCTGTCCCGAATTCACGGCGTCCTCAGCCCGCTGAGGGGTTCCGACGTCGAATTCACCATGAGCACGGCGGGTCCCTGGCCGTCCACATAGGAGATGGCGGACACCGAGCCAGGGCTGATGACGATCCGCTGGAAGAGGTCCAGGGGCGTGCCCAGGGCGTGGGCGACGGCGGCCTTGATGGGGTCGGCGTGGGAGAAGCACACGACGACGCCGCCGGGGTGGGCTGTGCGCAGCACCTCAAGCGCTCCAACAATCCGCGCCTGCATTTCCGTGAAGCTCTCGCCCTTCGGGAAACGGAAGGTCGATGGGCTGTGCTGGACTGTCTGCCACGCCCGCAAGCGCGCCAGTTCGGCCAGCGAGGCGCCCGTCCACTCGCCGAAGTCGCATTCGAGCAGGCCGGCATCTTGCTTTACGCCCAATCCGGTGCGGGACGCCGCCGGCTCCGCCGTCTCGCGGGTGCGCTCCAGCGGCGAGGAGTAGATGCCGTCGACCCGAAGTCCCGCGAGCCGTTCCGCGACCCGGTCAGCCTGGTCCCGGCCCCGGTCGGACAGGTGCAGCCCCGGTGCCCGCCCCGGCAGCAACCTGCCCGTCGTCGGCGTCTCCCCGTGGCGCACCAGCAGCAGGAGCGTGCCCTGCTGCTCGGGTGAGGGCCCGGCAGATGGTTTCGGCGCGGTTGATGCAGTCATCAAGAATCAGCCTAACGCTCACCGCCTGCCCCGTCCCTCGCAGGCTCGGACCGGGGACCCCGGGCGGCTCTCTTGCACCCCGCCCCAATGCGCAGGAATCTGCAAGAATCCCTCGATTCCCCGCACGGTAGAGGTCTACGGTGGAGGAGTGAGTGATCGCCCCGATATCTTCACTGTTGGTGAACTGCGTGCCTCCGGCCACGTCCACAAGGACCTGCGCCGCGAAATCCGCGACAACCTGCTCGCCGCGCTCGCTGCCGGCCGGGATCCCTGGCCCGGGATGTTCGGGTTCAGCCGGACCGTCCTGCCCCAGCTCGAGCGGGCCCTGCTCGCCGGGCATGACGTCGTCCTGCTGGGCGAACGGGGCCAGGGCAAGACGCGGCTCCTGCGCACCCTGGCCGGGCTGCTGGACGAGTGGTCGCCGGTGATCGAGGACTCGGAACTGAACGAACACCCGTACGAACCCATCACGGAGCACTCCCGCGCCCTGGCCCTCACCGAGGGGGACCGGCTTCGGGTGGCGTGGCGGCACCGCTCGGAACGGTACGTCGAAAAACTCGCGACGCCGGACACCTCCGTCGCGGACCTGATCGGCGACGTCGACCCGATGCGGGTGGCCGAGGGACGCCGTCTCGGGGACCCGGAAACCATCCACTACGGCCTGGTCCCGCGCTCCAACCGCGGAATCATCGCCATCAACGAGCTGCCCGACCTGGCCGAGCGGATCCAGGTCTCGATGCTCAACGTGATGGAGGAACGCGACATCCAGATCCGCGGCTACGTGCTGCGGCTGCCGCTGGACGTCCTGGTGGTCGCGTCCGCCAACCCGGAGGACTACACGAACCGCGGCCGGATCATCACGCCCCTGCGGGACCGCTTCGGCGCCGAGATCCGCACCCACTACCCGATCGAGCTCGACGACGAGGTCGCCGTCATCCGGCAGGAGGGGCAGCTGGTGGCCGGTGTCCCGCCCGTCATCCTCGAGATCCTGGCCCGCTACACCCGGGCGCTGCGGCAGTCGCCGGCGGTCAACCAGACCTCCGGGGTTTCCGCGCGTTTCGCCATCGCCGGCGCCGAAACCGTTGCCGCGGCGGCCCTGCGCCGGGCCAGCGTGCGCGGCGAGGACGAGGCCGTCGCCCGGATCATCGACCTGGACGCCGCCGTGGACGTCCTCGCCGGGAAGATCGAGTTCGAATCCGGTGAGGAAGGCCGGGAACAGGACGTCCTGGACCACCTCCTGCGCATGGCCACCGCGGAAGCCGTCCGGGCCCACTTCCACGGCCTGGACATGGGCCCGCTCGTGGCCGCGCTCGACGGCCACGCCACGGTCACCACCGGGGAACTGGTCACCGCGCGGGAGTTCCTCCACAACCTGCCGTCCCTCAACGGATCCAGCCTCTACGACGACATCAGTGAGCGCCTAGGCGCGGAAAACGACGGGCAGCGCGCCGCCGCCGTCGAGCTTGCGCTGGAAGGGCTCTACCTCGCCCGGCGGATCTCCAAGGAGTCCGACGACGAGGAGACAATCTACGGGTAGGCAGCTTTACGGCTAAGGAGGCCTCATGACCGCTCACAACCGGTCCAGGTACGGCCGGTACACGGGAGGACCGGATCCGCTCGCCCCGCCGGTGGACCTGGCGGAGGCGCTGGACGCCGTCGCCGAGGACGTAATGGCCGGCTACTCGCCCCGGCACGCCCTCCGGGAGTTCCTGCGCCGCGGCGGCCGGAACCGGGAAGGCCTCGACGAGCTCGCCGGCCGCGTCCAGCAGCGGCGCAGTGAACTGCTGGGCCGGCACAACCTGGACGGCACCCTCAGCGAAGTCCAGAAGCTGCTTGAGACTGCGGTGCTGGAGGAGCGCAAGCAGCTCGCCCGCGACGCGATGATGGACAACACCGACCGCGCCTTCCGGGAGATGCAACTGCAGAACCTGCCGCGCTCCACGGCGGCGGCGGTCAACGAGCTCGCCTCCTATGACTGGCAGTCGAGCACCGCGCGGGAGGCCTACGAGCGGATCAAGGACTTGCTCGGCCGCGAACTCCTGGACCAGCGGTTCGCCGGTATGAAGGAGGCGCTCGAGGGCGCCACCGAGGAGGACCGGGCGGCCGTGGCCGAGATGCTGCAGGACCTCAACGGGCTCCTCGGCAAACACCGCCGCGGTGAGGACACCGACGCGGACTTCCAGGAATTCATGGCCAAGCACGGCCAGTTCTTCCCGGAGAACCCGCAGTCGGTCGAGGAGCTGGTGGACGCGCTCGCCCAGCGCGCGGCCGCCGCCCAGCGGCTCCTGCAATCCATGTCCGCCGAGCAGCGCGAGGAGCTGATGCGGCTCTCCGCCC
This sequence comes from Arthrobacter sp. 10T425, assembly GCF_056393985.1. Classification (NCBI taxonomy): domain Bacteria; kingdom Bacillati; phylum Actinomycetota; class Actinomycetes; order Micrococcales; family Micrococcaceae; genus Arthrobacter; species Arthrobacter sp. 10T425. The sequence continues at coordinate 106,590 of NZ_JBFTGZ010000011.1, read as the reverse complement.
AGGCGTTCGGCTCGCCCGAGCTTATGGCACAGCTGGGCCAACTCGATTCCAACCTGCAGGCTTTGCGCCCCGGCGAGGACTGGTCCGGCTCCGAACGCTTCGAGGGCGAGGAAGGACTCGGACTCGGCGACGGCACCGGCGTGCTCCAGGACATCGCCGAACTGGACGAGCTGGCCGAACAGCTCTCCCAGGCCTACAGCGGGTCACGCCTCGATGACCTGGACCTGGACGCCCTCGCCCGCCAGCTCGGACAGAATGCCGCCGTGACGGCCCGCACCCTCGCGGAGATCGAACGGGCAATGCAGGACGGCGGTTTCCTCCAGCGCGGCGCCGACGGCGATCTCCGGCTGTCCCCGCAGGCCATGCGGCGGCTCGGCAGGTCGCTGTTGCGGGACACCGCCAAGCAGCTCTCCGGCCGGCAGGGCCGCCGGGACACGCGGGTTGCCGGGGCGGCCGGGGAGCAGACCGGCTCCAGCCGCCAATGGGAGTTCGGCGACGCCGAACCGTGGGACGTCACCCGCACCATCACCAACGCGATCCGCCGCACGATCGCCGACGGCGGTGACCCGGGCCGCGGACTGCGCCTCGCCGTGGGCGACATCGAAGTCACGGAGACGGAGGCGCGCACGCAGGCCGCCGTCGTCCTGCTTGCGGACGTGTCCTTCTCGATGGCCGCCGAGGGACGCTGGGTGCCCATGAAACGCACCGCCCTCGCCCTGCACCACCTCGTCTCAACCCGGTTCCGCGGCGACCGGCTGCAGCTGATCACGTTCGGCCGCTACGCGCAGACCATGGACATTGGCGAGCTCACGGCCCTGCCGGCCCTGCGGGAGCAGGGAACCAACCTGCACCACGGCCTGCTGCTGGCCGGCCGGTTCTTCCGTCAGCACCCGTCGATGCAGCCCGTCCTCCTCGTGGTGACCGACGGCGAACCCACCGCGCACCTGCTGGCCGACGGCGAGTCCTGGTTCTGCTGGCCGCCGGACCCGGAGACCATCCGCGTCACGGTCGCCGAACTGGACCGCCTGGCCCGCGCCGGCACGCAGGCCACGTTCTTCCGGCTCGGCGACGACCCTTCCCTGGAACGTTTCGTCCAGCGGATGGCCCGCCGCATCGACGGCCGCGTGGTGGCGCCCGAGGCCGGAGACCTGGGCGCTGCCGTGGTGGGCGAATACCTCCGCGCCCACTTCCGCGGACGCCCCTACGACGACGCCGACTGGGCCCAATAGATCCGCGGCGACTCTCCACCACTGGCGGGGTAATTGGCCACGCCGTCGGGGTTTGACCGCAGTTCGATCTCACCGCCAAGGGTTTCGGTTGACAGAATGGTGCAACGCCCAATAGGCCAGTGCGAGGAACGCGACGGCTTGAATTCCGAGGAACCCGGTGTCTGTGAGCCATTGCTCGGCTGTCGGGTCGTAGAGCGTGTCCACTTCGGGTGCTGGCGGTTTCTGGAGCCCGACAGTGGCCGCCGCAGCCGCGTAGCCAAAACGTGCAGGGAGCAGCCACGACACCTCCTCAAGTCCGGCGCGGCCTTGGATAGCGAACAGCCCACCGCAAAGGACCAATTGAGCCATCACCAAGGCGACGAGCGCAGGCATGGTTTGTTCAGTCGATGTCGCGGCAGCCGAGATCACCAGCGCGGCGGCGGTCATGGCGACGCCAACCGCTGCCACAGCCACCGCAATCTCCAGGTGCCCATTGCCGAGTACCAAGGCATCGTCCGGTCCCGGCAGACCGAGGAGAGCCATCACGGTGAACAGGATGCACTGGATTGCGACCAAGGCGCCAAGCACCACAAACTTGCCGAGCAGGTAAGCCGTAGGGGAGAGGCCAACGGCCTGTTCCCGCCGGTAGATGGGCCGTTCCGCGACCAGTTCGCGCACCGTGAGGGCTGTTCCCATGAGCGCTGCTCCGACCACCAGGACAATGAGCCGCTGTTGGACCTGATACAGATCGCCCCCGGCCTCCCGCATGGACAGCCCGGCCTCGCCGGGGAAGGCGTGCGCCATCAGGGCGAGCAGCATCGGCATGCCGACAAGGAGGACGACGAAGAGGCGGTCTGCGGCGACGACGGCGGCGTTGCGCCGCATCAGCGTCCACAACTGGCGCAGCGGGGCCGCGCGGGGCGGAGGGGGCGCGTCGCCCACAGGTACGGGCACGTTGGCTGAAGCGGTCCTTCCTATGTACGCGTCACGAGCAGGCGATTGGGCGTATTTGCCCACCCACGTCGGGTCCTCGAGTGCCGCAAACGCCGCAGGGTAGTTGTCCACACCGAAGAATGGGAGTACTTCGGCCGGTGGTCCAAAGAACGCCACGCGTCCGCCGCGGGCGAGGACCAGCACACGGTCGCATTCGTCCAGGGCCAGGACGCTGTGGGTGACCACCAGCACGACGCGGCCGGCGTCGGCGAGTGAGCGCAAGCTGCCCATGACCTGCTTGTCCAGGCCGGGGTCGAGCCCGGAGGTAGGCTCGTCCAAAAAGAGCAGCTGGGGCGCTGTGAGCAGCTCGAGGGCGATCGAGGTCCGCTTTCGTTGCCCACCGGAGAGGGAATCGATGCGCTGGTCGATTTGGTTCGTCAGATCGACCTCGGAGACGACTTGATTGACCCGTTCGTCGCGCTCTGCGGAGCTAGTGTCTGGGGGCAGGCGCAACTGAGCGGCGAAATGGAGCGCGCGGCGGACAGTGAGTTGCCGGTGGAGGATGTCCTCCTGGGGAACCAGGCCCACCAGGAACCGGAGCTGGGCGTACTCGGCGTAGAGGTCCCGCCCGTTCCAGCTGACGTGCCCGCGAGTGGCCGGGCGCAGCCCGGTAAGGGCGCCCAGGAGGGTGGATTTGCCAGCGCCGGAAGGCCCTATGACCGCCACGAGCGTCCCGGCCGGGACGGTGATGGACACATCGTCCATCAGGTGGGCGCCAGTCTTGGTGGTGACCTCCAGGTGCCGGGCGCTGAACGCGGGACGTTGCGGTGGCGGCATGGCCGCGGTGGCGCCGTCCCAGAGTAAAGTGCTCGATCCGATACCGATGAGGTCACCGATTGAGAGCAGGGCGTCACCGTGGACGCGTTCCCCGTTGAGGAATGTTCCATTGAAGCTGCCGGCGTCGCGCAGGACGGCGGCTTCGCCGACCTCGACCACGGCGTGACTCCGGGACGCGAGGGGGTCATCCACCACAACGTCGCACGAGTGCGACCGCCCGAGAGTGAGCACGCGTGGCCTCACCGGCTGTCCGGGCGGGTGGGGCATGAGGAGCACCTCGGGTCCGTCCATAGCGCCAAGACGGAGCCGAAGCCCGCCGGTGAGTAGCGGCACCGGGCCGTCCAGCACCCGGTCCGACTCCATGTCCCAGGTGCCGTTGCGGCTTGCCTGATCTGCCGCCCACCATCTGCCCTCGCTGTGCCAAAGCCGGACGTGTTCGCGGCTGACACGATCGTCATCGATAGAAACATCGGCGCCAGCATCCCGACCAACCTGAACTGTCTGCTGCGGCGGAAAGCTCCACTCACGGCCATTTGCGCGCACGAAAAGCGCAGTTCCGTCCGGGGGTGGCACTTGGTCCGGCATGGCGACCTTCCTTACTTCGTCCGGCGTAGAGAACCGACGACGTGATCGAAAGTTTCCGTGCGCTGCTCGAACAGCGACGAGGGGGCGAAAAAGACCAGGAGTTGGACCGGATCGGTCTCAACGACGAAGACCCGGACCTGCAGCGTGACGGCGGATGAGAGGGGAATCGTCCCCTCCATGGCCTGCCCCTTAACCTCCCCGACGGTAGCCGGCCCGCGGTCCACCAGATGCGCGTCCCGGCCGGGCAGGAGCGCTTCCGCCGTGCGGACGCGGGCGGTCGGGGATTGATTGGTCAGCCCGGCGGGCCGGTGGTAGATGGCGAGTCCGGCGACTTTCTCCGGTTCACTGGCCGTTCGGGCCGCGGCAGCCGGAGCGTCCGGCTCGTCGGCGAAAAGCGCCGTCAGGTCTGCGTCCGAGAGCACACTGACGGTGCTGTCGCCCGCTTCGTGAGTTCGGGCAGTCCAGCTCTGCGGGACATCGAGGGTGTACGGGACGCCATCCGCGCGAAAGGTCACGTACTTTTCTCCAGACAGCATCGGCGGGAGCAGCGCGCCGGCGAGGATGGCGAGGATTAGGAGGAGGAGCGCCCCGCCTAGCACAGCCAGCCGTGCGGCCCGGCCCGGCCGCCGCTCAGCGCGCCTACCCCGGGACCCGGTGGATCGTCCGCCCAAGTGGGCGTTCGCGCCCGCGCGGACGAGGGTCCCTGCTTCCACCGGGGCGGCGCCGCTGTTGCCCTTGCCGGGTCTAGTGGCGCGGGGCGGGACCGCGTGTTTCCCCGCGCCTCGGGGCTGCGCTGGAACAACCTTGCCAGGCGGGCCGCCGGACATCATGGTAACGAGCGCGCCGCATGTTGGGGGCCGGTCCTCGGGTTGTTTCGCCATGCCCTTGACGATGGCAGCCTCCATTGCAGGAGGGACCTCCGGCCGTTCCAAGGTGAGGCGCGGCGGCTCCTCGGTCATGTGCGCCCACAGCTGGGCCGAGTCGTCGTCATGGTCGAACGGCGGGTGGCCTGCGAGCAGCGTGTAGGCCACGCACGCCAGCGCGTACACATCGGCCCGACTATCGATGTCCCCGCCGCGGATCTGCTCGGGTGCGACGTAGTCCAAGGTGCCGAGGAAGTGACCGGCCGTCGTCACGCCCGTGGCGGAGGTGGTGCGCTTTGTGAGACCGAAGTCCGTGAGGTAGACGAGCCGGTGGCCGTTTGCCGGGTCGTCAGAGAGCAGTATGTTGCCGGGCTTGACGTCCCGGTGGACAAGGCCCGCGCCGTGCGCGGCGTCCAGGGCCGCGGCCGTGTGGGAAAGAATGCCCAGGGCCTCGGTCAGCGGGAGAGGGCCGCGAGCGTCAAGTTCTGCCTTGAGATCAGTGCCGTGCACAAAGCGCATGGCGATGTAGAGCAGTCCCGACCATTCCCCGGCAGCGTAGATCGGCAAGATGTTGGGGTGGTCCACCGAGGCGGCGAGCCGGGACTCACGGACAAACCGCTGGCGGAACTTCTCGTTGGCTGCAAGTTCCGGGGCCAGGAGCTTGAGGGCGACGGGTCGGCCGAGCTGCACGTCCAGCGCCCGGTACACGACTCCCATGCCGCCGCGGGCGACCAGGGACTGGATCTGATAACCCGCGAATTCTGCCCCGGGATAGAGGTAATCCTGAACGGGGTCCACGGTTTACCCGACCGGATAACCGCAGCCGGAGCAGAACCGCGCTCCCGGGCGCACTGATCTGCCGCACTGGGAACAAAACGTCCGGCCCTGTCTCTCCGCGGAGCGGGGTGCCAGCGGTCCGGCCGTGCGGGTTTCGCCACCGTTCAGGCCCGTATTTACGTCCCCGGGCGCCCCCGAAGCCGGCTGACCTCGCCCGCCAGATACCGGAGATTGCGAGGGAGGAGAACTCTTGTGCCCGGCTGCTTCGGTGCGCACGGGGCCCGTCCCGCCGTGTCCGGCCTGCTGTCGCAGGACCTGATCTTCATCAGCGCGCGCAGCCCGGGTCATTGCGGTCTGGCTCTCGCCGGTTTGGGGTTTCAGAGGGGCAACAGGTCTCCCTTCGGCACCCTTTGAGCTTGAACGGCCAGTGGGGCGAGGCGGGGCCCCGCGGACGCCCCGAGCGGCTGACGCCCTGCCGCGACGCAGGACCAGGACGGCCAGGATTCCGGCCAGGAGCAGGAATCCGGCGAATCCGGGCAGGAGGGCAGCCTGCAGGGGGCCGTCCTTGCCAGCGTCTGCGGCGGCGGTCGCCTGGTCTCCCATCGGGTGCTCGCTACTCATCTTTCGGGCCTGCTCAAGATAACTTGTCGCCAAGGCGGAATCGAAGTAGGTCAAGGACTCTTCGAGTGCGCTCTCGGCCGATCCGCCCATGCCCGATGAGAGGTGATCGATGCCCCGCCGGAATACAGCATCGAACTTCGATGGGGAGGCCTCAACGCCCGCCGCGGCCATAGCTGCTTGAATGGACGCGGCCGGCACCAGAGTGCCCTGGCCGTCTGGCTGGCGGGGCCCCATCAGGCCGAGGACCTGGCCGGTTGCCCCGTCGAGCACGGGGCCGCCGGACACGCCGGCGTCGAGCGGCCCGGCAAGGTCCTGACTAGAGCGGATTCGGCCCGCGGCGGTGTCCACCGCCACCGGAAACTCCGCCGGTCCCGCCTTAGGGCTCGGATCCTCGGTGAAGCCGACCAGTACGGGATTCGCACCTGGTGCTGCGGCCGGCGCGGCCAGCGTGGCTGTCGGCGCGCCACCGCCGCCACTGATCCTGAGCAACGCGATGTCCTTGGGCCCGGTCGGGTGGTTGAGCAGTTCGGCCATGACGGTCGCAGGCTCCGCCGTGTAAGTGTGCACTCGGTACTGGGGGACGCGAAAGACGATACAGTGCTCCACCTGGTCGTAGCAGTGCTGCAGGTGCGGCGCCCAGTATCGATCAGGCGTCGAGCCTCGCCGCAGCGGATTCCCGCCGTTTCCAACGATCGGCACTCCGATCACTTTGGCGAAGAGCTCGTTCGCGCTGTAAGCGGCCACAGCGCCCTCGTCGACGGCAAGATTCTCCCAGGTGGTCGCCACAATCCCGTCTGCTGAAACGACGACGCCGGTAGCGGAACCGAGCGGCACTGTGGACCGGCCACGGGAGATCACCACCTCACCTGTGCTGTGGTCAATGTGGGCGATCTCCGCGATGGCAAGGAGGTCGATTCGCACGAGAGCAGCCTTGGACCCCTCGGCATCGCTCTTCAATGTGGCGGATGGAGTAGGCATAGGACTGGCCGCCGATGTCAGCGTCAATGCAGCGGCGACGCCGACGAGAAAGACCAGGAAGCCGGAAGTGCGCCTGTGCATCATCCAAAGCTTCGCCATGAACAGATACGTGACGACGGCCATGCCCGTGTCGCGAGACGTGAGGCGGGAACAGAAGACGGTGGCAGCAACTCGCTTTTGGTTCATGGCGGATCCTCTGGTCGAATATGAGACCGTCACGCGGATACGCCTGTGGGTTTGATCAGCCCGTCCCCCGCCATAATGCTAAGCCTTCTGATCATTTGTGTCATCGGAGTTCTTCGGAATAGTTCACAGATCAGGAAGCCGCAGTGGAACGCCTTTTGAAGGGACAGGCCGGTCAATCTCCCGTCTGCCCGGGCTGCAAGATCCTGGACCGGGACTAATTTGTCGAACGGGGAAGTTATGTTGTCGGGGCCGTAACCGGTTCACGCACCGCGCTTCGGGCGCCGATGGGAGTGATGCACGTGACCACCATGCCTGCCGAGGGAGTCGGGTTCCGCTCCAAACGCGGACCCGTCCTCATTGCCCTGATGCTCTCCACCGGCCTGGTGGCGATCGACGCGACCGTGGTGGCGACAGCCGTGCCCGCGATCGTGCACGACATTGGCGGGTTCAGCTCGTTCCCCTGGCTGTTCTCCGCCTACCTGCTGGCGCAGGCCGTGTCCGTTCCGGTCTACGCAAAGCTCTCCGACACCATCGGCCGCAAGCCGATCATGCTGATCGGAATCGGTCTGTTCCTGCTCGGCTCGATCCTGTGCGGAGTGGCCTGGAGCATGCCGGTCCTCATCGCCTTCCGCGTGGTGCAGGGCCTGGGCGCGGGCGCGGTCCAGCCGATGGCCATCACCATCGCCGGCGATATCTACACCCTGGCCGAACGGGCAAAAGTGCAGGGCTACCTGGCGAGCGTGTGGGCGGTCTCCTCAGTGGTGGGTCCGACGCTCGGGGGAGTGTTTGCCTCACTCGGCATCTGGCGCGGCATTTTCCTTGTGAACATCCCGCTGTGCCTGGTGGCCGGATGGATGCTGGTCCGGTCCTTCCACGAGAACATCGAGCCCGTAAAGCACCGGGTCGACTATCTCGGCGCGGGGCTGCTCACCGTGTCGCTCACCCTGCTCATTCTCGGGGCCCTCGAGGGCGGCCAGGCCTGGGCCTGGGACTCCGCCATCAGCGACGCAGTGTTCGCCGGCGGTGCCCTCCTGTTCGTCGCGTTTATTCTCGTCGAACGGAGGGCGGCGGAGCCGGTGCTGCCGCCGTGGGTGGTTTCCCGGCGGCTGCTGGCGACGACGGCGATGGTCGCCTTCGGGGTCGGAGCGGTCATGCTGGGCATCACTTCGTACGTTCCCACGTTCCTCGTGGGAGCCCTCTCGACCTCCCCGATCGTGGCCGGACTCGCCCTGGCAGCGCTGACCATCGGCTGGCCGATCAGTGCCTCCCAATCGGGCCGCCTGTATCTGCGCATCGGGTTCCGGAACACTGCCCTGATCGGCATCACGGTCACCGTCATCGGCACAGCAGTCCTGGCCGTCACGGCCTCCGTCCCCAACGTTGCGCTGGTCGCCGTCAGCTGCTTCATCGTCGGGCTCGGACTCGGCCTGGTCGCGACCCCAACCCTGATCGCCGCCCAGACGAGCGTCGAATGGAACGAGCGCGGCGTGGTCACGGGCACCAACCTTTTCGCCCGATCCATCGGCAGCTCCATCGGCGTCGCCGTTTTCGGTGCGATAGCGAACGCTGTCTACGCCGGCACCCCGCACGGCGACACGGATCCCCACACCATCGTGGCGGCCTCGTCCGCCGTGTTCCTGGCCGTCATGATCGCCGCCGTCCTCACCGTCATCGCCGTGCTCGGCATGCCCGCCACCAAACCCGTCACACAGGTCCAAGCCGCCGCGCGCGGGTCATCCAGCACCGGTTGACCGCGGTTCCGCTGTCACTTTTGGGGTCGTGCTGGGGCGTTCATCGCCGGATGCCGAGGGTGGCGATGAGATCTTCGTGCAATTCGAACCAGATGCGGTGGAAGGAGTCGCGGTCTGTGGCGGTGAGCCACGCTGGCTCCGTGGCTGCGTTTTCCACTGCCAGCTCGAGGCGTTCCGCGTATCCGCTGAACCGCGGCAACACAGCGGTCAGGCGGACTTCCAGATCGCTCAAGGACGCCAATGCCTGGGTGAAGGTTTGCTGTGTTGGCTCGTCGATCCCATCGTTGGACTGACTTCCCTCGGCGAGCCAGCGGAGTTGGAGTTTGCTGCAGGCGGCCACGACTCCTGCGTTCAGCGGTGCAAACTTCGCGTGCACGGCGGTGACTGCTGCCTGGCCGCCCACGCTGTCCAGTTCCTCGGCCAGGAGCCGTTCGTTTTCAGTCCTGCCGGCCACGGTCAGGGACCAGCCCCGGTTTCCGCCGAATGAGGAGCGCGACGCCCACCCGTTCGCGCCGGCGTAAATGAGGAGCCGTTCGACGTCGTGCGGATCCTGGCCAAACCGGGCGGCAACTGACTCAGTGTCAGCGAAGCCGAGCAGCCTCAGGGCGTGGAGGGTGAGCAGCATGGATGGCTGCTGCGGGCTCATGGACCCGCTCCGGGACCTGCTGGTTTCGCGTGGACGGTTCCGTGGGTTCCGTCGACCACGAGCGTCGTTCCGTCCGTGATGCGGGTCAGCGCGCCGGTTACCCCCAGAACGGCGGGGATGCCCTGTTCGCGGGCCACGATGGCGGCGTGCGAGAGCATCCCGCCCGTTTCTGTGATGACGGCAGCGGCGATCCCGAACAGTGGCGTCCAGGCGGGGTCAGTGGTGCGGCAGACCAAAACGTCGCCGGGGGCCACCGCGGAGAATTCGTCGACGCTGTGAACTGTCCGGGCCGTCCCGCAGGCGGTGCCCGGGCTGGCGCCGATGCCGGTGAGAACCGCGCCGGCGGGATCGCGGCCTTCCCTTCCGGCACTGGCCTGAGGAGTGAATTCCACGTCAGCCCACCACACCCGTCTCGGGCCTGCCGGACAGCCGATCCAGTCTCTGCTGCGCGGCCTGCGCCGAGCGGAGCCCAAGGCTCTGGGCAATCTGGGGCCAGGTCAGCCCCTCGGCCCGCGCCAGGAACAGGAGTGCCGTTTCCAGGCCGTCCGTCTCTGCCCGCGCGGCTGACACAAGCGTGAGGGCGGCCCGCACGTCCAGACCATCCACCGGCTCTCCGCGGTCGGTCCCGTTGGACCGCCACAGGACGTGCTGGATCAGGTCACTCGCCGAAGGGGGCTGCCGCTCACCGAGCCAGGGCCGGGGCGGGAGTTCGGCGGCGCCCCGGTCCAGCAACATCCGTGTGGCCTGGCTTTGGCGCTGAGCCTCCGCAGCGTCGCCGCCTTGACGGGTCCCGTCGGTCTCGTTCATTCCAGACTCCATTTTCCCGTCGGCTCGGCACCCCTCGACACCACCAGCTTCTGGCATCAACATCCTGTTGTCAACAAACTGTTGATGCTTCGGGGGGAGGACGAGTCGTTGAGGCGGCGCGGACAGGAACGCCACCCGGCTGTTGGCCGGGTGGCGTTCCAAGGGGGTGTTTTGCCGGCGGTCCATGACCGGGCTGTTGCAGGTGTTTACTTTCCGGAGTTGTTGTGGGAGTTGTTGTTGCCGTGTTCGGTGGAGGCGACGGCGCCGGTCTGTTCGTTGAGCAGGACCTGGTCGTTGCGCTGTCTGCCGAAGTTGAACATGGCGTTCACCGACCCGGCGGTGGCGTCGGCGGAGGCGTCGCCGATCCGGCCGGTGTGCCAGTTGTCTTCGATGAAGCGCAGGATCGAGGCCTGGTCGGTCTGGGTGTGGTCCACAAAGTTCTTCTTCGCGTAGGGGGAAATGACTACCAGCGGCTGGCGCGGGCCGGGGCCGCAGCGGTCAGCGTAGCCGCCGGCCATCGGGACGCCGCTGGCTGCGGCGTGCTGGCACCAGGCGTCGTCGTCGGCGGTGTTGGAGGAGTTCTTTGCCTTGGCGGCGACGTGGTCGTACCAGCCGTCCGAGTCATCGTAGGCAAGCACCACGGCAGTGTTGTCCCAGTTCCGGGATTTCTGGATCTGGTTCACGGTGCTGGTGATGAAGTTCTGCTCGTCGATCGGGTCAGAGTAGGCGGCGTGGCCGTCCTGGAACATTCCGGCTTTCAGGAAGGACACGGCGGGCATGTTGTCGGTGTTGACCACCTTGTTGAACGCGGTGAGGTCGTACTGGTGGTTCGCCTGTCCGTTGTGGCCGATTTCCGCGTCGGACGCCGGTGCCAGGTGGTGCGGGTTGGCGGTGGAGGCGTAGTACTGGAACGGCTGGTGGTGAGGGGAGTAGTCAACAACGCTGGCGCCGGCGGCGTTCGTGTGGCTGGACAGGCACGACGCCGGGGAGTCCGCGGTCGCGGCGGTGGTCGGCGTGAAACCACCCTGGAACCAGCCCCAGGACGTGCCCTTGGCGTTGAGCAGGTCGCCGATGTTCCTGCCGCTCAGGCCGGCCAGGTTTCCGGTTTTGGCGTGGCTGCTGTTCGAGCAGTCGTCGTGGACCGGGTCCGGGTCGTTGATGACGGTGCCGACGCCGTTCGCATCCGGCAGGCTGACGGCACTGCTGCCGGCCGCCGGGGTGGCCACAGGTTGTCCTGCGGCGGTGTACTCGGTGGCCCCGTGGGTCTGGCCGGATACCAGATTCAGCGCCCCGGGTGTGGAGGGTCCGAAGACAGTGCTGAAGTGGTTGTCGCTCATGGAGTAGTTCTGGGCGTAGTTCCAGATGCCGGTGACGGTGTTGCCGTCGTAGTAGTCCATGGTGAGGCCGGGGCGGCCGTACTGGTTGGTGCCGCAGGCGTCGCGGCTGGTGAACTCGACGAACTTGTTCATCGCCCCGCCGTTGTATGCCTTCTGCTCGGCGGTGTATCCGTGGTCCTGGTCGCAGGTGACGGCCTGCGCCGGCGAGAGCCGGGCAGGCTGCGCAGAGTTGGGGTTGTTCGGTGCCAGAAGGCCGGCGGTGGCCAGAGTGTTGATGTCCTTGGGGGTGTTTTTCGCGGCGGTGAAGGATGCCGTCGCGGTGCCGGTGCCCTGCTGGGTTTCACCCGGGAGATTGGCAGCCTTGGGGTAGGTGGCGAAGTAGTGGTCGAAGGAAACGTTCTCCTGGAAGATCACCACCACGTGCTTGATTGGCGTCGCGGTACCGTTGTGGTTTTCACCGGCGGAGGCCGGACCTGCGCCGATACCGAACATTCCGGCTGTCAGTGCCGAGGCGGCCAGGGCTGCCGCGCCCGTGGCGGCGACCCGCTTCCGGGTGAATCGTTGTGCTGGATGAGGCATGGGGGTAGCCAATCGTTGTTGTTCAGGGATGCCGGCGGCTGATGGCAGGCATTCGTATGCTGCTTGGGTGAGCGGCCTGCGTTACTTGGCCGGCGTGACCGTGGCCTCGTAGGTGAGGATTTCGGTGCCGTTGCCTTCCTCGCCGTTGTCTGGGGCCACCTTCATGGTGAGGTGCCCGCCGTCGGCCGTCATTTTGAACGGGTTGCGCGTGGCCACATGGCCTGCGGTGGACCACTGCTGGAAGGGGACCTCGCGGATTACGCTGCGGGATTTGAGGTCGATCATCGCCATGCCGCCGAGTTCGTAGGTGGCGCCGGTGCCGCCGGCCGCCGGGGTCTGCGGGAGGTTGGTGATCCCGCTGCAGAGCATCCGGGAGTTGGCCACGTACTGGCAGTCCTGGTAGTCGATGAAGTAGTTCGGGTTCTGCCAGGTCGAGAGCTGCTTGCCCTGCAGATCCCATTCGGCGAAGCGGCGCGAGCCCCAGGTGTTGCCGACCAGGTGGCCGGTCTGCTTGTCCATCACGATGCCGCCGAAGTGGTCCTTCACCTCGAACTGCTTGTGCACGTCCAGGGTGGTCGCGTCGACTCGGTAGATGATGGCGCTGCTGTCCGGCCGGTACTGGGCCACGGGGATCCAGACGCTGGTGCCGTCGAAGTCGATGCCGCCGGGGTGGTACATGTCGCCCTCTCCCAGGACGATGTCCTTTTGCAGGGCGCCGGACTTGTCCATGACGAACAGGTGGCCGACGCCCTTGCCGGGGGTGCGGTCGAAGCCGTTTTGCGGGGTCGGGAACTTCACGGTCGGTTCGATGATCTGAACGGCCGAGAGGAAGATGTGGTCCTGGCTGTAGGCGATTCCCTCCGTGTGGTACGTCGGGAAATTCAGCTTCAGCTTCGACGTCTGCTGCCAGTTCGTGTTCCGGTCAACGCCGTTGAAGGCGTCGGCCAGGGCCGTGTTCCTGTCACCGTGGTTGCCGGCACCGGTGGGGTTGTCTGCGGCCTGGGCGGCCGCGGTGATGCTGATTGCGGACGCGGCCAGGACGATTGCTGCGGCGGCCGTGAGGATGCCTCGGGTGTGAGTCGTGCTCATTCGGGAGCCTCTCAAAGGTTGGATCTCAACAAGAGATCGCAACGCTACTTCCCGGTAATTAATCCCCGATACGGGCGGGTGAACGGCAGATGGCCGGCAGCGGTCCGGCGGACCGGCTTCGTTTCGACACGTGTCTCCCCCCCGCCGTCGCTGGCTTTGGGCCCTTTCAGCCGCTCAGGCGAGGACGGCGAGGCCTGCCAGGGTGCCGCCCTCGCCTTCGGCCAGCAGCCCGACGGCGGTGCCGGAGTTCGCGGGAAAGACCAGATCGGTGATGGTGGCCAGGCCGTCCTGCGCGAAGACCTCGACCGAGCAGCGGTCCAGGAAGACCCGGAGCCTTAGCCGGCCGTCCTCCAAGGACACGGCAACGCGCTCCACCGACGGGAACGACTCGTGGAAGCCCACGTTGCCGGATTCGGTCCGGTCCAGGCTGAGCTCCGCCGTGCGGCAGTCGTAGGCCAGGACAGTGCGCGCTCCGACTCCGGCTCCGGGCCCGGACCTGGAGCCGGATTCCCCGTCCGTTGAGCCGCCGGCCCGGAGCACCAGACCCACCCTGCCGGCGGCGCCGGGCTCGAAGTCCGCATCGATGCGCAGCACATCACCGCAGGCCTCGGCCGGAAGCCAGGTCACCCCGTCCGCCAACGGCTGCCGGTCCAGGGCGAACACCTCGGTACCGTGGGTGTGGAACGGGTCCACCGCCTCCTGCACCAGCACCGGGCGGCCGCCGCGGCACACCAGCCTGACCTCGCGGACCAGGGACATCGCGCTGCGCCAGCCGTCCGAGGGCGTTGAGGCGGCGTACTGCCAGTTGTTCATCCAGCCGATCATGAGCCGCCGTCCGTCCGGGACGTTGCTGAACGACACGGCCGCGTAGTAGTCCCGGCCCCAGTCGAGCCACCCGTAGTCGGCCATCCGGCTGTCGTCGGCCTGCACGCCGTCGGTGACGGTGGTTTCGGAACGGAACGTCACGCCGTCGAAGGTTCCGATGAAGTACTGGCCGCCCGATCCGCCGGCGATGCCGCCGGGGCTCAGGTTGACCACCAGGACCCACCGGGTGTTGGAGGCGTCGCCGTCCACCGGCAGTTCGAACAGGTCCGGGCATTCCCACACCCCTTCCGTGGCGTTTGCCGGGCCGAAGGTGCTCAGGTACTCCCAGGTCAACAGGTCAGCCGACTTGTAAAGGACCACCTCGTGGTGGACCGCCTCGACGGCGACCATCACCCAGTAGCTGCCGGCGGCGCCGTCGTGCCAAAAGACCTTGGGGTCGCGGAAGTCCGCGGAGGCGCGGTCCAGCACCGGGTTCCCGGCGTACTTGGTCCAGGTGGCGCCGTCGTCCGTGCTGTAGGCGAGGGACTGTGCCTGCCGTCCGGCGAGCGGTGAGGCGGGCGAGTACGCGCTGGTGTAGATGGCCACCAGCGGGGGCACGCCTCCGACGCCGAAGCCGCTGGTGTTATGGACATCGACCACCGCGGAGCCGGAAAAGATGGCCTCCTGCTCATCGCATGCGATGGCCACGGGTTGTTCGTCCCAGTGCTGCAGGTCCGTGGAGGTGGCGTGGCCCCAGGACATGTTGCCCCACTCCTCGCCGTGCGGGTTGTGCTGGTAGAAGAGGTGGTAGATGCCGTTGGCGTAGACCAGCCCGTTGGGGTCGTTGAGCCAGTTGCGCTCCGCTGAGTAGTGCCACTTTGGCCGGTACTGGCAGTCGAGTTCTGTGAGTGTTTTCATGAGGGTTCTTTGCAGGCTTTCGCGTGAGGAGGCTGGTCAGCCCTTGACGCCGCTGGAGGCGATGCTGTTGATGAAGGATCGCTGGAACGCGATGAAAAGGACCACCACGGGAATGGTGATGAGGGACGCGTAAGCCATCACCTCGCCCCAGGAGACGTTGAGCTGGAAGAAGTACTGGATGCCGATCATCACCGGGCGGAGTTCCTCGGACTGGACCACCATGAGCGGCCACAGGTAGGAGTTCCAGGCGGGCAGGAAGGTCAGGATGGCCACGGTGGCGGTCGCCGGTCCCGCGAGCGGCATCACCACCTTGCGGTAGATGGTGAACCAGCCCGCGCCGTCGATCCGGGCAGCCTCGTCCAGTTCCTTCGGGATGGACTCGAAGTACTGGTGGAACAGGTAGATGGAGAACGCGTTCGCGATGAACGGGATGATCTGGACCTGGTAGGTGTCCAGCCAGCCCTTCGAGATCTCGAGGCTGAACCCGTTGAGCTCAAAGTACGGCAGCTGGTTGACCCACCACACCAGCGGCAGCGCCAGCGTCTGGAAGGGCACGATGAGGGTGGCGAGGATCGCGGTGAACACCACGCGCTTGCCGCGGACCTCCATCCGGGACAGGGCAAACGCGCATAGGCTGTTGATGAAGATGCCTAGCACCACCGTGACCGCGGAAATGCCGATGGAGTTCATCAGGAAGCGGGCGGCCGGCACCCGGTCGAACACGGCCGCGTAGTTGTCCAGCGAAATGTTGCCGACCGGCAGGAACGCCGCCACCGAGGACATGTCGCCGAAGATCTGCTGGTCCGGCTTGAGCGAGGACACCATCATGAACACGATGGGGAAGGCGGCGACGGCGGCGAACAGGAGGCGGACCGCCGTGGTCGCGGCATTGCCGAGACCCTTGGAAATGAGTGTCTGTTTCACGTCAGTCCTTCTCTCGGGTCAGGTAGCGCTGCACTGCGGAGATCAGCAGGACGAGCACGAAGAACACGAGCGAGATGGCCGAGGCGTAGGAGGTCTCCTGCTGCTTGAAGCCGGAGCGCACCGCCTCGTAGATGATGGTGGTGGTGGAATCGAGGGGCCCGCCCTGGGTCATGACGCTGACCTGGTCGAAGAGCCCGAGCGCCTGGATGGTGATGGTCACCAGGACCAGGGTGCGGGTGTGGGTGAGGCCGGGCCAGGTCACGAAGCGGAACTGGTGCCAGCGGCTGGCCCCGTCGAGTTGGGCGGCCTCGTAGAGTTCCCCGGAAATGCTTTGCAGGCCTGCGAGCCAGATGATCATGTGGAAGCCTGCGGCCTGCCAGATGGACAGGGCAATGATGGCCGGCATGGCGGTGGCGGGATCGTTGAGCCAGTCCGGGCCGTTGATGAGGCCGAAACTGGCCGCCGACAGCAACTCATTGATCAGGCCGTCCTTGCGGTACATGAACATCCACAGCAGGGACACCACCACCATGGACGTCACCACGGGAAGGAAGTAGATGGTGCGGAAGAAGTTCACGCCGCGGAACTTCTTGTTGATCAGGAGGGCCATCGCCAGGGCGAGTCCGGACTGGACGGGCACCACCACGACGGCGAAGTAGCTGACGTTCAGCAGTGAGCGCCAGAACACGGGATCCGCGAAGAGCCGCGCGAAGTTGTCCGTGCCGACAAACTCGACGGGCCGCGGGGAAACAAGCCTGGCGTTCGTGAATGCCAGGCCGAAGCCCAGGATCGCCGGGAGAAAGACGAAGGCGAGCAGGAGGACCGCGGCCGGGGCGATCATGCCCCACCCGCTGATCTGTTCGCGAAGGTGGCGCGGCCGGCGACGCGGTTTGCTGGGCGGTGCGGCCGGGGCCGGGTCCGCCAGACGGCGGCCGGGGGAGGGGAGTTGGGTGGTTGTCATGGTTTTCTCCGTCGACAGTCAGGGCCTGAGGTACTTTCGACGGCGGTTGCGCACCGCCGTCGAAAGTACCGTTTGGCAGCCGGCTAGTTCTTGTAGCCGCCGTTGGACTTGATGTTGGCGTCGATGGCCTTGACCGACTTGTCCAGCGCCGTCTTGGGGTCGGCGCCGGCCAGGATGTCCTGGACAGCCTTGCCGTATTCGGTGGCGATGAAGGGATAGGCCGGGGTTTCGGGGCGCATCACCGCGTAGTTGCGGGAAAGTTCCATGAAGATCCGGTTTGTGCCGCCTTTGGCGAACGCGGGGATCAGGGCAGCGGCCTCGTCGGTGGCCGGGATGGTGCCCGTTGCCTTCGCCACCGCGGCCAGGTTTTCCGGCTTCAGCGAGTAGGACAGGTAGTCCATGGCTGCCGCGGAGTTGTTGCAGCCGCTGGTCACGCCCCACTGCCAGGAGGCGCCGCCGATCTTGGGGCCGGTCCCGAGGTCCACGGACGGCATGACCACGAGGTCCTTACCTACCGCTGCGCGTGCCTTGTCCGCGGCCCAGGAGCCGGTGTAGAGAAGGCCGCTCTTGTTGTTGAGGAAGTCCTGGGTGGAGTCCTTGCCGCTCTTCTTCGCCATGAAGCCCTGGTCGGCAAGGCCGCGGAACCACTGGGCCCACTCGATGGCCTTGTCGCCATTGAGGACGCCGTCTGCCGACTGGAACCCGTCGCGGTTGATCAGGTCCCCACCGAAGGACTGCAGGAACGGGGAGTAGGCGTAGGGCAGCCATTCGCCGGTTCCGGCGGTACCCATGTCCAGCGGGTATTCCCACTTGCCCAGCGCCTTGAGCTTGGTCAGCGCGTCCTGGAACTCGTCCTTGGTCCACGGCTTTTCGACCGTGGCGACGCGGATACCGGCTGCCTTGAGGTCAGAGGCGCGTGCGAGCATCGCCAGTGCGACGTCATAGGTGCCAACGGCGTAGGTCTCGCCCTCCCATTTGGCCACCGTGCTCGGCAGGTTCTTGGAAACATCCGCGTCGAGTTTCAGGGGTGTCAGGTACTTCGCCCAGGCCCAGTTGGGAACATTGGGGCCATCGATGTCAACAATGCAGGGGAGCTTTCCGGCGGCCGCGGCCGAGACCACGGAGTCGTTGTAGGAGTCCTGCGGGAACGCCTGGACCTTGATCTTGGCCTTGGCACCGGCGCTCTTGTTGTAGGAATCGACGATGTTTTCAACCGCCTTGAGTTCTTCGGCGTTGCCCGCGTTGTGGGTCCACATGGTGATCTCATTGGAGCCGGCGGACGGGGCAGAGGCGCTGCCCTTGCCGCAGGCGCCCAGGGAGCCGACAAGTGCCGCCGCAGCTACACTGGTGGCGAGGATCCGGGTGAATCGCTTGTTCATGATGGTCAATCTTTCTGCTGAATTTGGGCGTGGGAGATTGCCCCGGGTCCTTGGGGACGCGGCCGGTGCAACGGCTGCGTCCCTTCTTATTGCGGTCCCCGGGCGGCGGAGCAGTGGAACGGTGTGGTGGTGCCGGCTTGATGCCGGCAATCGGCTAACGTGGCGGCGGGCCGAGCGACCCCCGCTCAATCAGGGGGCAGTCCAGTTGCGTCTGGACTGCGGGTGCGCCGGGACTTTCGATGTCGTCCAGGATTCGGTGGACCGCCCAACTGCCCATTTCGTAGTGGGGAAGGGCGACGGTGGTGAGCCCCGGCCAAAGGGCGTCCGCGATGATTTCGAGATTGTCGATTCCCACAATGGACACGTCCTCCGGAATGCGCAGCCCCAATGCGGTGGCCGCCTGGTAGGCGCCCATTGCAACCCTGTCACTGAAGCAGAACAGGGCTGTGGGGCGGTCGGGCTGACCGAGCAGGCCCAGGGCGGCCTCGCGGCCTCCCGTGGTTTCGGGCTGGCCGATCACGAGGTGGCGGGGGTCGTGCTGCAGGCCGTGCCGCCGGAGAGCGTTGAGGAAGCCCTCCCTGCGGCCGTGCGTGGCGGGGATGTCGTCGATGTTGTTGATCATCCCGATCCGGGTGTGGCCCGCCTGGATGATTGCTTCAACGGCCGTCTCGGCGGCGCCCACCTCGTCGGGGATAACCGAGGAAATGGACTTGTCGTCAGTGATGGAATCCAGCAGCACGGTGGGAAGCCCCTCCAGTTCCGCGGGGACCTGCACGCTTTGGTGGTACATCCTGGCGTAGACCACGCCGTCCACCTGGTGCTGCCGCAGCATATTGATTTCACGGTTTTCCAGCTCGCTGTCCAGGCCCGAATTGACCACCATCACCACGTAGCCGCGGTCGTAGGCGGCGTCCTGCGCCCCGCGGATCATGGCCCCGGCAAAGGGTGTGGTGGTGATTTCGTCACTGACCAGGCCAAGGATCTGGGAGCGCTGGTTGCGCAGTCCGCTGGCCATCTTGTTCGGGGCGTACCCAAGATCCCTGGCCACGTCCCGGACGAGTTGCTGCGTCGCTGCCTTCACCCGGAAGCTCGTGGCATCGTTCAGGGCATGCGACACCGTGGTGACGGAGACCCCGGCGGCCTTGGCCACGTCGCGTATTCCCACTCTTGTCGTCATTGACTTCCCTTTGCAAAACGTTTTGTATCTGGTGTGAAACACGTTACACAAAACGTTTTGCAGTTGTCAACGGGACGTCCGGCTTTACCTTGATCCCGGTCCCATGGCGAGGCACTTCACGTCACGACACGGGCTCTGTCAGCCGGAAAGGGCGCTAGTTTCGTAGACTCGATGGGTTCGACAATGTCTCCTCTCCAGGGACAAGCCGCCACAGGAAGAGCCATCGATGAAGATTATCGTCCTAGTAAAGGAGGTCCCCGACACGTACGGGGACCGAAAACTGAACCTTGAAACCGGCCTCGCCGATCGAGGAGTCAGCGAGGCAGTCATTGATGAGATCGGTGAGCGGGCCCTGGAGCTGGCACTGACGCACGCCGACGCGAACGAGGGCACTGAGGTCGCGATTCTCTCCCTCGCCCCCGAAGGTGCGACGGCAACCATCCGCAAGGGGCTTGCGATGGGCGCGGGAAGCGCCACCCACGTCTCTGACGAGGCGCTCCGGGGTGCGGATCTTGGACTTACCGCTGAAACCCTCGCCGCAGCGATCCGCCGCATGGGGTTTGACCTGGTGATCACCGGCAACGTCTCCACCGACGGATCCGGCGGCATGATTCCCGC
This sequence comes from Arthrobacter sp. 10T425, assembly GCF_056393985.1. Taxonomy (NCBI): domain Bacteria; kingdom Bacillati; phylum Actinomycetota; class Actinomycetes; order Micrococcales; family Micrococcaceae; genus Arthrobacter; species Arthrobacter sp. 10T425. Next base: position 86,612 of record NZ_JBFTGZ010000011.1, on the reverse strand, counting down.
GATGCTTGCAGAATTGCTTGACGTGCCGCATGCCACCGGCCTCAGCTCCGTCGAGATCAGCGACGGTGCGGTGTCTGGCTCCAGGGCCGTTGACTCCGGCGTGCAGAAGGTCTCAGCCAACCTGCCCGCGGTGATCTCCATTACCGAGGCACTTCCCGAGGCGCGCTTCCCGAACTTCAAAGGCATTATGGCCGCGAAGAAGAAGCCCCTTGAGGTCCTGACCCTCGCGGACCTCGGGGTCACGGCCGACAATCCGGAGGCGGCGCGTTCGATCATGCTGACCGTTGCGGAGAGGCCCCCGCGCGCGGCGGGCGTGAAGATCATCGACGAGGGTGATGCCGGCGAGAAGCTCGCTGAGTTCCTGATCGAAAACCGACTGGCCTAAGGATCAACGACATGACTGAATTCCCTCGTGACGCAATCCTCGTCGTCGTGGAAGCCCGGGCATCCGGTGAACTCGAGAAGGCTGCGGCCGGGCTCTTCGGTGCCGCCGCTGCCGTTGGCACCCCGGTTGCATTGGTGCTTGCCTCACCCGGCGCCGGGAGCGCCGCCGCCGCGGAGGCCGCAGCCCTTGGTGCCGCGCGCGCACTCATCGCGGAGAGTCCGGATCCTTCCGTGCTTGGGGTGCCGGGCGTTGACGCGCTTGCCGCCGCCGTGGAGCAGGTGCAGCCGGACGCCATCCTGATTTCGCATTCCCTGAACGGGCGCGACCTCGCCGGACGTTACGCTGCCCGTTCGCGTGCGGCGATTTCCGCCGATGCGGTCGGTGTGTCCCGTGATGACGAGGGCGTCGTGGCACAGCACTCCGTCTACGGCGGCGCCTACAACGTGACGTCGACGTCCACGTTTGGGGCACCGGTGATTACGGTCCGCCAGGGCTCCATCGAGGCGCGGGCGGCGGCTCAGCCGCAAGAGTCCGAGACCTTGGCCGTGACAAGCTCCGCGAAACCGGCCGCGCGGATCGACTCCTTCGAGGAGGCAACTGCCGCCACCTCGCGGCCGGAGCTGCGTGGTGCCGCGAAGGTTGTCGCCGGTGGCCGAGGCCTCGGCTCGGAAGAACAGTTCGCACTCGTTGGACAGCTCGCCGATACCCTCGGTGCCGCCGTTGGTGCGTCGCGCGCCGCGGTGGATGCCGGCTACGTCCCGACGTCGCATCAGGTCGGCCAGACCGGGGTTTCCGTGTCACCTCAGCTGTATGTCGCGCTGGGCATTTCCGGCGCGATCCAGCACCGGGCCGGCATGCAGACCGCGAAGATGATCGTCGCCATCAACAAGGACGGGGACGCGCCGATCTTCGAGGTCGCGGACTACGGTGTGGTCGGCGACGTCTTCAAGGTTGTTCCCCAGCTCATTAGCGCACTTGAGGCCCGGAAGAAGTAGCGATGGCAACTCTGTCTCGGTCCATCCGGCGGGGCCTGCCGCGCGTCGAAGGTGGCGAACCCTGGCCTCCAGCAGGCCAGGCGTCCGCACACCTTGCCACGGCAGAAGCGGCCGATCTGCCGGCGTCAGTTTCCGCGGTGGAAGCGGCAGAAGCGGCCGATCTGTCGGCGTCAGTTTCCGGGGTGGAATCGGCCGCTGCCGCGCCCTCCGCCCCGGCTGCTGTCCAGGAAACGGCGCCGGGTGCGGCGCTGTCAGCGCCGGTCCCGGCGGTGATTCCAGGCTCCGCGGTGGCGCGGCAGCTTCGCCGCGGCCTGCCGCGCGTGCCGGGCGGTGAACCTTGGCCGCCAGCGGGAGAAGCTCCGGTACCGGTGGCGGCTCTGTCCGGGGCTCCGGCCTCCGGCGCCGCTGCGGCATCCGCCGTAGATGCAGCCGCAGATGCTGCCGGGGCTGTTGCTGCCGAGGAAGCAGCGGTGCCGGCAACGGAGGCGCCTGCAGCGGCTCCGACAGACACGCCCGCCACACGGACGACGAGAACCACCTCGCTGCGTCGCGGGCTTCCCCGTGCCCCCGGCGGCGAGCCGTGGCCGCCGCCTGGGCTTGCTCCGGCGGCCGCTGCCGCCCCCGCGGTGCAGACACATCACGAACGCGTTGCCGAGGCTGTCCCTGCCCCGGTTATCAGCGTGGTGAAGGCCGACGCCGAGACGGAGCCCTCGGCGTCGAGTGCACCCGCGGCCGCACCGGCGGCCACCACCGTCCCGGCACCCGCGGCGCAGTCCGCCGTCACCGCCCCGGCACCGGTGGCACAGCCCGCCGCCGTCGCGGCACCCGCGGCCACGACCGCCCCGGCGCCCGCTGTCGCCGCCGTCCCGGCGCCCGCGGCACGGCCCGCCGCCGTCGAAAAGCCCGTGAAGCCCAAGGCCGAGGCAAGGCTCTACGGCTCACGGACCCTGGGCCAGTGGATCAAGCTCGTCGTGCTCTTCGGCGTCGGCGGAGTGGCCGCCGCAGCGATTCTTGTGCTCGCCGCGCGCGGCGTGACGACGCTGCCGGGCGTGCCCGAGTTCCTTGAGAGATACCCCGGCGCTTATGACCTGCCCGATACGGTGGAGCCCGGCTTCCCATGGTGGGCACAGTGGGCGCACTTCCTGAACATCTTCCTGATGGTGCTCATCATTCGCTCCGGCTATCAGGTACGCACGCAGCAGAAGCCGCCGGCGTACTGGACGCCAAAGCGCGGTGGCAAGAAGATCAGCATCAACCTGTGGCTGCACCAGTCGCTCGACATTTTGTGGCTGGCCAACGGGCTCATCTTTGTGGTGCTGCTGTTTGCCTCGGGCCGCTGGGTGAGGATCGTGCCGAGCAGTTGGGAGGCCGTCCCGAACGCGCTCTCCGCGCTCCTGCAGTACATGACACTCGACTGGCCCGTTGAGACCGGCTGGGTGAACTACAACAGCCTGCAGCAGATCATGTACTTCGTGGTGGTCTTCATCGCGGCCCCCGTCGCTGCGATCACGGGTGCGCGCATGAGCGAGTTCTGGCCGAAGAACGCGAAAACGCTGAACAAGGTCTACCCGTTAGAGCTTGCGCGCGCGGTGCACTTCCCGACCATGCTGTTTTTCGTGCTGTTCATTCTCGTCCACGTGTTCCTCGTGTTCGCGACCGGTGCGCTGCGCAACCTGAACCACATGTTCGGCGGCACCGACGTGGTGAACTGGGTCGGGTTCTGGCTCTTCGCGGCCGCCATCGCCATCACGGCGGCCGGATGGTACGCCGCCCGCCCGCTGGTGCTCGCGCCCATCGCGAAACTGTTCGGCCAGGTGAGCAGCCGCTAGGCCGGAATTCCCACGTTCAGCGGCGCAGCAGGTAATCGGCCACACCGTCGGGATTTGCCAGGGCGAGGAGATGGCCGCCGGGCAGGACGTCGGGCTCTATGCCGAGGCGTTCGCGGGCGAGCCGCTGTTGGAAGTCCAGCGGAAAGAAGCGGTCTCCCTCTCCGGCCAGGACGCGGGTCGGGATCCCGGGCCAGGCCGTGAACGTGCAGACCGATTCGAACACCGCCTCTGCTTCGGGGCGTTGATGCGGTTCGCCTTCCGCGGCCACTTCCGGCGGAACGTCGTGCAGGAAATAGGTGTCCGTGTCGAACTCGGCACTGTACCCGTGGGCCTGGGCCGCGCTTTGCTGCGCCGCAGCCCAGCCGGTGTTTCCCCACCATGCGCCGGGAGTCTCGCCCGGTACGGGGATCATCGCATTCACCAGGACAAGCCCGGCGACGGGGGCTTTTTCGCACACGAGCGGGGCGGTGAAGCCACCCAGCGACTGCGCAACGAGCACCACGTCCTGGCGTCCACCGACGGCTTCGAGCACCAGGCGCGCGTACTCGGGCAGCCCGGCGCTTTCATCGTCGCCGGGCAGATCGACAGCGACGGCTTCGTGGCCGGCCCCCTGCAGCAGCGGAACGATGCGGCTCCAGTACCAGGCCGCGCCGCCCGCTCCGGGGATCAGGACGAATCTGCTCACCGCAGCACCAGCCAAAGCACGACGGCGGGACCCCGGGTCCGGACCGGCAGTTGGCGGCCGTTCGGCCGGCTTCGGTTCGATGCGGATCTCATCTCCCCATTGTCACCCCGCCCGCGTCGACTCCGGCACCCGCAATACCCCTACGGCTGCCACCAGATGCGGCACCGGGTCCGGGTCCGTCCCGGCGGCCCACTGCATCCAGGCCTCGAACGTCGCGCCGATCAACGCGGCACACAGATACCCCGCGACATCCTCGCGGACTCCCGCTGACAGCAGGTAGGCCCTGGTCCGCTCGCGCTGCGGCGCCAGGGATTCGTAGCTGCGGCTGGCCAGTTCGGGGTGCTCGGCGATCAGCCGGAGCCGGCCGCGCGTGACCGCCAGGTCCGGCAGGACAGTAACGCCCGCGACGGCCGCGTCGCGCAGCCCGGCCAGGATGTCGCCGTCGGCCGCGCCGGCAGTGCGGGCGGAGTCCAGCACCCGGCCCGAGGCCTCGACCACCGGTTCCATGCCGCCCCAGACGAGCTCGGCCTTGCTGGAGAAGTAGCGGTACAGGCTCTTGCGCCCGATTCCCGCCTCGCGGGCGATGTCCTCCATGGAGGTCTGCTCGTAGCCGCGCTCGGCGAACAGCCGCAGCGCGAGGGCGGCCACGGCGTCGGGATCAATCGTCACCGGCCGCCCGGCGGCGCGCGGAACGGCGGTGGTCACAGCATCCGAAGGCATCCCACCAGTATTCACCCTTACATAATGACACAGAGTGTCATAAGCTGGGCGGCATCACCGTCAGCAACGTTTGGAAGGACATCATGGGCAACGAAGCTTCATGGCAGGAAGCCACCACCACCGGCCGGTTCGCCGGCAAGACCGTCATCGTCACCGGTGCCGCCTCCGGCATCGGCCAGGCCACAGCGCTGCGGATCGCCAGGGAAGGCGGCCGCGTCATCGCCGCCGACATCAGCAAGGAACGCCTGGATGACCTGGTGGCCGAGAACGCCGGGCTGGACCTGGTCCCCGTGGCCGGCGACATCTCCAGCGAGGAGACCGTGGCCGCCGTCGTCGCGGCCGCCGGCGGACGCATCGACGCCCTGGCGAACGTCGCCGGCATCATGGACAACTTCGCCCCGATCCACGAAGTGGACGACGAGCTCTGGGACCGCGTCTTCCGGATCAACGTCACCGCCCTGATGCGCCTGACCCGCGCGGTGGTGCCGCTGATGCTGGACGCCGGGACCGGCTCCGTGGTCAACGTCGCCTCCGAGGCCGGCCTGCGCGGGTCCGCCGCCGGCGCCGCCTACACCGCGTCCAAGCACGCCGTCGTCGGCCTGACCAAAAACTCGGCCGTGATGTACGGGCCCAAGGGCCTGCGTTTCAATGCCGTGGCCCCCGGCCCCACCATCACCAACATCGTGGCCACCTGGGGATCCCAGCTCGCGGCCGAACGCCTCGGCCCGCTGATGCAGGCCACCGTCCCCACCCCCGCCACCGCCGCGCAGCTCGCCGCGTCCATCACGTTCCTGCTCAGCGACGACGGCACCAACATCAACGGCGCCATCCTCGCCTCCGACGGCGGCTGGTCCGCGCTGTAAGCGCCGCGCTCAAACGCAAGCGGCCGGCAGCGGGAAGTCCCGCCGTCGTCCGCCTTCCTGTAGGAAGGGAGCGCACCGAGGAACCCGGGCGTTCGTGTTGGCTGCGGCCGGAGGGGCCTGTTTCTACGGTGCCGACCGCCGTAGGCTATGGGCATCCACCACATCGAGGAGGCACTCATGCGCACGGCAACACCCAAGAACCAGGCCGACCAGATCCGCCATCTTTCAGAGAATCTCATCTCTCAGCTCACCGAGGGGAGGGAGTGGGCGACTCCCGGAGTCGAAGCGGCATTGAAAAGAGTGGTGGCCGGGCTCGATGCCGGGATTGAATCTGCGTCTCCGAGGATCCAGACCGGACTACGGCGGCTCGCTGACGACCTCGCCGGTGGAGTGGAAACTCTGGCTCCCCGTGTTCAAGAGGGCCTGAAACGGGTTGCACCGAGTGTTGTCACGGCACCCGCGCGGGCTAAGTCGCGGCGGACGGCGTCCGGGAAGGCCTGGGTGATTGCCGGAGTGGCGGCCGTCGCGGTGAGCGCGGGAGTCGCGGCCTGGCTCTATTTTCACCGTGCGGATAACGAGCCGGTGCCGTCGGTGGATGCGCAGCGAACCAGGGGCGTGGACCCCGACCTGCGCGCCGTCTCCACAGAGGACCAGACCTGAGGGACCCGGACGGCATAGGCGGAGGGGGAACCATGGCGCTCTTCCCCCACCGGGTTAGCTGCAAGACCGTCGACGCGTTCAAGGGATAGCGGGCTGCAGAGTTGTGAGCTGGGGTTCCGCAGCGCGGGAGCGAACGACGGCGGGAAGTCCCGCCGTCGTCCGCTTGCGTGTTAAACGGCCGCTATTCGCCGGCGGGCTGGAACAACTCGACAACGTTCCCGGACGGGTCCTCCAGCAGGATCTGCTGTCCGCCCGGGCCCTTGACAATGTCGTTCCGGAACGAGACGCCTGCGGCGCGCAACCGCTCCACTTCGGCCGCGATATCGCCCACGATGAGGTGAATGCGGTTCCAGCCTCCCGGGACGGGCACCGTGCCGTCCGGCATGGGACGGCCTGCCGAGCTGGCCGGCCCGCTGAGGAGGAGCCGCAACCGGCCGCGGGTGACGTCTGCGAACGCCGGCGCGGCGCTCATCCTGACGGTGAATCCGAGATGCGTTGTATAGAAGTCGACCGCGGCATCGACGTCGGCAACCATATACCGGACGCTGACCAGCTCCGTAAGGTCGTTGGGCATTTCCGGCTCCTTTCCGAATTCGTTTGGTGAGTACCCGATGTCGATAGATAGCACTGTTGACCGGTTTGGCACACCCAGCGCAAGCCCACGACGGCGGGAGGTTCGCTACGCCCGGGAGCCGCCGGGGCCGGACTCCAGCAGCCCGCCGCCGGCCCAGCGCCGGAGCGCGAGCTTTTCGGCGTCGTCGAACTCCATGAGGGCCAGCCGGCACAGCTCTTCCACGTTTCTGGTCCACGCGGCCGCGAGTTCTGCCGACGATATCTCCTCTGAGAGGGAGCCGCCGGCGTAAACCACGCCCTGGATCACGAAGTTGACGGCAGAGCGGGACACCGGCTGCCCGGCCGCCACGCAGTCGTCCCGGACGGACCGTGCCAATTCGCTGCGGTTGCCCGAATGGTCGCGCAGCTTCGCCGCCAGGGACAGGAAGACCTGTCTGAACTGTTCTGCCGACAGCGCCGGAACGTCCGTGACCCGGGTGACCTGCTCCTCGATCGCGGGCCGGGCGTCGGAGGCCAGCGAGGAGGGCTCCGGGGAAAACCGCTTCGCGTCCCACACCCAGCCAGGCGACGGCGTGGACGAGTATTGGACGCCCTGGCCGATCTGGGCGATCCAGGCCCCGAACTTGCCGTGCCCGCCCCAATCGGTCTTCAGCGACGGGTCCGCGGTCAGGGCCCGGTGCGCCGCGACCGCTCCCGTGACCGGACCCGGCGCGGCCTGCACCAGGGCCCGGACCTCGTCGGCGGCCGACGTCGCGGACCCGGGAGTGCCCTGGGCGGTGCGGAGCGGTGTGCCAAGTCCGGCGGACGGGACCAGGCGGGGGATGCCGGCCGCGGTCCCGTTGAGGATTGCCACGAAGTCGTGGGACTCCACCACGCTGTCCGCCATCTCCCGGTATGCGAACGCCACGGCGCCGGCAGCGATGACGGTGGTCATGCGGTCGGCCGCCCGGAACCGCTGGACCAGCGAGGTGAAGTCGGCGTCGGCAGACGCGACGAAGAACTCCTCAATATGTGCCGCGCCGGCCAGGGCATCCATTGCGTCCAGCACCAGGTTGATGTCGGTGCTGGACTTGCCCCGTTGCGTCAGGGAGGGGCAGTCGATCACGCGGAAGCCCGCGCGGGTCCAGTACGGCCGGTACTTGGAGTAGATCACCGGATTGAGGTAGCAGTTGCGGATCAGGAAGCGCCGGGATTCTTCGCCCGCGCCGCCGGCGGCCAGCGCCTCCGTCCAGTGCTTGGGGTCCTCGGCGAATCTCTTCGCGGCCGCCGGGTCCAAGGCCATCAGGCCGGTATAGACGTTGTCGAAGTCCACGAACATCACGGCACGGATGCCAGGCCGCCGGGACTGGGGGAGGGGATCACTCATCGGCTCAGTGTGCCAGCAGGAGGGCGGCGCGGGCCAGAGGTGCCCGCTTCGTTGCCCAGTTGCCGTCGTGTGCCGGACCGCCTGGCGGGAACAGGAGGTCCATACGTGTGTCCGGGATCGGCCGCGCGCGCAGGAACAGCTTGCTACGGCCAGTTTTCGACTGTAAGCATCCCCGCCAGAAACCCCGCGTGACCTGCGAAGACGCGGGTCCGGGCCCGCGGCCCACCGGACTAAGATGGATCCACGTCGTCGAAATACATCCTTGTAATATGGGAATTTTCGTGGGGCGGCGCCTGCAGGCGCCGGACGGATCTTTCTGGGCCCGAGGCCCGGACGAATTGTGCAGCCGTCGGTCTCGATAGGTGGGTCCATGTGTGAATTGGAAGAGCAGGTTGGCCGATGATGTCCGGTGCGGCAGCGCGCAACAACGTCCAGGTGCATGGGCCAGAAGACGGCCCTGCGCTGGTGTTCGCCCACGGGTTCGGCACCGACCAGAGCATGTGGGGCAAGATTCTGCCCCGGTTCACCGACCGCTACCGGGTGGTTCTGCTGGACCATGTGGGCTCCGGCGGCTCCGACCAGTCCGCCTACGATTCGGCCACCTACGCCACCCTTGACGCCTACGTCGATGACCTGGTGGAAGTCTGCCGCGAACTCGACCTGCAGGACGTGACCCTCATCGGCCACAGCGTCGGGTCCATGATGGCCGTCAGCGCGGCCGCCCGGGACGCAGGGCGCAGGTTCGGCCGGCTCGTGCTGGTCACGGCCTCGCCGAGCTATCTTGACCACCCCGAGGACGGCTACGTGGGAGGGTTCACCCGGCAGGACATCGACGACGTCTTCGAATCCCTGGATGCCAACTATGTGGTCTGGGCCGAGTCGATGGCCCCGGTCTACATGAATACACCGCACGCTCCCGAACTGGAGCATGAGATCCAGGGCAGCTTCGGGCGGATCAGCCCCCGGGTTGCCCGTGACTTTGCCCGGGTCGCGTTCCTTTCCGATGTCCGGCACCTGCTCGGCGAGGTCACCATCCCGGTGCTGGTCCTGCAAAGCACCGACGACATCGTCACGCCGGACCACGTGGGAACCTACCTGCACCACGCGCTCCCGAACAGCACCCTGGTCCGGCTTGCGGCCACAGGCCACTTCCCGCAAAGCAGCGCGCCGGAGGAAACGTCTGCCGCCATCCTCGAATTCCTGAAGCCGGCATGACCCGGACCAGCACCACGGCCGTCGACTACGGGCAACTCTTCCACCAGGCGCCCGCCGGCTACATCGTTGCCGGTACCGACGGGACCATCCTGGCTGCGAACGCCACCATGTGCGCCTGGACCGGAATCCCCGAAGGCAGCCTCGACGGCACCCGCCTCCTGGACCTCATGCCGGCCGGGGACAGGCTGATGTACCGGACGCACGCCGGGCCGAAGCTGGAACGCGACGGGCACCTCGCCGAACTCTCGATCGAGCTGTTGGGACAGGACGGGCAGCGCAGGCCCGTCCTGCTGTCCGTCACCCGGACCGTGGGCGGGGCAGAACCGAGGGATTTGATGATCTTTTTCGCGGCCCCCGAGCGGCGGCGGTATGAGCGCGAACTGGCCAGCGCTCACCGGCAACTCGAGGATGCCGAGGCGGACCGCGCCGCGCTCCTGCGGGAAGCCCACCATCGGGCGCTGCATGACCCGCTGACCGGCCTGCCGAACCGGCGGCACCTCGAGGAAAACCTGCTGGGGGCCCTGGCCAGCGCCGGCGAACAGCGGAACCGCGTCGGCGTGCTGTTTTGCGACGTCAACAAGTTCAAGCAGGTCAACGACACCCTGGGCCACGCGGCCGGCGACCAGGTCCTGGAACACGTGGCGCTGATGCTCGCCCAGGCCGTGCGCGGCGCGGACACCGTCACACGCTACAGCGGGGACGAGTTCGTTGTCCTGATACCTCGGCTGGAGCACGCGGCGGAGCTCGAGGCGGTTGCGGAGCGCGTCCGGAGCTGCCTGGCCGGCGCCATCACCATCGCGGGGAGCGAGCTCCGGCTGGGCATGTCCGTTGGCCAGGCGGAAACGGCTGTCCCGGCGGACGCTGATCCGGCCGCGCACAAAGAACTGGCCACGGCCCTGCTGCTGGCCGCAGATCAGGACATGTACCGGGTCAAGACCGAAATGCGCGGGGCCGTGGGCGCCGGTTGATCCGCGGGCTTTAACGCCAAACGACGACGGCGGGAGGCGGCTCCCGCCGTCGTCGTTCGGCCCTGCTGCCTGGAACCCGGGCTTTAGGCGCCGTGGTTCAGGCTGAGGGTGAAGGTGTTCGGGCCGCTGGCGTGGACCGCGATGTTGCTCTTGGCGGTGTTGTGGCGCTCGGAGAGCTCGTGGACCAGTGCGTCCAGCTCGTGGTGCATGGTGGAGCGGTCCCAGAGCTTGTGGGTTACAGAGTTGGCAGTTTCAAACGTCATTGTTCAGTGCTTCCATTTCATGAATCCGGATGTCCGGCTGCCGCACCGATGCGGAGCCGCCGTAGGGGCCAAACCAGGAACGCCTGAGACCGTGGGCAGCTCTGCGAGCTCACCGGTTTGGCCTCATTGCGTCCACCAGGATGGGTGCCCGGCGTTTACTGCGGACGCGGAACGTCGCAGGAAATCGTCGGGCTGCACCGGCAGGAACGTCGCAGTCCCTGCCTTGCCTTTCCATAGTGCACAGCGCCGCGCGGGCGGCTCAAGCCAGATGGCGAAATTTGCGCGTGAGACTCATCACAGCCCGCTGCGGCGGAACGTGAACGGCGACGACGGCACCCGAGTCCAGCGCGGACGGTTCAGTGCGGTCTAGGGACGGGACCGCTTCGACCGAAAATGCGGCGGGTGGATGTGCATGCGGCTCAGCCCCCGGGCGGGGGCCGGAGAGACCGGCACCGGTCCGCCGGGCTCCGGTCCCGCTGCGGCAGCGGCCCGTCCGTAGCGGGCAGCCAACGGTGCGGCGCTGAAGCCGTGGGCCAGGACGCTGAGCAGTACGGTGGCGGCGATGACGGCCACAGCCTGATCGGACACTGGTCCAAGGGCTTCCAGTGCCAGCAGCGCGAACACCAGGGACGCCAGTCCGCGCGGGCCGAACCAGCCCACGAACAGGACGGTATTCCGGTCGAGGCCGGCGCCAATTGAGGCCAGCGCTACCGGCAGCATGCGCACCACCGTGAGGCTGAGCACGGCATACGCGATGGTCAGGGGGAGGGAGTGCTCCAGCATGATCGGCACGGTGATGGCTCCGAAGGCCAGCCACACGAGCAGGGACACCAGGCCGCTCATCTGCTCAACGAAAGCCAGTTCGGCCGGCCCCCGTTCCCCGGCGCAGGTGCCGAACGCCAACCCGGCGCAGAACGCGGCGACGAAGCCGTTGCCGCCCACCGCGAGTGCGGCGCTGTAGGAGAGCAGGCTCAGGGCCAGGACGCCGATGCCGGCGAAGTCCTCGGTTGCGGTCCCGCGCCGGCGGGCCAGCTGGAGCAGCCATCCTCCCGCGGCGCCGGCCGCTGCGCCGACACCGGCGCCGATGAGCAGCTCCATGGCCGCGCTGCCTGGGCCTTCGGCGCTCTCCAGGCCTGCTGCGGCGGCCGCGCCGGCGATGGCGAGCATGACGACCGGGGTGGCGATGCCGTCGTTGAGGCCGCTTTCGACCGTGATCAGCTGGCGGATCCGCGACGGCACCGCCGGATTCGTCACCACGGGTATTCCGAGTGCGGCGTCGGTAGGGGCAAGCGCAGCACCGACGAGGAGGGCCAGCCAGAACCCGAACTGGGGAAAGAACCAAGCGGCCAGGGCCCACCCGAACACAATCGTCAGCGGCAGACCGACTCCCAGCAGCCGCACGTAGCGGCTCACGTCTTGGCGCAATTGCTGGAGCGGCAAGCGGGCGGCGTCGGAGAAGAGCACCCACACCAGGGTGACCTCGACAACCGGGGTGATACTCGCCAAGGGCGACGGGCCACTAACCAGCCCGGACCAGGCCAGGGCTGCGCCGACAGCGGTGAACACAATAGGAGCGGTCAGGTCCGCCTGCTGCAGCCGCGCCGACACCAGCGCCCACGCGAACAGAAGGGCGGTGATGAGGACAATGACCGTCAGCTCCATGACGGATCGGCGCCCGTTTCCGTGGGCGCCGCGTGAGGGCGGCCCGATTCCAGCAGCCGGATGGGTCCGCCCACAGGGATCACGCTCCCTCCGCCGATTGCACTAAACGTTCCCCTGCAGTTCAGTGAATCCGCCGGCCCGGGACGGCGCCAGAGAACTAAGCCCTGTCCTTTGGGTCGAGGCGCCCAATGGCGCCCGCAAGCGGACTAAGTGTGCTCGCGGGCCGCCCGCGGGGCCGCGACCGAGCCGCGGCGGATCAGTGCGGCCGTGAATGTCGGTGCGGCCGCCGGTGCCTTGCGGCCTTCGATCTGCCGGATCAGGGCTGACGCGGCCGCTACGCCCATGTCGTAGACAGGCTGGGCGATAACCGTGAGCGGGGGCGTGGTCAGGCGCGTCCAGGCGAAGTCGTCATACATGAGGAAGGAGACATCACCCGGAATGGAGAGGCCGAGCTCGTGGATCGCTTCCACCACGCTGAGGCCGATCAGCCCGTCGGAGGCGATGATCGCCGTCGCCGGGTCAGGGCGCTGCACCAGCTCGCGGGTGATCTTCTTGATGGACTCGTCGTCGCCGGCGTTGAGGCGGATCAGATCGACGGGCAGGTCCAGCCCCGCCTCCTCGAATGCGCGTTTCATGCCGTCGCGCCGGTCCGAGATCTGGGACGAGTCCAGCTGCATGCCGTCGTGGTACGGCCCGGCTGTTTTCAGCGTGGAGACGAAGGCGATCCTCCGGTGGCCGGACTTGAGCAAATAGCTGGTGGATTCATGGGAGATGTCCTCCATGTCCACCGCCACGGTGTCGACGTCGAGCCCTGGCGCCTTGCGGTCCAAAAGGACCAGCGGACGGCCGGATTCGTAAACGCGCCGTAAATGTTGCGTTTCCACGGAAGACGCGGGTGCCACGATCAGGCCGTCAACGCGCTTGTCGAGGAGCACCCTGACGGCGTCGATTTCCGCCTCGGTATCCTCGTCCGTATTGATCAGGATGACATTGAATCCACTCCGCTTGGCGGTATCCGTAATGCCCCGCGTGGCCAGGCCGAAATGGGGGTTTTCGATGTCGCCGACCACCACCCCGATGGTGTGCGATTTCCCGGTGTTCATGCTGCGGGCGAGCTCGTTGGGCCGGTACTCCAGTTCCTCGGCGGCAGCCAGCACCCGCTCACGCACGTCGTCGCTCACGGCCCCGTAGTTGCCCAGGGCGCGGGCGGCCTGGGCCTTGGAAACCTGGGCTGCTTTGGCGACGTCGGCGACAGTGACATCGCGGCGCCGGGAAGCATCACTATTCATTACGGCCTTTCGTAGCGGACCCTTGACGCCTGATGTGGCTTCGATTACATTTCTAGCAATCGATGTGAGTCCGGTCTCAATCCTAGGGACTGAGACCGGACTCAGCAAGACTTCCATCGATAAAGTCCCACTCCACGGGGCCCACTGCCTGCCTGCCCCGCTGCTCACCCCCACGATTGGAAACGCTGTGAACACAGGAAACAAAATGCGCCCCGGGGCGCTCATCGCCGCTGCTGTTGCCGCGGTCCTGGCACTCTCCGGCTGCGGAGGCAGCTCATCCGCCTCGTCCTCGCCGGCGGACAACCCCTACGGCCTGATTGAAGCCGGCACCATCCGCGTTGCCAGCCTGGGTGATTCGAAGCCCTATACCTTTGCCGACGCCCAGGGTAACTTCACCGGCTTCGACGTCGAGCTCTTCAAAGACGTCGCCCACCGCGCCGGAGTGGACAAGGTCGTCTTCACCGGACAGGACTTCTCCGGGCTGCTCGCGGCCGTCTCCAACGGCCAGTTCGACGCCGGCGTTGCGGCGATCGGCATCACAGACAAGCGCAAACAAACCGTCGACTTCTCCGATGGCTACCTGGCCGGCTACTTGACCGTCATCACCACGAAAACCTCGGGCATCACCGGCGCCGACGGCCTCGGCGGAAAGCGTCTCGGCGTCGTGCAGGGAACGCTGCAGGAGGCTTACGCGGTCAAGAACTTCACCTCCGCGAGCCTGGTGCGCTTCCCGGACAACAACACCGCGATCGCCGCCGTCAACAGTGGATCCGTTGATGCACACTTCCTGGACTACGAGGCCGCCAAGGCCTATGAAACGCAGTACGGGCTGATCAGCGCCGCGGACATCCCGTCCTTCGACGCTCCCGCCGGCTTCGCCGTGGCCAAGGGCAAGACCGCTTTCAAGGACGCCCTCAATAAGGGCCTTGCCGCAGCCATGGAGGACGGCACCTGGAAGAAGCTCTACCAGAAGTGGTTCCCGGGCTCCCCGATGCCCGAGCAGTACCTGCCGAAAGCTGAGCAGACGGCAACGCCTGCGCCGAGCAAGTAAACGGCCCAGCAAGTAAGCGGCCGGCAACCAACAGGCACCGAACCATCGGCACGTCGGCACATAGCCCGGCTGCCACCTGACCGGGCGGGCCGCACTGCGCGGCCCGCCGGGTTCCACAAGCTATCTACGTCTGAGAGCAACCATGGACTGGTTAAGCACCATCACCCGCACCTTCTTCGACTTCGGCGCAATGGCCGAGGTCCTGCCCCAGCTTCTGGGAGTCGGTCTCCTCAATACCCTCATCATCTCCGTTGCGGCGACCATCATCGGCGTTGCCCTCGGCATGGTCGTCGCCGTGATGGGGATATCTCCCTCGCGGTGGCTTCGGGTTCCGGCCCGGATTTACACGGACCTCTTCCGCGGACTCCCCGCCATCCTGACCATCCTGCTGATCGGCCAGGGTTTCGCCCGCTTCAGCCAATCGATCTTCGGTCCCTCGCCCTACCCCCTGGGGATCATCGCCCTGAGCCTGATCGCCAGCGCCTACATCGGGGAGATCTTCCGCGCCGGTATCCAGAGCGTGGACAAAGGCCAGGGTGAGGCCTGCCGCGCGCTGGGCATGAGCTACGCGAAGTCCATGGCCCTGGTGGTGGTTCCGCAAGGCGTCCGCCGGGTCCTGCCAGCGCTGGTGAACCAGTTCATCGCGATCGTCAAGGACTCCTCGCTGGTTTATTTCCTGGGCCTGCTGGTCACGGAACGCGAGCTCTTCCGCGTGGGCCAGGACGCCGCCGTGCTTTCCGGCAACCTCTCGCCCCTGGTCATGGCCGGCATCTTCTACCTGCTGATCACGGTTCCGCTGACCCATCTGGTCAATTACTTCGATAACCGCTTCCGCACCGGCCGACGCCGCCCCGCCGCACCCAGCAGCGGTCTCAAGGAAGTCAAAGAACTCGCCGCGGCTTCACCGCTGACCACCGGGAGCAACACATGAGCCTCGCCAGCAACACCGCAAGCAGCACCAACAACGCCAGCAATGCCAAAGAATCAGTCCCGGACATCGAGACGTTCCACGGCTCCAGCCTGGAACTGCAGAACCTGACCATGGCCTACGGCGACGTCGAGGTGCTCCGCAATGTCAGCCTCAACGTCGCCCCGGGCACCACCACCTGCATCATCGGGCCCTCCGGCTCCGGCAAATCCACTCTCCTGCGCGGCGTCAACCGGCTTCACGAACCCAAGAGCGGGGACGTGCTCCTGGCCGGCGAGAGCGCCCTGCAGGTCAAACCGGACCTCCTGCGCAGCCGCATCGGCATGGTGTTCCAGCACTTCAACCTCTTCCCGGACCACACCGCCCTCGAGAACGTGGCGCTGGCCCTCTGGAGCGTCAAGGGCATGCCCAAGGCCGAAGCCAGGGAACGCGCCCGGCGCCGCCTAGCCGAGGTCGGTCTTGCCGAACGCGCCGACCACCGCCCCCGCGACCTCTCCGGCGGACAGCAGCAGCGCGTCGCGATTGCCCGAGCCCTGGCCATGGAACCGGAAGTCATGCTCTTCGACGAGGCCACCAGCGCCCTGGACCCGGAACTGGTCAAGGGCGTGCTGAACCTCATGGCAGGCCTGGGCCGCCGCGGCATGACCATGCTGGTGGTCACGCACGAGATGGGTTTTGCCCGCAAAGTCGCCGACCAGGTTGTCTTCATGGACGAAGGCGAGGTCGTCGAGTCCGGCACGCCCGCCGACCTCTTCGACAACCCGCAAAGCGAACGCCTCCAGCGATTCCTCTCGGAAGTGCTCTGATGGAGACCCTGAAGGGAAACACCGCGGCAGCACCCATCCGCACCGCCGTCGTGGGGTTCGGCATCTCGGGCAAAGTCTTCCACGCACCGCTGATCGCGGCGGATGCCAACTACTCGCTGGACGTGATCGTCACGGCGGATCAGGACCGCGCCTCGGAGGCGGCAAGGCTCTACCCGGACACCCGGATCGTCCCGACGCCGGAGGACCTGTTTGCGCTGTCCGGTGACCTCGATCTGGTGGTCCTCGGAACGCCACCGCTGACCCACTTCGACCTCGCCGCAACGGCCATCGCCCATGGCCTCCACGTGGTGGTGGACAAACCGTTCGTCACCACACCGGGCCAGGGGCAGGAGCTCATCTCCCGAGCGGCCGACGCCGGCGTGCAGCTCACGGTATTTCAGAACCGGCGCTGGGACGCCGATTTCCTGACGCTTCAGAAGCTTATCGGGGAAGGAGCGCTGGGCGAGGTCCGCAGCTTCGAGTCGCGCTTCGAATGGTGGCGGCCGGAGGGCTTCGGAAACTGGCGGGACACCGCCGCCGTGCCCGATGGCGGCGGCATCCTCAACGACCTCGGTGCCCACCTGATCGACCAGGCCGTCCAGCTCTTTGGCCCGGTGACCGAAAGCTACGGCGAAACGGCGAACCGCGGCCCGGATCCGGCCGGTGCCGACACCGAGGCCTTCGTGTCCCTGCTCCACGAATCCGGGGTCCGCTCACGGTTGTGGATGAACGGCATGACGGCGCAGGTCGGCCCACGCTTCCACGTCCTGGGCTCCCAGTCCGGCTACACGAAGTGGGGCCTGGACGGCCAGGAACCGGCCCTCGCGGCCGGAACGATACCCACGGACCCGGGCTACGGCGTCGAACCCCAAACCCATTGGGGGACCGTGGGTGTCGACGGAGACCTGCGGCCAGTCGCATCTGAACCCGGCGCCTATCCGCTGTTCTATGCAGAGCTCGCGACTGCCCTCCGTGGCAAGGGCCCACTTCCGGTCGACCCCGAAGAGTCCCTCGACGTCCTGAGCGTCATCCAAAATATCCGCGCCTTCGCATAGCCCGCACACCGGCTCCCAGTGCCCCTCACGGACACCCCAGATACCTCTACTTTAGGAAAGGCAGACCCATGTCCTCCACGCCCTCAACCAAGCGCATCGCCATCATCGGCGGTGGCATCCTCGGCGTCTCCACGGCCGTCCACCTGCTCCGCGACGGCGCCTCCGTCATCCTCCTGACCGAACACGGCCTCGCCAGCGAGGCCACCGGCCGCTCGCTCTCCTGGCTGAACTCCGCCGGAGAACGGTCCACACCGTACCACCAGCTCCGGGTCGCCGGCGTGGACCGCTACCGCACGCTCTTCGCCGCGGACCCCGGCCGGGACTGGCTGCAGTTCGGCGGTGGCCTCATGTGGAATCCCGCCGGCCAGGAAGCCGCCACGGAAGCCCGCCACTACTACGAGAAATCCATCGGCTATGACTCGAAGCTTCTGACACCCGCACAGGTTTCCTCGGCCACCCCCGGCATCGAACCGGATGCCGTTCCGGAGAACGCCATCTTCAACCCCGGTGAGGGCTGGGTCAGCCTGCCCGATCTGGTGGACTTCCTGATGGAGGAGTTCCACGCCCTGGGCGGTGAACTCGTACTCAACGCCGGCAAAGTGTCCGTGACGGTCGACGGCGGCCGGGCCACCGGCATCGAGACGGCCGCAGGCGAAACCCACGAGTCAGACGCTGTCCTCGTGGCATGCGGTGCCGCAACTCCCGCCGTCGTCGCCTCCCTCGGCGTCAAGATCCCCAACGGATCCCCGGTCTCCATGCTGGTGCTGACCAAACCCGTCGAGCACGAGCTGAAGGCCGTGCTGAACACCCCCCGGGCCGCCGTCCGGCCCAACCCCGGAAACACCCTTGCCCTGGACCACGACTGGTATGAAGGGCACATCGCCGAACACCCTGACGGCTCCTTCAGCATCCCCGATGACGTGGTCCAGGAACTCGCCGATGAAGCATCCAAGCTCATCGGCGGCAACCCCGACCTCAAACCGGCCTCCTGGAAGATCGGCTACAAGCCCATCCCGGGCGACGGCGAACCGGTCCTCGGCGAACTCGGCCAAGTGCCCGGCTGCTTCGTGGCCTTCACTCACTCGGGGGCCACGCTGGGCCTCATCGCAGGAGAACTTCTCGCGGGCGAGATCATGACCGGCACGAAGCACCCGATGCTGGCCACCTTCCGGCCGGGACGCTTCTCCTAGCCAGAGCCGCGGCTGCCAGACAGGCAGGGACGGCGTTCACCGGCCCTGCCTGCCTATGACCTGTCCTGCTCCTGCGCCGGCGGTGCCACCTTTGGGGCCAGATCCGTTGTTGTCTGGCGCCTGGGGCCGGGCTTCGGGCTACGGACTGGGGGAGGGGCTGGGGGACCCGGTACCGGATGGGGTGGTGGTGTTCCCGGGCAGCGTGGGTGACGGGCTGCCGGAGGCAGCCCCGGATCCGGGCGTCGCGGGCATGTACGACTGGTATTCGGGCAGCGTGGAGTCGAGGACCGGAAGCTGCAGCTCGGCCGACTTACCTGTGGAGTCCTCGCTCACCCGGACCGTGACCAGGGACCCGGGGGATCCCGTGGTGGGGTCCAGCATCATGGCCGGAGGCTGGGCCAAAGACGTTTCGCCGTTGGCCTTGACCGGAATCGATACCGTCGATCCGGAAGCGCCGGAGATGGTGACAACCGCGTCTTTGGCGGACGTGTTGAATACGGTGCCCATGATCCGTCCGGGCTGGTCCGCTCCGTGGGAGAGGATGAGCATGTCCGCCAGCTTCATCGGACCGACCACGGTGTTGATCCCGTTGGTCGCCGGCGTGATCTTCGTGGTTTCCGCGGGGTTGTCGGAGGAGCAGCCGGTTCCGGTCAGCAGCAGCACCCCCAACGTGAGGGCGGCGATCGCAGATCTGAATCCTGCCAGCAGGGTGGTGGGTGCCACGGCCGGCTCCTCTCGGCAGAAGCTGTCCGGTCACCTCCGATTATCGTCCCGGGCGGCGGGAAAATCGACCCGCCGTCGCTCCTGGTGGCCACCCAGCGGGCGGCGCCCGGCGGCGGCGCCACCGGCCGGCCTGAAATGCGCCTTGAGTTCGAGGATCCCGGGGGCCGGACCCGGCTGCGCCTCGGATGACCCCAAACGAGGATTCTTTACTGATTTGCGGATCAGTTTCCCCATAATTGCCGCAAATAGGTGATTATGGAGGTATGCCGAAAATCCGCATTTCCGAAGCAGCACGATTTCTCGGGGTCAGTGACGACACCGTCCGGCGCTGGACCGAGAATGGGATACTGACCCCGGTCAAGGATGACTCCGGCCGGCTGGCCGTGGACGGCCTGGAACTTGCCCACCTGGCCCGCGACCAGGCACAGCTTCCCGATGACCCCACCAAGATAGGCCGCTCCGCCCGCAACCGGTTCGTCGGCCTGGTCACGGGCATCACCGCTGACAAAGTCATGGCACAGGTTGAGCTGCAGTGCGGGCCCTTCCGCGTCGTGTCCCTGATGAGCAGCGAAGCCGTCCGGGAACTGGGCCTGGAACTTGGATCCGTGGCGACCGCCGTGGTCAAAGCCACCACCGTCATCATCGAAACGCCCCACGGAAAGAGCCTCATATGAGGACCGCCCGCAAGCACGTCCCCGCACTGCTGGCGGCCGGCGCCCTGGCCGCGGGCCTGGCCGGCTGTGCCGCCGGCACACCCGGGGCAGCCGGAACCGGCTCCAACTCCAGCGCCGGGGCCAGTGAGACCCCCACGCTGTCCGGAGCGATCACCGTGTACGCCGCGGCCTCGCTGAAATCGACCTTCACCAAGCTGGCCAGCGACTTCGAGGCGAAGAACCCCGACACCAAAATCACTTTGAACTTTGCCGGCTCCTCGGACCTGGTCACGCAGATCACCCAGGGCGCCCCGGCCGACGTCTTTGCCTCCGCCGACACCAAGAACATGGCCAAGCTGACCGATGCGGAACTGATCGACGGCGCCCCGGCCAACTTCGCCACGAACGTCCTGGAGATCGCGGTTCCGCCGTCCAACCCGGCATCGATCAGCTCCTTCGCCGACCTCGCCAAACCGGGCGTGAAGGTGGTGGTCTGCGCACCGCAGGTTCCCTGCGGCGCCGCGGCCGAGACCGTCGAAAAAGCCACCGGCACCACCCTGGCGCCGGTCAGCGAGGAATCGTCCGTCGCGGATGTCCTGGGCAAGGTCACCTCGGGTGAGGCCGACGCCGGGCTGGTCTATGTCACGGATGTCAGGAACGCCGGAGACAAGGTCAAAGGCATCCCCTTCGCCGAGTCGGACCAGGCCGTAAACACCTACCCGATCGCCACGGTCGGCACGAGCAAGAACAAGGAGCTCGCCGCTGCCTTCATCGCCGCGGTCACCGGCGGCGAGGGCAAGACGGTGCTGAGCGACGCCGGATTCGGCACCCCGTAAACGGCATGCACAGGCGCAGCGGCACCGGGTACACAGGCATCCCGGCATGGATTTACGCCATCGCGGCAGCAGGGGCACTCTTCGTCCTGCTGCCGCTGGTTGCAATGGTCGCCAAGGTCAACTGGTCCCAGTTCATCCCGCTGATCACCTCCGAATCCTCACTCACCGCGCTCGGCCTGAGCCTGCGTACCTCCGCGGCGAGCACCGCCTCCTGCATCGTCCTCGGCGTGCCGCTCGCACTCATCCTGGCCCGGAGCCCGTTCCCGGGCCAGCGCCTGCTCCGGGCCTTCGTCCTGCTGCCGCTGGTCCTGCCCCCCGTGGTGGGAGGCATCGCCCTGCTCTACACCTTCGGCCGCCAGGGACTGCTGGGCAGAAGCCTGGAACTGGCCGGAATCCAGATCGCCTTCTCCACCACCGCGGTCGTCCTCGCCCAGACGTACGTTGCCCTGCCGTTCCTGGTGGTCAGCCTCGAAGGCGCCCTGCGCACCGCCGGCAACAAGTACGAGGCGGTCGCCGCGACCCTCGGGGCGCGCCCGGGCACGGTGCTGCGCCGGGTGACCATCCCGCTGGTGCTCCCCGGCCTGGCCTCCGGCGCCGTTCTGTCCTTCGCCCGCAGCCTGGGCGAATTCGGTGCCACCCTGACCTTCGCCGGCAGCCTGCAGGGCGTCACCCGCACCCTGCCGCTGGAGATCTATCTGCAGCGCGAAACCGACGCCGACGCCGCCGTCGCGCTCTCTCTCCTGCTGGTCGCCGTGGCGGTGGCCGTCGTCGGGCTCTCCTACCGGCGCCCGCGCCTCGGCGTGGCACCGGAAGGAGCACTCCGGTGACCTTTCAGCTGGACGCAACCCTTGCCGCACGGGGCTTCGAGGTCTCCTTCAGCCTCGGACCGGCCGAGATAATCGCCATCCTCGGGCCCAACGGGGCCGGTAAATCGACGCTCCTCTCGATCATCTCGGGCCTGCTGCGCCCCGATGCCGGCAAGGCCACGATCGGCGAAAAAGTCCTGTTTGACCTGAGCGCGGACACCAACATCTGGCGTGCCCCGCATACCCGGGGCACGGCGCTGCTGGCCCAGGAAGCCCTCCTGTTTCCGCACCTCAACGCACTGGACAACGTCGCGTTCGGGCCACGCAGCGCCGGCGCCGCCAGCGCAGCGGCCCGCGAAACGGCCAGGCACTGGCTCAGCGAAGTCGACGCCGGCTCCCTCGCCTCCCGGCGCCCCGGACAGCTCTCCGGCGGACAGGCCCAGCGGGTGGCCGTGGCCCGCGCCCTCGCCGCCGACCCCGACCTGCTGCTCCTGGACGAGCCCATGGCCGCGCTCGACATCCATGCCGCCCCGCTGCTCCGCCGGCTCCTCAAGCGCGTCCTCGCCGGCCGCCGGGCCATCATCATCACCCACGACATCCTCGACGCCCTCATGCTGGCCGACCGGGTGATCGTCCTCGAGGACGGCCGGATCACCGAACAGGGCCCCACCCGCGAAGTCCTGGAAAAACCGCGCAGCCGGTTCGCCGCCGGACTGGCCGGGCTGAACCTGGTGGCGGGCACCGTCAGCGACGCCGGGGTGACCACCGCCGAGGGCATGGTCGTCGCGGGCCACCAGGACGAGTCCGTCGAGCCCGGGCAGGACGGAGTGGCGGTCTTTCCGCCCTCGGCGGTATCGGTGTTCCTCACCGAAGAGCACGGCAGCCCGCGAAACTCATTTCAAGTGATCATCACGGACCTGGAGCCCCACGGCGATCAGATCCGTGTCCGTGCCGGTCGACTCTCCGCCGACATCACCCCGGCCGCGTCAGCCGACCTCGGCCTCATCCCCGGAATGAGCGTCTACTTCGTCATCAAGGCCGCCGCCATCGCGATCTACCCGGCCTAGGGAGCTTCCGCACGTTCCGCCCGGCGGAGTAGTCTCGGTGCCGGGCGCTGCCGGCGCCGAGCGACTCCGCGAGGAAAGGAAGCTATGCCTGGAATGTATGTGGCGACCTCGACCATCACCATCGGGGCGCCCGCGAGCCGCGTATGGTCCGTGATCACCGATCCCGATGCCGCCAAGGAATTCATGTTCGGCACCGAACTCGTGACCGACTGGACGGTAGGCGGACCCATCCTGTGGCGGGGCACCTGGGACGGCAAGGAGTACGAGGACAGGGGCAGCATCCTCGAGTTTGAACCCGGACGGCGGCTTGTTGTCACGCACTTCAGCCCGTTGAGCGGCCAGGCGGATGCGCCGGAGAACTACCACACGCTGACCTGGACGCTCGAGGACCAGGCCGGTGCCACGCAACTGACGCTCGCCCAGGACAACAACGCCAGTGCCGAGGACGCCGACCACTCCAAGGGCATGTGGGACAGCCTGGTGAAGAGCGTGAAGGCGATCGCCGAGCGGGAAGAGTCAGGGCGCGATTAGGCAGTAAGACCGCGGGGCCAGATTCCGCTAGCGCCTACAGCAGGCTTGCCGCGATGTCCCTCCCGATCCTCTGCAGCAGGGCGGCGGAAAGTCCGGGGTCTTTGGCGGAGTCCTGGTCGGTGTACTCGGCCAGGGTGTAGACCCGGGTGAGCGCCAGTTCGGACCATCTTTCCCGGGGGAGGAGTGAACGGCCGGCCACCGCGATGATCGGGCGGGTTCCGGACCTCCGGGCGACGGCGGCGGGAAGTTTGCCGGCGAGGGTCTGCTCGTCGATGCTGCCTTCGCCGGTGATGACGACGTCGCAACTGTCCCTGCGGTTGTTGAAATCGAGTAGGTCCAGGAAGTAGTCGGCGCCCGAGACCTGCTTGGCGCCCAGCAGCAGGCAGGCGAAGCCGATCCCGCCGGCGCTTCCGGCGCCCTCGCGCTGCGCCAGTTCGGCGGCGTCCTCAAATCCGGCGTCCGTCAACGTGGCGACGAGGTGCGCCAGCCCGTGCTCCAGTGCCGCAATGTCCTGCGGTCCGGCGCCCTTTTGGGGTCCGAAGACCGCCGGTGCGCCGTCGGGCCCGAGCAGTGGATTGTGGACGTCGCTGGCGACCACGAGTTCCGTGCTGTCCAGTTCGGGGAACCTGGTCCGGCGGATGGTGTGGATCTGCGCCAGTGACTCTCCGCTGCCGTGGAGCTGCCGGCCGCGGCCGTCGTGGAAGCGGTAGCCCAGGGCGGTGAGCATTCCCATGCCGCCGTCGGTGCTGGCACTTCCGCCCAGCGCCAGGACGATCCTGGCCGGGTTGAGACTGAGGGCGAACAGGATCGCTTCCCCAAAGCCCCGGCTGGAGGCCGCCAAGGGTTCCAGCTGGCCCGCCGGCAGGAGCGCCAGACCGCAGGTGTTGGCGACCTCGACGACGGCGGTGGTGCCGTCAAACGCGATGCCGGCCGGGACAGGCTGGCCGGTGGGCCCGGTGACAGTGTGGCGGTGCCGGGTGAAGCCGGCGGCGACGGCGGCGTCCACACTGCCGTCCCCGCCGTCGGCCAGGGGAAGCAGCTCGCAGTGGACCGCTCCGGCCCCGCCGGTGGAGCCGGCTCCGGCGCGGAGCCCTGCGGCCAGGGCGTCGGCTACCTCGCCGGCCGTGAGGCTGCCTTTGAACTTGTCCGGTGCGATGAGGGTCCGCACGGTTTTCGGGGCGGTGGTGTTGAACATGTCAGATGGTTTCCGAGTAGGCGGGGCGGCGGGTGTCCTTGGCCGTCGAATCGGCATCGGCGGCTTCTGTGCGCTCCGGGTGGTTGTCCGGGTGCGTGTGGTGGCCGTATTCGATCAGGTCATCGTCGATGTCGCCGTAGCCGTCCGGGAGGATCGGATCCTCGCTGGGCAGCGGCTCAACAGTTTCGCCGTTGAAGACGCGGCGGACGCGGTCCGCGTCCAGGGTGCGGTCCCACCAGGCGATGAACAAGGTGGCGACGGCATTCCCGGTGAAGTTCACCAGGGCCCGGCACTCGGACATGAACTTGTCGATGCCGAAGATAAGCATGATGCCGGCGGCAGGGATGGTGCCGAGTGTGGCCAGGGTGGCGGTCAGGGCGATGAAGCCGCCGCCGGCGACGCCTGCCGCGCCCTTGGAGGTGAGCAGCATGACCGCGATGAGGCCCAGTTGCTGGCCGATGGTCAGGTTCGTGTTGGTTGCCTGGGCGATGTAGACGGCGGCCAGGGAAAGGTAGATGGCGGCGCCGTCGAGGTTGAAGCTGTAGCCCGTGGGGACCACGAGCCCGACCGTTTCCTTCTTCACACCGGCGTGCTCGAGTTTGCGCATCAGGCCCGGGAGGGCCGGTTCGGCAGTGGAGGTGCCCAGAATGAGCAGGTACTCCTCTTTGAGGTGGCGGATCATCTTGAAGATGTTCAGCTTCAGGAAGGCCATGACGGAGCCGAGGACCACGACGACGAAGAGGATCGAGGTGGCGTAGAAGAGGGCGATCAGCCCGCCCATGCTGGAGAGGGAAGAGACGCCGTACTTGCCGACGGCGAAGGCCATCGCGCCGAACGCGCCCAGCGGGGCGGCCTTCATGATGAAGCCCAGGATTTTGAACATGACCCCGGTGAGGCGCTGGACACCGTCCAGGACGGGCGCCCCGACCTTGCCCATGGCGTTCAGCGCGACGCCGAAGATCACGGCGATGAAGATGATCTGGAGGATGTCGCCTTCCACGAAGGGCGCGACAACGCTGGTGGGGATGATGTGGGTCAGGAACTGCCACCATTCCTGGTGGGCGCCGGCGTCGATGAGTTTGGCCGCGGAGTCCGTCGTCTTGATCGCGCTGGCGTCTGCGTTGACGCCGTCGCCGAGGCGGAAGACGTTGATGGCGACCAGGCCAAAGAGCAGGGCAAAGATCGTGCCGATCTGGAAATACGTCAAGGCCTTCAGCCCGGTCATGCCGACCTTCTTCAGATCCGCGACGCTGGCGATGCCGCCGACGATGGTCAGGAACACGATCGGGCCGATCAGCATTCTCATGGCGTTGACGAAGGTGGTGCCGATCGGTTCCATGGCGATGCCCGCGGCCGGGGCCAGCCAGCCCACCAGAATGCCGAGGACGATGCCGGTCAATACCCAGAAGTACAGCTGCCTGTACCAGCGTTTCTTGGGGGCCGGGATGTCCGTGCCCGCGGTGGTGATGTGTCCCATGATTCCTACCTCATTGTGGAATGTCTCTGGAGATGCTTTAAGTGTGGGGGTTTGCACGGGGCGGGTGCCAGTTCGGCGCAGCCGCCCCGTGCAGTGTGTAGCGTTCGACGCCGGCCGCGCGGCCGCCGTCGTCCGTTTCAGTGCGCCGCAGCGCTGGACGGAAGCGTTAGACGGCCGCCAGGGTGCGGGCCAGGGCCTCGATGATGGCGTCGGTGACGCCCGCGGTGGTGGCGTCGCCGCCGACGTCGCGGGTCAGGTGTCCGGCGCCGGTCGCCTCTTCGATGGCGGCCTCGACGCGGCGGGCTTCCTCGTGCAGGCCGAAGTGGTCCAGCATCAGGGCTGCGCTGGCGATCGCGCCGATCGGGTTGCTGATGCCCTTGCCCGCGATGTCCGGGGCCGAGCCGTGCACCGGCTCGAACATGGACGGGAAGCGGCGCTCCGGGTTCAGGTTTGCGCTGGCCGCCAGGCCGAGGCTGCCGGCCAGGGCCGAGCCGAGGTCGGAGAGAATGTCGGCGTTCAGGTTGGAGGCGACGACCACGGAGAGGTCTTCCGGGTGCAGGATGAACTTGGCGCTCATCGCGTCGACCAGGACGCTCTCGGTGGCGACATCGGGGTAGTCCAGGGCAACACGCTGGAAGGTTTCGTCCCACAGGACCATGCCGTACTGCTGGGCGTTGGACTTGGTGACGGAGGAGACCTTCTTCACCGTGCGGGTCCGGGCCAGATCGAACGCGAAGCGCATGATGCGCTCGCAGCCTTTCTCGGTGAACAGCGCGGTCTGCAGGGCGACCTCGTTGCCCGGACCGCGGCCGCTGAGGTTCCGCCCGCCGAGGCCGGCATACTCGCCTTCGCTGTTTTCGCGGACCACAATCCAGTCGAGCTCGGTGCTGTCGGCCTTGCGCAGCGGGGACTGGACGCCCGGGAGGAACTTCACCGGACGGATGTTGGCCCACTGGTCAAAGTTCTGCGTGATATTCAGGCGCAGGCCCCAGAGGCTGATGTGGTCCGGGACGTTTTCCCAGCCGACAGCGCCGAAGTAGATGGCGTCGAAGTCCTTGAGGGTGTCCAGTCCGTCGGGGTCCATCATCTGGCCCGTCTTGGCGTAGTACTCGCAGCCCCACGGGAACTCGGTCCATTCGAAGGCGAACTTGCCGCCGGAATTCTGCGCCAGGGCGTCCAGGACCCGGCGTCCGGCGGAGACGACCTCTTTGCCGACGCCGTCCGCGGGGATTGAAGCGATGCTGAATGTCTGGGTGGCGCTCATGTGCCGACCTCCTCGTTGAGTGTGTTAGCAGCGTCACACTGCCTTCCTCTTCAAGTAGACGGGCCGGCACCACATGCCGTCCAAGACCAAGATCCGATCCGCTAGATAGGTTCAGCCTATTGATGATGCGCCGGGGGAGGCGTGTCTGTCCTTCCTTGCGGTGGCGGGGCCGCGTGCAGCCGCGCCACCGCCAGGAAGGACCGGGCTGCGGGGGTCAGGTCGTCCCTCCTGCTGAGAACGGCAACATCCAGGTAGGACACGGGTTCGATCAGCAGCGTCCGGAGCCCCGATTTGTGGGCCAGGGGCGCCCACGACGACGGCATCACGGCGTGGCCGACCCCGGCCAGGACCAACGGCAGGATCGAGGTCCGGTGGGCGACCTCGACGACGATTTCGGCGTCGATCCCCCGCGCCAGTGCATCGTCCACAAGCCAGCGCATCAGCGAACCACGCTGGCTCGCGACCAGGCGGTGGCCGGCCAGCTCCTCGCGTTGGATCGTTGTTGCGGCGCCAAACGTATCGGACTGGGGATTGACGAGAAGGATCAGCGGCTGGCGATCGAGCTCCAGCACCTCAACGCCGGGAACCTTAATGGGCGTGGGGGAGCCTGCCAGCCCGATCTCCGTGCTGCCGCTTCGGACAGACTCGATGACGTCCTCCGGGGTGAAGGCGGCGCTGACATTGAGCCTGACCAGGGGATGCGCCCGGGTGAAGGCGGCGATCATCGAGGACAGGGGCTCGATCCCGGGCGAGGGCATCGTGACGATGTCCAGCCGTCCGCTGCGCAGCCCGCGCACCGACTGCACCGCGGACTGCGCAGCATCGAGGTTGCGCATCACGAGCCGGGCCGGCCCGATCAGCTCCTTGCCCGCCTCGGTGAGCACCGCCCGCCGCCCGATCCGGTGGAAGAGCGGCACGCCCAGCTCCTTCTCGAGGGCGGCGATGGTCTGCGAGAGCGATGGCTGGGCGATGAGCAGGTGCTCCGCGGCCCGGCTGAACCCGTCGTGGTCAACAACAGCCAGAAAATACTTCAGCTTTCGGGTGTCCACCCTGGCTCCTTCACCGGTTTTTGCGCTTGACGGTTGCCGTGCGGCCGCCTGATCGATGAGTCCGAGCCTATTTCCTGCCGACGATTCGGATGAGCATTTGTTCCACCTCCGCGGCAAAGAACATGATCGCCGCTCGCCGTCGTCCGCGCCTCCCGCGTCTCGGCCGCGCTACGGCAGCCGGGAGGGGCGCAGCAGCGTGGGGACGCCGGCCTGCCCGGGGTCGAGCGGGAGGGGGCTGACCAGCACGGCCGGGCCGCGGCTCAGGAGGCCGGTCGAAAGCGGCTGGCAGCGCACGCCTCCCCGGCCGCGCATGGCGGCGTGCGCGCCGGGGGCAAGCATCCGGTCCATCCAGGCGCAGGGGTGGGCTGGCCGTCCGGCCCGGAGCCGGACCACGTTGCCCTTCGATTCGAGCGCGAACTCTTCGCCGAGCAGGGGAGCGAGCTGGGCGCCCCGGAGGACCACATTGCGCCGGGTCAGGAGCGGGTCAAAGGGGCCGGCTGCCAGTTCCTTGGCCATCGCCTCGAGGGCCTCGATCGAGAGGAGGGTGACGGCGGCGTCCATGTGCGCGGCCTTGCCGAAGAACCGGTCGCCGACGATGCCCTTGCCGGCCACCAGCTCCACTTGGTCCGCGTCCGTCGTGGGGACCTGCGCCGCACCATCGCGGGCACGGCCGAAGTAGGCGTGTGCCGGCGAGACAAGGAGGTGCAGAATCTCGACGTCGTACCTGTAGCTTGCCGTCATGCCCTAAAACTATCCTCCCTCGTGGCGCCGGCGCGCCAAGTCGCCGGAAACGTGCGGACACGCCGTAACCTTGCGGCGATCTCGCAAGCTTCCCGCGAACTCGGCGGGGCCTCATCAGGGTACGAGCACGATCTTCCCTTTCGACGCGGTGCTCCCCAGCAGCTCATGGGCGCGGCGAACGTCGGAAAGCGGCAGGCGCTCGGCCACCACCGGGTGAATCTCGCCGCGGCGAAGCAACTCGAGCAGCGCGAAGAAGTCTGCCCTGAACCAGTCCTGGTGGTGGATGCGCAGCTTCTGGATCCGGTAGGACAACACTTTTCGGCGGGGTGACAGCCAGCCCCAGAGGGCGACGCTCCCCGTTGCCGCGTACCAGGCGATCACGCCCGGCCAGTTCTTGCGCCCCTGCGCGATGGTGGCGTAGCGGCCAAACACAACGAGCCGACCGCCGGGCCGCAGCGCGCGGAAGGAGCGCAGAGACAACGGCCCACCGATCCCGTCGAGGGCAATGTCTACGCCGTCGCCGGTGAGCCCGCGCACCCGGGCCAGGAAATCCTCGTTCTGATAGTCGATCGCCACCGCGCCCAGCCGCTCAACTGCCGCGCGGTCCCGGCCGGAGGCGGTCCCGTAGAGGCGGAGGCGGGCCAGTGCTCCGAGCTCGAGGATGGCGGCCCCTACCCTGCCTGCCGCGCCGTGAACCAGAACACTCTCCCCGGGCTTCGCCTGGGCCGTCCGGTGCAGCAGCTGGTAGGCGGTCATGTAGGGGAAGACGAGGCTTACGACCTCGGCCGGGTCGAGGTCCTCAGGCACATCCACCGCGTATGCCTCCGGCACACAGACGCGCTCGGCGTTGGCGCCCCACACCGTCAGCGCGCCGATGCGGTCCCCGACCCGTACCCGCGAGCAACCGGGCCCGAGCTCATCAACGATGCCGACGAGCTCATAGCCGGGCGTGAAAGGCGGCTTCGGTCCGCCGAGGTAGGTGCCGGCGCGCAGCTGGGCGTCGGTGAAAGAGACCCCCGAAGCCAGGACCCTGACGCGGACTTCGCCCGGGCCGGGCCGTGGATCGTCGACCTCCACCACCTGCAGGACCTCGGGGCCGCCGAAGCGGTCGATCACCACACGCTTCATGGGCTCACTCTACGCTCGGCACACGCTCCGCACACCGGCCTCTTGCCGCCCGGTCCTTGTCTCCACCGGGGTCGTTTCGTGAACCATTGACACCCCCGAACGGTCGGACTATCCTACAACCAAATGGTTGTAGATCAGCTCAGAACCCAGCTCAACGACGACGAACTCGACCGCCTTTTCCACGCATTCGCCGACGCGACCCGCAGGGACATCGTGCGCCGGGTGACAGTGGGCGAGTACTCGGTCTCCGGGCTCGCCGCCCTCTACGCCATGAGTTTCGCGGCCGTCCAGAAGCATGTGGCGGTGCTGGAACGCGCTTCCCTTGTCTCGAAGGAGAAGCGGGGAAGGGAGCAGATCGTGCGGGCCAACCATGACGGCCTGCAGCGGGCCCGCCGCCTGCTGGACGACTACGAGGTCATTTGGCGCCAGCGCGCCGACCGGATTGCGGACCTGCTTGCCGAAGGGGCCGCCCCGGAACCTGACGAGACGCAGGCAGGCGCCAGACCAATCAAGAAATCGCAAGGCCAAGCTGAAGGAAACTGAAGGATAGGAGAGTTCGTCATGACGGTTGTCAGTTCAGTCAAGAATCTTGAGGCGCTGAGCCTCACCGTGGTCGCCGAGTTCGATGCCGGAGTGGGGC
Organism: Arthrobacter sp. 10T425; assembly: GCF_056393985.1. Lineage (NCBI taxonomy): Bacteria > Bacillati > Actinomycetota > Actinomycetes > Micrococcales > Micrococcaceae > Arthrobacter > Arthrobacter sp. 10T425. The sequence continues at coordinate 55,999 of NZ_JBFTGZ010000011.1, read as the reverse complement.
GCGTCTGGCAAATCTGGGAAGACCCGCGCCAGCTCGAGCGCTGGTGGGGGCCGCCCACGTGGCCGGCCACCTTCGAGAAGCACGAGTTCGTCCCGGGCGGCGAGGCCAGCTACTACATGACGGGACCCGAGGGGGAGAAGGCCCGCGGCTGGTGGCGGTTCGTGACCATCAACGCTCCGCACCGGCTGGAGTTCGATGATGGCTTCGCGGACGACAACGGCGACCCCGTGGCCGATATGGGAACGATCCACGGAGTTGTGACATTGGAGCCAATCGGCGACCGCACCCGAATGACCATCCTGTCCACCTTCGAGGCGGAGGAGCAGATGGAGAAGATCGTCGCCATGGGCATGGAAGAAGGCATGAGGGAGGCGCTGGGCCAGGTCGACGCGATCATCGCCGAGTCCGTCAACGCCTGACCTGCAACGCAACACGACGACGGCGGGAATCTCCCGCCGTCGTCCGCAAGGCCCTGTTCAGCCCGGTATTAGCGGCGGTAACATGCCATGTGACTTTCACCCACGGTTACGCGGCCAACGGCGACCTCCGCATGTACTACGAGGTCCACGGTCACCCGCGGGTCGGCGAGCCCCCGCTGTTGCTGATTCCCGGCGGAGGCTCGAGCATCGAGACCAATTTCGCCGGCCTCATCCCCGCGCTGCTGGCCGAGAGCCTGCAGGTGATCGCCGTCGAAGAGGAAGGCCACGGCCGGACCGCGGCTACCGCCCGGCCGCTCACCGCCGAAGGATCGGCAGGGGACATCAAGGCCGTGCTCGATGAGCTCAACGTGGACTCCGTGGACGTGCTCGGGTTCAGCGCCGGGGGCCACACCGCGCTCGCGCTGGCCATGAGGCATCCGTCCATGGTGCGGTGCCTGATTGCCGCCTCCACCTTCGCCAGCCGCGACGCTGTGGGCGATGAATTCTGGGAGGGGATGGAAAAGGCAACCCTCGATGACATGCCGGAGGTGTACCAGGACGCGGACCGCCGGCTGAACCCGGACCCCGGACACCTCGAGCGGATGTTCGAACTGGACCGCCAGCGGATCCTGAGCTTCCCCGGATGGTCGGACGAGGACCTGCGCCGCATCACGGCCCGGACCCTGGTGCTGAGCGCCGACCGCGACGTCGTCAGCGCTGACCACGCCGTGCGGATGTCACGGGTCATTCCCGGGGCGCGCCTGATGATCGTGCCGGGTACCCACGGCGATTATTTGGGCGAGCTGGCCGCGAGCGGGGGCGACCTGCGGGCCATGCGGACCACTCTCCCGTACCTGCTGCGGTTCCTGGAGGAGTAGGGCCCGGTCAGGGCCTCGCCGGCGTCGAGGTCTGTGCCGGGCTGGTCTGTGCCGGACTGGAGGTCCAGTGCTGCCGGTGCAGCCGCTCGAAGCCGTCCAGGAACAGATCCAGGGCGAACTCGAACTCGAACTGGTCATCGCACCCCTGGCCCACCACGGAGTCCTGGTGCGCGGAGGCGGTCGCGACCTTCAGGATGTTCGGATACCGCTCGGCCATCTCCTGGAACATGGCCGCCTGCGCCTCCGGCGGAAGGGTGGCCAGCCCTGCGGCGTTCCCGCCGGCGGAGTCGTCGAACAGCTCCTGGGTAAACCCCCACATGCGGCTGCCGAGGGCGTGCATGACGTGATGGGTCAGGTCCACGGAGAAGCCTCCGGCCAGGAACATGCCGATGAACGAGTCCATGTAGCCAAGGACCGCTGGAGTTTTATTCGTGCGCGATTCCAGCACTTGCCGGGCCCACGGATGCCGCAGCAGCGCCCCCCGCGCCGAGAGCACCCTCAGGCGCACGGCGTCCTTCCAGCCGGCATCGCGGACGGGAGGATCGATCTCGCTGACAAGGGCGTCCACCATGCCGTCAAGGAGTTCCTCCTTGTTGGCCACGTGCTTGTAAAGCGCCATCGGCACGACGCCGAGTTCCTGCGCCAGCCGGCGCATGCTCAGCGCCTCGATCCCCACCTGATCGGCCAGCACGACGGCGGCAGCCAGGACGCGGTCCCGGCTCAACGGAATCCGGCGCGTTCGCTCCGCTTGCTGGGTCATCCGGCCACCCTTCCCTAACGGTTCCCTATTGACAAGTGTACGCCGTACACCTAACGTGGCCGCATCAGGTGTACGCCGTACACCTCGCGTCTCATGTACCGCCGCCGCCAGCCATCCCAGCCAAGGACCACGCCGTGACAACACACGCCAGCAGCGCCCCCGTCCCCCGAGTCCGCCGCCGCCCCCAGTGGCCAGTGCCAGCCGGATTGATCCTTCTCAGCCTCATCCCGGTGATCGCCGGTGCGGCGCGGCTGACGGAACTGACCGGCGGTGCCGCCGTCACCGCCCAGAACGCCCGGTTCTTCGCCTCACCCGTGCCCGTGGTGACCCACATCCTCAGTGTCACCACCTACAGCCTGCTCGGTGCGTTCCAGTTCCTCCCCGCGCTGCGGGGCCGCCGGGGCTGGCACCGCATCGCCGGCCGCATCCTCGCGCCGGCGGGCCTGCTGGCCGCCCTGTCCGGCCTGTGGATGGCCGTCTTCTATCCGCTGCCGCCCGGGGACGGACCGGCGCTGTTGGTGCTGCGGCTGGTCTTCGGCTCGGCCATGGCGGCGAGCATTGTCCTGGGAGTCGTGGCGGTTGTGCGCCGGGATTTTGTGCGGCACGGCGCGTGGATGACCCGCGGCTATGCGATCGGCGTTGCCGCGGGAACGCAGGCGCTGACGGGGCTGCCGTGGATGCTGCTGGTGGGCCCGCCCGACGAGCCGACCCGGGCTGTGCTCCTGGGGGCAGCCTGGGTGATCAACCTTGCGGTGGCGGAGTACGTCATCCACCGGCGCGCCAGGCGGACCGTGCGCTCCAGGCGGACCGTGCGCTCCAGGCGGACCGTGCCCGAACCTGCCGCCGTCGTCCCCATGCCTGCTGCCGCCGTCGTCGAAGTCGCCGGAAGCGTGCCGGCACGCCGTACTTTTCCGGCGAAGCGGACGGTTTCCGGCGACGTGGATGCCGGGCGGCTAGACTCACGCGCATGACAATTGTGGACGATCAAGGCCGCCCGGAGCCTCCCCTTGCCGCCGATGAAACCGCGACCCTCCTGGGTTTCCTGGACTACCAGCGGGCCACGCTGGCGTGGAAATGCGCCGGGCTGCACGCGGCCGGCTTTGTGGCTACTACCGCTGCCTCATCGATGACACTGGGTGGGCTCCTGAAGCACATGGCCTATGTGGAGAGCGAATGGTTCTCCCGTTCCCTGCACGCCCGGGACCGGGAGGCCCCGTTTGCCGCCGTGGATTGGAAGGCTGACCCGGACTGGGAGTGGCATTCCGCCGCCGAGGACACCCCGGACCAGCTGCGCACCTTGTGGCAGGACGCCGTGGACCGGTCCCGGGCCAGCGTCACGGAGGCCCTGGCCGCCGGTGGCCTGGACCAATTAGCCCGTCGCCCGTGGCCGGACGGTTCGGCACCGAGCCTGCGCTGGATCCTGTGCCACATGATCGAGGAGTATGCCCGGCACAACGGCCACGCCGACCTCCTCCGCGAGGCCGTGGACGGCGAAACGGGCGAGTAGCCTCGCGGCGCCCCTCCACCCACTCACCCGTTGCGCTATCAGTCTTGGCGGTTATGGACGCCGAATGACGACCAGGACTGATAGCGCAACCAGGTTAGGCAGGGTGGATTTAGTAGGCCTTGACCCGCTGTTCGACGATGAGGTGGACCAGGGCGAACACACCGTCCCGGTCGATGGCGGCCAGCGCCGCCTCGAGGGCGGCCGGCACATCCTTATCCTCGGTGACGGTGATGCCGAAACCGCCGAACGCCCGGGCCATCATGCCGAAGTCGGGGTTCTTCAGCTGAGTGCCTGACACCCGGGACGGGTAGTGGCGTTCCTGATGGGTGCGGATGGTGCCGTACTCCTGGTTATCCATCACGATGATCAGCGGCGTGGCTCCGTACTGGGCGGCCGTGGCGAGCTCCTGGCCGTTCATGAGGAATTCTCCGTCGCCCGCGATGGTGACCACCCGGCGCTCCGGGCTAGCCAGGGATGCGGCGATGGCCGAGGGCACCGAGTACCCCATGGAACCGTTCCGGGCGCTGATCATCGAGGCGTAGCGCCGGGTGGGGAAGTACCGGTGCGCCCAGTTGGTGTGCTCGCCCGCCCCGAACGTCACCAGGGCGTCCTGCGGCAGCAGCGGCACAAGGTTCGCCATCAGGGTGTCCATCTTCGCGGGACCGGCACCGGGGACGGACGGCGGCAGGCTGGCGAAGGAGCACTGCTCGGCGCGCATCCGGGCCGTCCACGCCTTCCACTCCTGCCTGACGGGCAGGTCGATGTTGACCAAGTCCCGGACGAAGGCGTCCGGCTTGGCCAGGATCTGGCGGGAGACCGGACCGGAGCGGCCGCGCAGCGAGGGATCGATGGAGACGAGGAAGTTGTTCTTGTTCCAGTCCTGCCGGCAGACGAAACCGTCCGTGATCACGTCCCCCGGGACCGTCCCGACGAAAACGAGCAGATCGGTTTCCTCCAGGAGGTCATACGTCGGGCGGGGCCGGCCGTAGCCGATCGGCCCCACGTAGCTGGGCGAATCAAAGGAGACGGTCCCCTGTGTACGCCACTCCGCCGCGGCCGGGATGTGGTGCTTTTCGAGCCAGCGGGTTAGTTCCGAGGCGGCTTCCTGGGTCCAGTCGTTCCCGCCGGTGACAAAGAGCGGCTTCTTCGACTGTGCCAGCGCCTCAGCCAGCGCACCGGCATCGGTGCTGCTCATGCCGCCCGCGGCAACCGGGATGGCCGGGTGCAGGGCCGGATCAATCTGTGCGCGGATGATGTCCTCCGGCAGGCCCACCACCACGGGCCCGGGACGGCCGCTCATGGCCGCGAACATTGCCTCCGCGACAATTTCGGAGGCCCGCTCGGGGTGGTCGAGGACCATCACGCGTTTGGCGCCGGTGTCGAACCACGCCTTGATGTCGAACTCCTGGAACGCCTCGCGGTCCCGGTGCGCGAACGGAATCAGTCCGACGAAGAGCAGCATCGGGGTGGAGTCCTGCCACGCGGTGTGCAGGCCCACGTGGGCGTTCGCTGCCCCGGGGCCGCGGGTGACCATGGCGACGCCGGGGCGCTGGTTCATCTTGCCGTCTGCCTCGGCCATGTAGGCGGAGCCGCCCTCGTGCCGGCAGACCACGGTCTCGATCTCAGAGCCGTGCAGCCCGTCGAGGACGTCCAGGAAGCTTTCCCCCGGGACAACAAACGTGCGTTCCACCCCGTGCGCCGCGAGCGAATCAACAATCACGTGGCCGGCGGACTTGAGGGTGCTGGCGCCGTTGCGGTTATCCAGGACAGCCCCTCGGGCCGTCTGCAGGGGTTTGATGGTGTCGCCTTCAACTGGGTGCGTGTCGGTTGCGGTCATTGTGGATGCAGACTCGGTTTTCATCACTACTTGTCTTCTTGGGTTGGGTTGGCGGGCATGGCATGTCCACTGAATCCAGCGGAACGGTGGCTAGTCTGTTTCCGGTCCGGTGCAGAAGAAGCAGCCGTCCTCGCAACTGTCGTTCGACGCCGGCGGCTTGTCCTTGTGCGCGTCTGGCGGGTGGCGTTCCTGCAGAGTGCTGGTTCGGCCGGGACTCAGCGGGTTTAGTGGCTTCATGAAGGCTTTCGCGTTGGGTGCCGGGTTGCGGGATTGGTCGGCACTGGGATGTTCGATTAGCGGATTGGAGTCCGGTTGGCCAGCACGGGCGCGGCGCCCGTGAAGCCGTCGCGGGTTTCGGCGATGTCGTGGATTTGTTTCCGGCAGGCGTACCAGCCGCCTACCATCAGCGCGCAGGCCACCAGGGTCACCAGCAATGTGAGCGGGGAATCGATGAAGACCATGACGAGGACGCCGAGCAGGAATACCAGGGAGAGGTACCCGGTGTAGGGGGCGCCGAACATCCGGAAAGAGGGGCGCTCAAGCCAGCCTTTGTCTGCCCACCGTTTGAGCTGGATCTGGCAGAGCACAATGGTGGCCCAAGTGACGACGATGCCTACGGCGGCGACGTTCAGGACGATCTCGAAAGCCTGGCCGGGGACCAGGTAGTTCAGCGGGACCCCGAGGAGGGAGACTCCGGCGGTGATGGCGATGCCGCCGTAGGGGACACCGGCCTTGTTCATCCGCTGGGCGAACTTCGGGGCCGATCCGGCCACTGACATGGAACGCAGGATGCGGCCGGTGGAGTATAGGCCGGCGTTCAGCGAGGACAGGGCGGCTGTGAGGACCACGAGGTTCATGATGACGTCCACGCCTTGGATACCGATGGATCCGAAGAACGTCACAAACGGGCTGACGCCTTTTTCATACGAGGTGTAGGGCAGCAGCAGGGCGAGCAGAATGACCGAGCCGACGTAGAAGACGGCGATCCGGAAGACCACGGAGTTGATGGCCTTGGGCATGATTTTTTCGGGGTTTTCGGTTTCGCCGGCGGCGGTACCGATCAGTTCGATCGAGGCGTAGGCGAACAGCACGCCCTGCATGAGGATGATCATGGGCAGCAGGCCGTTGGGGAAGAGGCCGCCATTGTCGGTGATGAGGCTGAATCCGACTTCCTGGCCTTCCACGGGCGTGCCGAACATGACGAAGTAGGTGCCGACCAACAGGAACGCGACCAAGGCCGCGACCTTGATCAGGGCGAACCAGAACTCGAGCTCGCCGAACACCTTGACGGAGACGAGGTTGAGGCAGAGGACCACGACGAGGGCGATCAGCGCCCACGCCCACTGCGGTACGGCCCCCATCCAGGGGATGTATTTGCCGAAGAAGTTCATGTAGAGGGCCGCGGCGGTGATGTCCACGATGGTGGTGGTGGCCCAGTTGATCCAATAGAACCAGCCGGAGATGAACGCGGCCTTCTCTCCGTAGAATTCGCGGGCGTAGGACACGAACGATCCTGACGAGGGCCGGTGCAGCACCAGTTCACCCAGGGCGCGCAGGATCAGGAACGCGAAGAAGCCGCAGACGGCGTAGGCGATGACCAATGACGGGCCGGCCGCGTTGAGCCGGCCGCCGGCACCCAGGAACAGGCCGGTTCCGATGGCCCCGCCGATCGCGATCATCTGGATCTGCCGGGGCTTCAGGCTCTTGTGATAGCCCGAGTCCTCCGCGTGGATCAGGGCATCCGAAGCGTGGGCGTGGCCGCCATCGGCCTGGTACAAGCCAACCTCGTCATTGGGGTTGTTGGGCATGGGTGTTCCTTTCGATCTGTCAGAGATCTAAATGGGGTTCTGGAGTGAGATTGTGGGGACAGCCGGGCGTCAGATCAGAAAATCGACCACCCGGTCCGGTCGGACAGGTCAGCGAGAGCCGCCGTGCCTGCCAGGGAATTTCCTTTGGAATCCAGCCGGGGGCTCCAGACGCAGATGGCGCACTCCCCGGGGACGATCGCCAGGATGCCGCCGCCTACACCGCTTTTCCCGGGAAGTCCCACGCGGTAGGCGAACTCGCCGGCTGCGTCATACATGCCGCAGGTCAGCATGATGGAGCCGATGCGCTTAGCCTCGCTCCTGGAGATCACCGCGCCTTGTACTCCACGACCATCCTGCGCGAGGAATAGACCCGCCTTGGCCACCTCCACGCAGGTCATCATGATTGAGCACTGCCTGACGTAGTTCTCCACCACTGCCTGTGCGGGCCGCCGCAGGTTGCCGAATTCCTTCAGGAAGTGGGCGAGGGCCAGGTTGCGGCTGCTGCTGGAGAGTTCACTCTTTGCGGCCATTTCGTCGATGAAAGGACCCTGTCTTCCATTCTGGTGACCCACCTGGCCGGTGAGGAAACGCAGGACCTGGGCGGCGGCGTCGGGAGTTCTTTCCATCAGATGGTCGGTGACCACCAGGGCGCCCGAGTTGATGAACGGGTTCCGTGGGATCCCGTGCTCGACTTCAAGCTGGACCAAAGAGTTGAAGGACGTGCCTGAAGGCTCGCGAAGGACCCTGGACCACAACGAGCCGGAGTCATCGGCGCCGAGCGCCATCGCCAGGGTGAAGACCTTGGAGATGCTCTGGATCGAGAACGGAAGATCGGCGTCGCCGGAACTGAATAGTTCCCCGGACGTAGTGGCAACCGCGATGCCGAAACGGTCGAACGGCGGGGACTGCAGGTGGGGAATGTTTGCGGGGACTGACCCCGCTTCCGTCCGGGGCCGGTGGCCGCGGACAATGTCATCCAGTAATAAGGCAAGCGGCGGCGAATCAAGTGTTGTCATCATTTCTTGCCCACATGCTCCTTCTGCGTGCCGGACCACTCCTGAACATGCAGCAGCGCGACCAGTGCATGGCGGGGATTGCCGAAGTCCAGGCCGGTGACCCGGCTGACCTTGCCGATCCGGTAGTAGACGGTGTTCTTATGCAGCTGCATCCGCTTCGCGCACTCGGCCACGTCGAGTGACGCGTCGAAGAAGGCACGCAGGGTTACGGCCAGTTCCGCGTCGTCGCGGAGGAGGGCCCAGAGGCTGCGGTGCCGAAAGGCCGCCGTCGTAAAGTTCTCCACGGCGTCGTGGAAGAGGATCTCGGCTTCGAAGTCGTCCACCGTGGCAACCGAAACTTCGCCGGAGCGGCGCATGCAGCCCAGCAGCGCTTCGCATATTCCGGTCACGGAATGGATTGATAGCAGATCGGGAACAGCGGGGCCGACGGCGGCAAAGGGGCTGATGCCGAGGTGCTTGTTGGCGTCCTTGACGATTGCCTCGGCCAGACTCCGCAGACCGGCCCCCGCGTTGGCGGACTGCAGCCCGGGAAGGATCACGGCGGTGTCGCCGTGAAACTGTCCCACGATGGCTGAGGGCTTGTAGGCGGCTGCATGGATTGAAGCGAGGTTGGCCAGCTCGCCGTGTTTGAGTGCGGCGTCGTTCTCCTGGGCTTCGGACGCCGAGAGGCCAATCAGGATCAGGGCCGCGGGGCGGTCCGCAGGGATTTTCTCGCTGTGCGCGCTCGCCGCAGCCTCCGCGGGACCCGAAAGTAGGCGCACGATCCGGTCCTCGCGCATGTGCACGGATTGCTGGTTACGGTACCGGATCAGCTCGGCGGAGGCCCGCGCGGCTGAGCCGGTGAGCACATAGTCGACGTCGTCGCCGAAGCCCGCACCGGTTTCCTGGAGCCAGATGTAGCCCATGATGCGGTCGCCGGCGAACAGGCTGATGGCGACGCGCTCCCGCAGGCCGTCCTGGGGCCGGGCGGGAACCCGGACCGGCAGGCGCGTCCGGTGCAGCTCGCGGTAGGCGCCGAGGTCCTTGAGCAGGAGTTCGTATTTGCGCGGGCCGCGCCGGGCCAGGATCGAGGCCTTGCGCAGTTCGTCAATGGCGTTGGTGACCGTGGAGTAGGCCAGGACCTTGTTGGCGGCGTCCTCGATCACCACGTGGCTGGAGGTCAGGCGGGCCGTGGTCTGGGCGATGGCGAAGAGGTCTTCTTCGAGCAGGGTCAGCACTTCGCGCTGGTAGCTGGGCGGCTGGATTCGGTCCTTGGCGATGGACAGCAATCGGTCCCAGTCTGCCGCCGGGTCCACCAGCAGCAGGCCGGTTCCGGCGGCGCGGAGCAGCTCTTCGGCTTCCGCCAGTTCGTCGGGGCTGCCCTTGACGGCTAGGACCAGGGGCGGGCGTTTCAAGAGGCGCCGCACCGCGGGCAACGCGGAGCGTCCGCGGACGCCGATCAGCAGGACGAACGCAGTCGCGCCGTCGGCGGTCTCGTCGTCGGCGTCGACGATCAGAAAGCGTTCGATCGCAGCATCCGTGCGGGACGGCCGAAGCATCAGGCTGGCGAAACCCAGCGGAAGATCCGCGAGGATGTCGTCCACTGTAGCTGCGGCCATGGGCTTCTTTCTGACATTGGCACCCTTCCCGGACGGCTTTGTCCGGACACCTCAGCCTATCCAGCAGGCATCGCCGAAAGTATGGAAAAGCTCCTAAATTACGCGACCCGTTTTAGGTCTACGGACCAAGGCGAGGTCTCCAGAGCTGCCGGGGCCCCATCGATTGATCCGTAAGTGCCGTAATCACTCGTCAAAAGGGCATTTACGGAGCGACCGACGGGGTTTGAGGACCGGAAGGGGACCGGTCATCATGGAGTGTTGGTGCGTCATTGCGGAACCCGACGTCCGCCGCACCCGCCGCCACTGGCGCTGACGCCCCTAGGAGAACCCATGGAGACGCCCCCGGACCTGATCGACTTCACAGCAAGCGGCGCCCGGTCGGGAGACCTGGAGGCGGCCTGGATCCACGGCTCGGAATCGGCGAAGCACAATACGGACCCGGACATCCAGGTCCACGCCTACGACGGGCACACGTTCATCCTGCGCCAGAACATGGCGGTCAACTACGAGGCGCCGTTCATGTTCCTGCTGTTCGGCAACGCCAGGGCCGTCCTCATCGATACCGGCGCGACCGCATCCGCGGACTTCTTCCCGCTGCGCCGCGTTGTCGACGGCCTTGTGGAGGCCTGGCTTGCCGCCCATCCCCGCGACGGCTACGGTCTCCTTGTCCTCCACACCCACCCGCATGGCGATCATGTCGCGGGCGATGCCCAGTTCGGGGGCCGTCCCGACACCGTTCTGGTGGACGCGGCCCGGGACAATGCCTGGGAATTTTTCGGATTCACTGCCGCGGGTGCCCCGGACGGCGGCGGCGGCGGCGCCGTCCAGCCCGCGCAGGTGGACCTCGGCGGGCGCGTCCTGGCATGCTGGCCCAGTCCGGGGCACCACGACGCGGCCGTGACGTTCTACGATCCCCACACCGGGTTCCTGCTCACCGGTGACACGGTCTATCCCGGCCGGCTCTACATCCAGGACTGGCCAGCGTTTGTGAGCACCATCGACCGGCTGATCGGGTTCTGCGCCACCCACCCCGTCACCCATGTCCTGGGCTGCCACATCGAAATGTCGCAGCAGCCCGGCGTCGACTATCCGATCTTCACCACCTACCAGCCCGACGAACCACCGCTGCAGATGACCGTGGAGCAGCTCCGGCAGATCCGCCGGGCCATCGACGAGGTGGGCGGACGCCCCGGCCGGCATGTGTTTCCCGGGTTCATCCTCTGCCTCGAGGGGGAATGAGCGGGCGGGACCACCGGCCTCCAGCCCTCAGCGCCCCCGCAGCGACGCCGCGGCCGGGACGCCGGGCGGGAAATCGGGCAACGCCCCTGCGGGCGTGTGGAAGATCCACAACGAGAGCGCACGGTAGGTGGCCCAGTCGTCGTCGGCCGCCCGCAGGGACGCGATCTCGGTGCCGTCGGGTTGCCCTGTGGTGCGGATGACCTGCAGCCGGACCGGCGCGGCCTCCGGCAACCGGAGCATGACGGACCCCGAAGCCGGCAGCGTGCCGTGGGGGAAGCGGACTGCGGCGCCGCCGACCGAAATGTCCAGCAGCTCTCCGCCGGTGCCCTCGGCCTCCACCGGCGCGGACACCTCCATCCGGTAGGCGTTGCGGCGGGATGTGGCGAATTCGGCGGCCCGGATCCTGCGTGTTCCGAGCACCAGGACCGCGCCGGCGAGCACCAGCCAGGCACCGGACGCCACCGTAGAACCGGGCGTCGTGCGCCAGGGCACCAGCCCGGCCAACCCGGCCGCCGCATACAGAATCACCGCGGAGATGAGGACAACCATCACGATCAGGATGCGCGGCGTCCGGCCCCGGAGTCGGAGGTCGGCGGCACCCTTGGGCGTCACCTGGAATTCCAGGATGTTCCGGGACATGAGCCACCAGAGGCACGCCAGGCCGACCGGGACGCGGAAAATCCGCAGGGCGAAGGCCGTGGGCCAGTGGATTTCGTTGCGCATCAGCTGCTTGGAGCCCCACAGGCGCACGGTGAACATGACCAGGAAGACCCCGGTGAAAAGCAGCGGCCCGGCAGTGGAGGTCTGCGCCCCGGACAGCATGATCACCACCGGAATCAGGAAGGCCACGAGCGTGGCGATGCCCTCCAGCCACCACAGCGTGCCGTTGAGGTACTCGTGGTAATTCCGCCACGACAGCCACCCCTTCGCCGCCCACAGCTTCTCGTGGACGAGGATCTGCATGGCACCCATGCCCCAGCGCCGGCGCTGCAGCAGGTACTGGTCCGGGGTCGCCGGCGCGAGCCCGACGGCGAGCGTCTGGTGGTGGTAGACGGTCCGCCAGCCGCGCCGGATGAGTTTGAGCGTGGTGTGCATGTCCTCGGTGATGGTCTCGGTCGCCACGCCGCCCACCTCCTGCAGGGCGCTCAGACGCAACAACGACGTCGACCCGCACCAGAAGGGTCCGGCGCCGGGTACGTTGCGGGACGCCATGAGGACGTTGAAGAAGGTGCCCTGCTCACCCGTGATGCCGTCGTCGTCGAACGCGCCGCCGTTGTAGAACGACTGCGGACCCTGGATCAGGGCGATCCCGGGGTCTTCGAACCAGCCCAGGGTGGCGGTGAGGAAAGTGGGCAGCGGGACGTGGTCGCAGTCCAGGACGGCGATAATGTCGATGCCGGGGCCGCCGGCGGCCTTCTCCGAGGCCATCAGGCCCAGGGCGTGGTTCATGTTGCCGGCCTTGGCGTGGTCGTGGACGGGCCGCCGGACATACCGGGCGCCGTAGGCGACGCACATTTCTTCGACCCAAGGCCGGTCGCCGTCGTCGAGGACCCACGTCTCATGCGCCGGGGCCAGCTCGCAGGCCGCCGCGACCGTGGGCGTCAGAACCTCGATGGGCTCGTTGTACGTGGGGATCAGCACCGCCACCCGCATGCCGTTCGGGGCCTCCGTCACGGGCGCCGGCGGATGGCTGTCAATGTTCCACACGGACCACGCCTTTAGGATGAGGCCGGCCAGCGGCAAGGCCTCGAAGGTAACCAGGATCCAGGCGATGGCCAGGTTCCATTCCCCCGACGGCATCGTGAACAGGACGCGCCACGTCAGGTAGAGGACCAGGGCGGCGATGGCCGCGATGCCGCCGACATGGGCCAGCCTCCGGGACCGCGGTGCTTCCGCTCCGGGAGGTCCGAGCCGGGCGGCCCAGCCGGCAATGCCGGCCCGGGTCAGGGCTGTGGCGTCCAGTGGTACGGGCCGCGGCGCAGCGGATGTGGTTCCGGCGGACAGCCCTTGAGCCGATACGTTCTCGGCGCGCTGCCGCAGATCTTCACGCAGATTCTCTCGAGGCACGTGATCTCCCTCAGCTAGATCCGGTGCTCAATGTCCGATCAGCGTAGCCGCGGCGTGGCACCCGTGACCGGATCCGCCGGAATCCTTGCGCAAAACTGCGGAGGGAGTGTGCTTCGTCCTACTGCTTTGATCTATTGCTTTGCAACGTGCTCCGCGTCCTCGGGCCCGACGAAATTGCACGAGCCGGGGTGGCGCTTGGGCAACGTGCACGTGCGCCCGGTGGGCAGGTGGACGTTGGCGCACCCGCCCGCCATGGCCACGTCTTCGCGCACATGCGTGACGTGCGTGCTGCTCTGATCCTCTGGCGCTTCCTCGCGGCTGGTTTGTAGGGGGCTTCCGGACGCGCTCTGGTTTTGGCTGTTCACGGCTGCAACTCCTCGGGATCTGCTGTGCAGGAGAGATGGGAAGGATGCTTAGTTTTATCCGAAGTCCCCAGCTTCGCACGGGTGGGTTAACACCGGGTTACGGGAGTGTAAGGATCCCGTCTCGGCGAGGGGGCAGGTTGCAACGGTCGCGGTTCGCCGCCGCGCGGACCTTTTGCCGCCGCCCGGCTGTTCCTCATACTGGAAGGCAGATCCGCGATTTCGACAGGCGAGGACGGTGGTGACTGATGAGCAGCGGGGTCAGTGGTTCCAACAGCTCTTTCCGGCGCCGGGTGGAGCGTGCCGCGGAACTCCGGGCCGTGCGGGCCTCGGGCAGCACGGCGCAGGAGAACGACGAGCTCAACGCCGCCGAGGAGGGACTCCGGCAAAAGCGCGCCAAGATCGACGACGCCGCCAAGGCCGAGTACCTGATCCGGGATGCCATGGCGCAGGGCAAGTTCGACAACCTCAAGTACGCCGGCAAACCCATTCCCGGGCTGGGTGAGGCGTACGACCCTGACTGGTGGGTCAAGGGCCTGATCCAGCGGGAGAACATCTCCGGGCTGGCCCCGAAGGCGATCCTGCTCCGCACCGAGGACGCCGAGCTCGACGCGCGGCTCGATGCCCAGTTCAGCGAAAAGCAGGTCCGCGACATCGTGGAGGACTTCAATGCCCGGGTCATCGATGCCCGGCGGCAGCTCCAGGGCGGGCCGCCCGTGATCACCAAAACGCGGGACGTCGACGCCGAACTGGACCGCTGGCGGGGTCGCCGGGCTGCCGCGGCCGCCGTCGCCCCTCCGGAGCCGGAGCCGAAGCGGCCCTGGTGGCGGCGGCTGTGGAGCGGGGCGGGCTAGGCGCCGCCGAACTAAACGCTCACAGGCTACGGGCGCCGTCGAACTCCTTGGGCTCATTACTCGAGGGCCGGCCCATTGCAGCTGCCGCAGAGAAAACAACTAGGAGATAGCAATGTCTGAACAGGAACCCGTGCTGGTGGTCGGTGCAACGGGATCGCTCGGTGGGCAGGTCGTCGACCGGCTTCTTGACCGGGGCAAGAAGGTGCGGGCGCTTGTCCGCCCGAGCTCGGACGCGGGCAAACTCGAGGCCAAGGGCGTCGAGATAGCCCGCGGCGACATGCTCGACCTCGATTCGCTCGTCGCCGCGATGACCGGCGCCGCCGCTGTGATCACGACGGCGGCCGGGTACACCGGGAAGAACAAGAACGCCCACGAGATCGACACGCGTGGCAACGCCAATCTCGCCATCGCCGCCAGCAAAACCGGGGTGCCGCGCTTCGTGCTCACCAGCATCCTCACGAGTGACCAGACACCCGGTGTGCCGCATTTCTGGCACAAGAAGCTCGCCGAGGACAAGCTCGAAGAACTCAACGTCCCGTTCGTCGCGCTGCGCCCCGGAGCATTTTTCGACCAGATTGCCCGGCTCGGCGGTGACCCGTTCGAGAAGGGCCGCATCATCTGGCTCGGCTCAAAGAGCGTCCCCCTGACGTTCGTTCTGACCAGCGACCTCGCAACCTACCTCGCCGAAGCCGTCGACGCCGACATCGCCGACGGCGAACGCATCGAAATCGGCTGGACGCGCCCCATCAGCATGCGGGAAGGCGCTGAACTGGCGTCGCGGCTGGCGAACAAGAAAATTAGGGTGCTCTCCCTTCCCACCGAACTGCTCCTCAGGATAGGCAAGATTTCGGGAAAGTCCGGCTCGCGCATGAGCGACATGGGAGCCATGGCGGCGTGGTTCGAAACCGGCCGCTACGTGGCCAACACGAGCCGCCAGGCAGAACTCTTCGGCCCCGCGCCAACTCCGGAAGACGCGGTCGCGCGCTTCGCTGCGCGGTTGGGCCACGGACGAGCGCAGTCCTAGTGGGTGCGGCGGTGTCCAGATTAACGGGCGGTCCCGCCGGGTCACACGTGCCGCCGCCACATGCCGGTCAAAGGCCCGTGGCTCCGGGGACGCAATCGGCGTAGCCTGCGCTTAGGCGCGCACTTCGCGCACCCGCGCGTCGGCACGAAACGGGCGATGCCATGAAGAAATACGGCACTGATCATAATCCGCGGCCGGCGGCTTCGGCCGGGTCTGGGCGCCCGGCATCAGACCGTGCACCGCTTCGCCTGGCCGCCACCCTGGCGTTTGCCGGCTTCGCGCTGTCCGTGGTCGCCGGGTTGCTCCATGCCGATACGGCCAGCGCAAATGACCACCCGGCGACGTTCGCGGAGTACGCCCGCAGCGGTATTTGGACGGCGGTCCACCTCGGCCAGTTCGCCGGCATGGCGCTTCTCATCTCCGGGCTGCTGGTCCTGCTGGTGATCTTGAAAGCACAGGACGGGGCCATGGCCTGGACGGCCCGCTTCGGCGCTGTCGCTGCGGTCGCCGCGCTGGCACTTTACGCCGCGCTCCAAGCCGTCGACGGCGTTGCCCTCAAGCACGCAGTGGACGCCTGGGTTGCGGCTCCGGAACCGGAGAAAGCTGCGCGGTTTGCGACGGCCGAGGGTATCCGTTGGCTGGAGTGGGGCATGCGCAGTTACCAGAGCTTCGTGCTGGGCGTGGCCCTGGTCTTGACCGGTGCCGTGGTTGTCGGGGCGCGCCGCGTCTCCCGGCTGATCGGCTACCTTATGGCGCTGTCCGGGCTCGCCTACCTCGCGCAGGGCTGGATCGTCGGCGCCGAAGGCTTCTCTCCGGCCAACTCCATTCCTACACTCGCTGGGATTGTCTTCATCCTCGTGTGGTCCGTGTGGCTGCTGGTCAGTGCATGGTTCGGGAAGGTCGCGACCGCCCGCGACAGGTGACGCGGCTAGCGGACCCCGACGGCGGGAGGTTCAGCCGCCGTCGTCGTCGTCGCGTCCGTCAGAGTTCCGGGACGCAGGGTCCGGAGCCCAGCAAAGCCAGTCCGGCGAGGTCGCCGGCGGCGAACCCGGTCAGCCCACTGTTTTCGGCGTGCATCAGCTGGGTCGGATCGTCCACGTGGTCCAGTCCTACAACGTGCCCGAGCTCATGCAGGATGACGGCGCGGACATCGGCGGGACCGTCCGGCCGCAGCATGATCCTGGCGAGATCGGGAGCGTCCAAAGCCACCTGGCCCGACACCAGGACGGCGGGGCGTCCGGAGACACTCACGGCTGTGCTCCCGCCACGCCCGGCAACGTTTCCTGCAAGCTGCGGGACTTCCTCCGGAGAAGACCACGCGATCAGAACGGGGGCCCACCTCCGGCCGTGGCGGTCCGGCTGATAGGTTTTGCGCTGCTCGGTGGGTGCCTCGGAGGTGACGCCATCGGCCGCGAAGTGCAGCCCGGTGGCAGCCGAAACCTCATCCACAGCCTCGCTGATCAACCGTTCTGCGCCGGGCGGCGCGTTGTCCGGCCGGACGACGTAGTGGACCGGCCGGCAGGGGTCGTAGGCAGCGAAGCCCTGAACGCCGTCCGGAGCCGGATGCAGTGCGTAAGCATGCGAGCCGCTGCTGACCGGCGGCCTTCCCAGCGGGGAATTTGCGGCGTCAACCCCGGGCGGCGGCGCGGTGGCGCCGGGCAGGTAGGGGCGCACGGGGGCCATTACAAACTGCTCGAACAGCGGAGGGAGGAAGTTCAACCCCACCATCAGAGCAAGGGCAACAAAGGTGCCGGATTTGCCCCATTGACGTGGCCGCCGTGGCCGCTTCCGGCGGGGCCGAACAATTTTCGGAGTTTTGCCGCCAGTGCCGGGGACTTCGCGCCACGGGGCGGGGTCCTCGAGCTTGCCCAGGGCCTCGTCGACTGCCCACTGTGGAATTCGCCCGCTGGCGGAGCGGCGGACGCCGCCCCGTGGGGCGCCTTCATGGAAGCGTGAGTCGTCCGCAGTCGGATAGCCCCGGTCGCCAAAGTCTGAACGCAACTTGTCCCCCTCGTTGCATGCAACCCATCTCCCCAGATGGATCCACTACAGCATAGGGGAATGACCATCCGTGAGTCGTCCCCCGTTCAGGGTTTCCCCGGGTACTGCGGTGGCGTAGCCGCGCGCTCCCGTCCGGATTCGCCGGATAGCTGCGAGAGCGCCGGAAAGGTCCGGCGACTTCGCGGGCTTCCGGCGAATTCGCGCGTCGGGGGGAGTAACAGAGGGGCGAAGGCGTTAGGCGGTTCAGCCTCCGGCGGAGCCCTGGTCCGCGTCGAATCCGGCCAGGAGGCGCCGGGAGGCCGTGTCCATGTGGGAGCGCATGGCCGCCGTCACGGCGGCCTCATCGCGTGATTCCAGGGCAAGGAAGATCCCGCGGTGCTCAGCCAGGGCCGATGCCGCGTGCCCTTCGTCCGTCAGGGCGCGGTCAACCCAGATGCGCAGCAGCGACCGGATGCTCTGCAGCAGTTCCTGCAGGACCTGGTTGCCGGAGGCTGCGGCGATTTCACGGTGGAAAGCCGCATCCGCCTCCACGAACGTCACAAGGTCCTCCAGGCTGCCGTCCATCGTGGCCAGATTGGCGCGCATCCGGTCCAGGGCATCGTCGGTAATCCGCTGCGCCGCCAGCTGGGCGGCCTGTACCTCGAGCCCGCCGCGCAATTCCACGAGTTCGCGCGTGCGGGGGGCGCCCAGCATAAGGCCCCAGCTCAGCGTGCGGGGGAGGAGCTCGGAAATGCCGTCGCGAAGGTACGTTCCGGAGCCCGGCCGGACAATGACGATCCCGAGGATCTCCAGCGCCGCGAGGGCTTCCCGGACCGCGGAGCGACCGACCCCCAGAGATGCGGCGAGTTGGCGCTCGGCCGGCAGACGGGTTCCCACGGCAATTTCACCGCTCGTGAAGTAGCCCAATAGGCGTTCCGCGACTTCGGACACGACAGAGCCTTGCTCCATAGAACCGAGCGCGGCACTGATTTTGGCCGTCGAAGCGGCGGAGTTAGCGGAGTTAACGGACACCTTCAAAGCGTAACAACACGCACCGCCCGGGCCATGCCGACGGCCGCCGCAGTAAATAAACATGTCAACCGGTTGACCAATTCGAGTTGGACGCCTTATGGTTTTTATCACACGCTTAGTTGGGCCTGGCCAGCTCCCTGGAACTACGCGATGAGACCAATCCCCATGCTTCCAGCGCAGGAGGCTGCGGGATCCCGACATCAAGGAGTCAATGTGGACACCACGCAATCAGTGGTCGAAAGATCTGCAATCAAGAAAGTGGCAGTGCGGCTGGTGCCGTTTGTCGCTCTCATGTTCTTCATCAACTATCTGGACCGCACGGCCATCTCCTTCGCCGGCCCCAACGGCATGAACACTGATCTGGCCCTCTCGGCGGCCCAGTTCGGCTTCGCCTCCGGTGTCTTCTTCATCGGCTACATCCTGCTGGAAGTCCCCAGCAACCTGGCCCTGCACAAATTCGGAGCCCGCCGGTGGCTGGCCCGCATCATGGTCAGCTGGGGCATTGTCTCCCTGCTCTTCACCTGGGTGGGCAGCGTGGAGCAGCTCTACATTTTGCGCTTCATCCTGGGTGTGGCCGAGGCCGGATTCTTCCCCGGCGCCATCCTCTTCCTCAGCCTGTGGGTCCCGTCGCGGCACCGCAGCAAGATCCTGGCACTGTTCTACCTGGCCCAGCCGCTGACCACGGTCATTGGAGCCCCGCTCGCCGCCCTCCTCATCCAGCAGCATGGCCTCTTCGGACTCGAAGGCTGGCGCGTCATGTACTTCGGTGTCGCCATCCCCGCCATCCTGATCGGCGTCGCCGCCTGGTTCTACCTCGCGGATTCCCCGGCCAAGGCCAAATGGCTGACATCGGACGAAAAGACCTGGCTGACCGGCGCGCTGGAGAAGGAAAAGAACGCAACCGCCGCCACCAACAAGCACGTCAGCGTCCGCACCGTCTTCGGCAACGGCCGCGTCTGGATGCTCGCCCTGATCTACTTCGGCTTCATCTACGGCCTGTACGCGCTCGGCTTCTTCCTGCCGACCATCATCTCCGGCTTTGAGGGCCTGTACGGCACCAAGTTCGACGTCGTCCAGAAGGGCCTCATCACGGCCATCCCGTACCTGCCGGCCGCCTTTGCCCTGTACTTCTGGTCCAAGGACGCCACCAAACGGGGCGTCAAGACGTGGCACATCGCCGTCCCCGCCCTCGTCGGAGGCCTGAGCATCCCGCTGGCCCTCTTTGCGGGTTCGCCGGCGGCGACGATCGCGATCATCACCCTCACGGCGATGTCCATCTTCGCGGCGCTGCCGAACTTCTGGACCGTCCCCACCCAGTTCCTCACCGGGGCAGCGGCTGCCGCCGGGATCGCCCTGATCAACACCGTGGGCAACCTGGCCGGCTTCAGCGCGGGCTACGTCACCGGCTGGCTCAAGGACTGGACCGGCGGCTACACCGTCCCCATGTTCGTCGTCGGCGGCTTCATGCTCCTCTCCGCCGTCCTCATGATGGTGCTGGCCCGCAACGGCGCCGGCAACGCAACGGCCGCCCCTGAAGCAGCAGACTCAGCGGCCGCGGAGTCAGCCGCCGTTCGCTAACGGACGCAGCCTGCTCCCAACAATCCGGTGCCCGCCGCGTGCCACACAGCCGCGGCGGGCACCCACCAAGCAGCTTTCCCTCTTCCAGGAGTACCCCCATGACCCGCCTGTTCAATGACCCCGCAGCCTTTGCTGACGAAATGATCGAGGGCTTTGTCGCCTCCCACAGCCGCTGGGTCAGGCGTGTCTCCGGCGGCGTCGTCCGCAACACCCGGAGCACCCCGGGCACCGTGGCGCTCGTGATCGGCGGCGGTTCCGGGCACTATCCTGCCTTCGCCGGGCTCGTGGGCCAGGGTCTGGCCCACGGTGCCGCGATGGGCAACCTGTTCGCGTCGCCGTCCGCCCAGCAGATCTACACCGTGGCCAAGGCCGCCAGCAACGGCGGCGGCGTCCTCCTGGGCTACGGCAACTACGCCGGTGACGTCCTGCACTTCAACCAGGCCCAGGCCCGGCTGCGCGCCGAGGGCATCGATTGCCGCAGCATCGCCGTCACCGACGACGTCTCGTCCGCCCCGCCGGCCGAGCACGCCAAGCGCCGCGGGATCGCCGGTGACCTCACGGTCTTCAAGGTCGCCGCCGCCGCCGCCGAGGCCGGGTACACCATGGACCAGACAGTCGAGATCGCCGAGCGCGCCAACCACCGCACCCGCTCCTTCGGCGTCGCATTCTCCGGCTGCACCCTGCCGGGCGCGGACCACCCGCTCTTCTCCGTCCCCGAGGGCCGCATGGCCGTCGGGATGGGCATCCACGGCGAGCCCGGCATCGGCGAAACAGGCGTCCCGACGGCGGATGAACTCGCCGAACTCCTCGTCGCGAAACTCCTCACCGAAATTCCCGACGGCGTCGAAGGCTGGATGGCTTCCGGCGGGACACGGCGCGTCGTCCCGATCCTCAACGGCCTGGGCAGCGTCAAATACGAGGAACTGTTCGTGGTCTACCGCCGCGTCGCCCAGCTCCTGGCCGAGGCCGGACTGGAAGCCGTCGACCCGCAGGTGGGTGAGCTGGTGACCAGCTTCGACATGGCCGGCACCTCCCTGACCCTCTTCTGGCTCGACGACGAACTTGAGACCCTCTGGCACGCGCAAGCCGACGCCCCGGCCTTCCGCCGCGGCGCCGTCACGGCGGCGGCCCTGGAAGCCACGGACTTCACCGACCTCGCCGAGATCGAGGCGGCTATCCCGGATGCCTCCGACGAATCCCGCGCCACGGCCGTCCGGGTCCTGGCCGCGCTGGGAGCCGCGAAGGACGTGGTGGACGCCAACGCCGAGGAACTGGGCCGGATCGACGCGGTCGCCGGCGACGGCGACCACGGCATTGGCATGGAGCGCGGCGTCCGCGCCGCCGTCGACGCCGCGGCAGCCGCCGTCGCCCGCGGAGCCGGCGCAGCCACCACCCTCCACCTTGCCGGCGACGCTTGGGCCGACAAAGCAGGCGGCACCTCCGGCGCACTGTGGGGCATGGCCCTCCGGGCCGTCGGGGATGCGCTCGGCAACACTGCTGCCCCCGACGCCGGCGCTGTCGCCGCCGGAGTCGCCGGCGCCGCGGCCGCCATCATGGACTTCGGCAAGGCCGCGCCGGGCGACAAAACCCTCGTGGACGTCCTGGTCCCGTTCCGCGACGCCCTCGCCGGCGGCGTGGACGCCGGGGGATCCCTCACGAAGGCCTGGGGCGCCGCGGCCGCCGTTGCGCAGCAGGCCGCAGAAGACACCGCCCAGCTCCTGCCGCTCGTGGGCCGAGCCCGCCCGCACGCCGAGAAGAGCCTTGGCACCCCGGACGCGGGCGCGGTGTCCATGGCACTGATCGTCCGAGCAATTCACAACACTCTCCTCGCGGAAACAGTCGAGGGAAAAACAGTCAAGGAGAACGCATGAGCGCCAAACTGCGCCTGGTCATCGGGGCCGACGACGCCGGATTCGAGTACAAGGAAGCCCTGAAGGCAGACCTGGAAGCCAGCGGGCTCGTCGAGTCCGTCCGTGACGTCGGCGTCGACGCCACCAGCCACACCCCGTACCCCTCCGTGGCCATCGCGGCCGCCGAACTCATCGCCTCCGGCGAGGCCGACCGCGCCCTGTTAGTGTGCGGCACCGGCCTCGGCGTGGCCATCGCCGCCAACAAGGTCCCGGGGGTCCGGGCCGTCACGGCGCACGACAGCTTCTCGGTGGAACGGGCCATCCTCAGCAACAACGCCCAGGTCCTCACGTTCGGCCAGCGCGTCGTCGGCCTGGAACTGGCCCGCCGGTTGGCCCGGGAATGGCTGACCTACACGTTCGACGAAACCTCCGCCTCGGCCGAGAAGGTCACACTGATTAAGGACTACGAGGGTGTCACTTCCTGCTAACCCCGCCACAGGCGGTACAGGCGAAGCCGCCGGCCGTGCCGCCCGTACAAAGCAGCCGCAAGCCGTCATCGGCGTCAGCCTGAAAATGTACTTCGGCTACCAGCGCACGCTGGACTACTGCCGCGAGGTCGCCGTCGTCGCACTGGCACACCCCGCCGTGCAGAACGGCGAGATCGAACTGTTTGTCCTGCCGGCCCTGCCCGCGCTGCCCGAGGCAGCCCGGGTCCTCGGAGTGGCCGGCGCGGGCGCCGGCGCGCAGGACATCTTCTGGGAAGACGAGGGCGCCTACACCGGCGAGGTCTCCGGCCGGACCGTCGCCGAACTCGGCGGCCGCTACGCCGAAGTGGGCCACGCCGAGCGGCGCCGAATCTTCGGCGAGGATGACAGGACAGTCGGCCTCAAGACCGCCGCCGCCTACCGCAACGGCCTCACGCCGGTACTTTGCGTCGGGGAACTGCAGCCCGGCTCCGTGGAGCAGGCTGTCCGTCACTGCACTGCGGACATCGACGCCGCCCTCAACCGGGCGCGGTCTCTCGGACCCGCGGCCCGGACCATCGTGGCCTACGAACCGCAGTGGGCCATCGGTGCCCCCGAACCGGCCACCCCGGAGTACATCAGCGCCGTCATCACCGGGCTGGACGCGCATCTGCGTTCCCTTCCCGGCCAGGCCGAGAGCCGGGTCATTTACGGCGGGAGCGCCGGCCCCGGCCTGATCGGCCGGCTCGACGACGCCGTCGCCGGGCTGTTCCTGGGCCGCTTTGCCCACGACCCGCAGGCGCTCAAGACCATCCTGGACGAAACTGCCGCCCGATTCGGACTCCTGCTGACCGCGGGAGGCCGGCCATGAGCTCCACGAACGGGCAGGGTTTAGAGAACGGACAGGGTTCACGAATCGGTCTCAGTAGCTACGCCTTCTTCTGGCAGCTCTCGGACCAGGTCTCCGCGCCGCTGACCCTCCAGGATGCGTTGGCCGATACCGCGGCCCTGGGCGTGGACCTCTTCCAGATCTGCGACTACGCCCCGCTCGAATCCATGACGGACGCCGAACTGGCCGCCGTCCGGGCCACGGCCGATGCCTTGGGGATTTCCCTGGAGCTCGGCACCAAGGGCATCCGGCCGGAGCATCTGAAGAAGTTCCTGCGGATCGCCGGGATCCTGGCCGCGCCGCTGCTGCGGACCATGTTCAACGTCCCGGGCCACACCCCGGACGCGGACGAGGCCGTGGCGATCTTCACCAGTCTCCTGCCCGAATTCGAGGCCGCAGGGGTGAAGATCGCCGTGGAGACCTACGAACAGGTGCCCACAGCCCGGGTCCTGGAGGTCATCGCCCGCGTGGACAGCCCGAACCTGGGCATCTGCAGCGATCCCGCCAACACCGTGGCGGCGCTGGAATCCCCGCGCGAGGTGATTGACGCCGTCGCGCCGTATGTCCTGAACATGCACATCAAAGACTTTGCGTTCAGCCGCAAGGAGGGATGGGTCGGGTTCACGTATTCCGGCGCTCCCCTCGGCGAAGGCCTCCTGGACTATGCCTACATGGCCCGGAAGCTGCAGCCCAAAGAAAGAAACATCAACCAGATCATCGAGCACTGGCTGCCGTGGCAGGCCTCCGAAGAAGAGACCCTCCGCCTCGAAAAGCAGTGGACCCAGCAAAGCCTCGATTTCCTAAGGAGTAACTGAAATGTCAGCAGAACAATTGACCGTGGCCGTCATCGGAGCCGGAGGCAAAATGGGGCTGCGTGTTTCAGCCAACCTCCAGAAGAGCGCCCACACCGTCTACTACAGCGAAAACTCGCCGGCAGGCCAGGACCGCGTCCGCGCCGAAGGCCGGGAAATCAGCACCACCGAGGACGCCATCAAGGACGCCGACGTCGTGATCCTCGCGGTCCCGGACACCGTCCTGGGCGTCGTGTCCCACGGCGTGGTTCCGCAGATGAAGTCCGGCGCCATCCTGCTCACCCTCGACCCGGCCGCCGCCTACGCCGGCCTGCTTGCCAAGCGCGACGACGTCGTCCAGGCCGTGGCCCACCCGTGCCACCCCTCGGTCTTCCTCGAGCGCACCACCAAGGAAGAATGGGCCGACACCTTCGGCGGCCAGGGCGCCCCGCAGAACGTGGTTGCCGCGATCGACGAGGCCGCCACCGATGCCGCCCGCGCCGCCGCCGAGGCCACCATCAAGGTGATCTACGCCCCGGTGATCGACGTCCACTGGGTCACCGTCAAGCAGCTCGCCATCCTCGAGCCCACCCTCGTGGAGACCGTCGCCTGCATGATCGGGACCCTGCTCAAGGAAGCCCTGCACGAAACCGTGCACACCGCCGGCGTCCCCGAGGAAGCAGCCAAGGCCATGCTGTTCGGGCACGTCCAGATCGCCTTGACCAACGCCCTGCGCGGCTCCAACCCGTTCTCCGAGGCGTGCGAAATCGCCATCCAGTATGGCAAGGACACCATCATCAAGGACGACTGGAAGAAGATCTTCGACGACTCCGAGCTCGACTACGTCATCGCCAAGATGCTCAAGCTCGAGCCCGCCGTCCAGCGCTGACCCCTAACCCCCGGCCGGATTCGCCGGAAGGCTGCGAGCCCGCCGGAAAAGTCCGGCGACCTCGCAAGCTTCCGGCGAATTCACGCGCCCGGGCCAGGGCGGGTCAGATGCCCGGGGCAGGACGGGTCAGATGGTGCGCGGAGCCTTGGCCAGGTTCTCTGTGAGCTCGGCCGCGTTCTGCCGGATCACGTAGGCCGGGCGGTCCCGTTCCGTGCGCCAGCTCTCGGCGAGCGGGCCCATGTTGACGGTGTCGAAGCCGAATTCGTCGTAGAGCCTGGTCACCAGCTCAGCCGCCTCCGGGAAATCGCTCGCCGTGGCCAGGGCCCGGCGGTTCGGGGTGCCGGCCGGCGTCCCGTCCGTGGTGATCTGGGAGTACATGATGTGGTTGAAGGCTTTGGCCACCTTCGACTGGGGAAGGTGCTCCTGCAACAGGCCGGACGTGGTGGCCTCGCCGGCATCCAGGGCCGGGATATGCCCGTCGCGTTCCCAGTAGTAGTTGTTGGTGTCGAGGACGATCTTGCCGGCCAGCGGTTCCACGGGGACGTCCGGGAGGCTCCTGAGCGGCACGGTGACGACGGCGAAGTCGCCGGCTGCGGCCGCCTCGGCCGGCGTTGCGGCCCGGGCCCTGGGCCCCAGTTCCGCGACGAGCTCCGCCAGAGTTTCCGGCCCGCGCGAGTTGCTGATCACGACGTCGTAGCCGACCTCCACGGCCTTGCGGGCGATCTGGCCGCCAATGTGTCCTGCACCGATGATTCCGATTGTTGTCATGCCGGAGAAACACCCGGGCGAGCGAAGATATTTCGCCGGTTCAGGACTGTGTGCGCCGGGGACCGACAGGACACCGGTCGGGGCAGGCGAGTCCAAATCGCCGGAAGCCTCCCCGCTCGCCGGAAAGTTCCGGCGAGCCCGCAGAGTTCCGGCGAGTTCGCTCGTAGAGAGGCTAGCGCCTAGGGAGGCTAGGCCGTGGGGCCCGGTTCGTCGTCGGTGTCCGGGCCTTCTGCCGCGTCCTGGGAATGGGCGCGGTCGTCGAAGGGTTCAGCCGTTGCATCACCTTCGGCGGGGGTCTCGCTGTGGTGACGCTCCGGCGCCTGTGAGTCGTCGCTCATGTCCGCTCCTTAGCTGCTCCTGCGGTGGATTGCTGGCTATTTGAACATCTAGCTCCCGCAGCGAGAGAGCTGTCAAGGGCCCCTGGATCCTGCGGATTCAGACGGGCGTCCGGCCGCCGGGACGGCTGGAATCCCGTTTGATTTCCTTGCGGGGGCGCAGGGCATAGTCGCGGGACCGCTTGCTGGAGAGCGCCAGAAGCAACAGGATGTCCAGGGTCAGGCCGGGGAGATTGGACTTCAGGGTGATGTCCGGGCCGCCGTGGAAAACATCGACGGCCTGGAAGCAGATGGCGGCCGTGCTCAGCGCCATGGCCACCGTCCGGGCCCAGTTTCGGCCGAGGAACACGAACCACGCCAGCAGGATCTCGGCCACGGCAAAGAGCAGGACAACCACCGTTGCGGCGCTGACGGCCAATTCCGCCTGGGCTTCCGTGACCGCCGGGCCGGCTACGGGCTGCACCAGTGAGCTGACGTGCGCGTCCTTGAAGAGCACCAGGGACAGTGCCAGCAGCGCGGCCGCCGCCGCGCGGGCACCGACGAAGACCGCCCCGACAATCGTGGTCGAAGGACGCCTGGCGCGGCCCTCGCCCGGGGGCGTGTCGCTCCCAAGCGAGCCCGCAGCGGTCGGCTCCGCGACGGTCTGCCTGAGATCGACGATGGGGAGATTGCCATCGGTGGTGATGGTGTCGCCCCCGCCGTTGCGCGCGTGATAGCCGGTGGAAAAATCACGGATCACCCTGAGCCCGGCCGCGGGATCGGCCCCGGTAATGGCGCCGACCACATGGTCGCGTTCGGCGTCGGTGTTCTCATCGATTTTGTGGGTGATCTGCAGGGTAAACAGGGACAGCCCGACGCTGCGGTCATACGTGCCGGCCGCCAACCAGTCGACGGCCAGCCCGCCCGGCAGCAGCCAGCCGGGCGGGCAACGCCAGAAGCGGACGTGGTGCCGTTTGCCCGGGGTGCCGTCGACTTCCTGCTGGTAGGCAAAATCCTGCTGGCGGCCGAACAGGAACAGCGGACTGACCGGGGCCTCGAGATAGCTGCGGCGCAGGAGGGTGGAAGAGACGATCCGCCGGCTGCTGGCCAGGGTCACGTCATCGGCCCTTGTCCAGCCCGCGGACCGCATCACGCCATGGATCTGCGGTTCCGATCCCAGCAGGGCTATGTTCACGGGATCGCCCAGCAGCCCGTCGCTGGTGCGCGCCCGGCCGATGAAGTAGTCCGGAACGTAGAGCCGGGTCAGGATCCGGTGCAGACGGGGAAGCACCAGATAGGCGAGCAGGGCCCAGAAGATGAAGAGGAACCAGACCTGCGCCCAGCCCCATTCGAAGCTCAACTGCACCAGCAGCGCGGTCAGCCACACAGCCGCAACGCCGCCCACCACGAAGAACACGCTGTCCAGCACGGAGTACGGCACCGCTTCGGCGGGAGCTGTGACCTCAACCGCTGCCTTGGTCATGGCCGCCATACTACGCCCGCTATCGACGGAGGGCTGGCTCGAAAGATGAATCTTCTGGCCCCAAGGTGGAGTGCGGCCGGATGTGACCTGCCTGTGACAGCCGCCGTGGATAGGGTGACAGCATGGAACCACTACTGAAAGTTTTGCGGCATTGGGGCGCCCCCGCGGCGGCCGTTCTCTTCTTCACGCTGCGGTGCGTGGCCGAGGCCGGGCGGATGGGCCCCGGCCTCCACACCTGGGAGGGGACGTGGCCGCTGATCCTCATGACGGCAGCGATTGCCTGCGCTGCCTGGAAGCCCTACGCGTCGCTCGGATTCACGGCAGGGCTGCTCGCGGGCCAACTGGGGTACGCCATTCCCGCGATGCACGCCAACCACTGGGCCATTTACCTCGGGGCGTTCGTGTCCCTGGCTTTCATCCAATGGACGGCCCGGCGAAGGACACGCTTCATCGCGGCGGCCGCCAACGTGGTGTTCGCCGGCGCCATGACCTTCCTGATGCTGTCCTGGCGCTACGGCAACGGCGTCGGCTGGCTCCTTCCGCTGTACATGGGCGACCGGTGGACCTTTCAAGCCTACGGCTGGCAACTCTTTTCGCTGCTGCTGGTGATCGCGGCAGCCTGCGCCGCCGTCGGACTTCTGCTGGCGATGTATCAGGAACGCGGCAGCCTGTTCCAGGCCAGGACCATCGCCCAGACCAGCCTCAGGGAAGCCGAGGTGGACCTGATCGTGGAGCAGGAACGGACCCGGATCGGCCGGGACCTGCACGACGTGCTGGCCCACTCACTCGCCGTGATCGCGGCGCAGGCGGATGGCACCCGCTACCTGAGCAAGGACCAGCCGAGGGCAGTCCTAAACGCCCTGGAGAACATTGCGACGTCGGCCCGGAGCGCCCTGGTGGACGCGCAGCGCGTCATCGAGGGGGTGCACGACGACGGCATGGTCACGCCCCAGCCCCGGCTCAGCGACGTCGGGCCCCTCGTGGCGCGCATGCAGGGCAGCCTCGAGATCGAACAGAGCGAGTCCGGCGCACCCGCCGAGCTTTCCGCCGGGCAGCAGCTCGCCGTATTCCGGATCATCCAGGAATGCCTGACCAACGCACTGAAACACGGCGGCCGCGGCACCGCGGTGCGGCTGCACCTGGACTGGAGCGGCCCGGGGCTGACCCTGCATGCGGCGTCCGGGATCCCGGAGACCACAGGCAGGGACAGCCCGGACCCCGCCGCCGAAACGCGGGTGGGCCGCGGCCTCGCCGGGATGCGGGAACGCGCCCACCTCTCAGGAGGCTGGATGACGTCCGGCCCGGATGGCGAGCAGTACCGGGTGACCGTCTTTATCCCCTACGGCACAAGGACGGCCGACGCCGACGCTGCCGCTGCCGCCGCCAGCGCGGAGCCGGACCTGGTTCCCGCGGGAAGCCCAGCAGCGCGCCCGGGAATGCCGCTGGCCGAAGCCGGCGACCGTGGCTGATGCCGGGGCGGCCATTACCGTGGCGATTGTCGATGACCAGGCCCTGTTCCGGGCGGGAATCCGGATGCTGGTGGAGAGCCAGCCGGACATGGAGATGGCCTGGGAAGCCGGCGACGGCGCGCAGGCGGCGGCATTCGCCGTCGAACGGTGCCCGGACGTGATGCTCATGGACCTGCGCATGCCGGTCCTTGACGGTGTCGGCGCCACACGGCGGATCGTGCGGCAGGCGGAGGCCGCGGGCACCGGCGCGCCGAAGATCATCGCCCTGACCACGTTCAATCGGGACCAGGCGGTGGTTGACGCCGTGCACGCCGGGGCCAGCGGCTACCTGCTCAAGAGCGCCGAACCGGAGTTCCTCCTCGCCGCGATCCGGACGGTGTACTCCGGGTACTCCGTGATTGCGCCGGGATCAGTGCAGGATTTGTTCCAGCATGCCGCCCGGACCGTGCCGGCCGGGGGACCGGACCTGTCCGCGCTGGAGGTGCTGTCTGTCCGGGAACGGGATGTCTTCCTGCTCGCGGCCAAGGGGCTGGCCAACGGTGAGATCGCCGGAAGCCTGTTCGTATCCGAGGCGACAGTCAAGACACACCTCAGGAGCGTGCTGGGCAAGCTGGGCCTCGGGACCCGGCTCCAGCTGGTGGCCTTCGCCTATGAACGCCGGCTGCTGGGCTGAAACCCGCTGCAGGGCCGAAACCCGGCTGGGCCCCCGGCTGAGACTCGCCGAGGGCCGCTGGCGCGGCGACTTGCGCCGCCGGATTCCTCACCGCCGCAGCGTCAGAAGCTCACCGTCTGGGTCAGGTATCCGTAGTACTGCCCCGAGATCGGGTGGATGGGATCGCCGCCGAAGCCGTAGTCGTGGTGCCGCTTCGAGTACGACTTTGTCAGGTCAAGGTACTGCTCCATGACGTGCTCGGCTGAACCCGTGCAGGCCTTCTGGCTGATGCAGAGGGCCACCGACCCTGCCACGGCCGGGCTGGCGAAGCTGGTGCCGTTGCTTACGTTGTAGCCGCCGGGCCAGGTGGAGAGCATGCACACGCCGGGGCCGGAGACGGTGTGGGCCTTGTCGTCACTCGTGGTGGCGAAGTTGGAGAAGAACGCGGGCTGGTCATCCTTTTGCCCGTACTTCGAAAAGTCGTCGGGGCCGCAGATCGGGGCGGCATCCCCGCCAGACTTTCCGTCGAAATCGCCCATGGCGGTGGCGGTCAGTACTTGGTCGTACGTGGCCGGCACTGTGTTGGCGAAGTCCTCACCGGCGTTGCCGGCCGCGACGGCATAGGTGACACCGGCCCGGACCGAGCGGCAGATGGCGTAGTGCATTGGGTCCGTGCCCTTGCCGCAGTTGGGCGTGTCCGCGGCGCCGCCGGCGATGCTGATGTTGGCCACGGCGATGTCGTTGCTGTCGTCATGGTCCTTGCGCGTCGAGGTCACCCAGTCAATCGCGCAGATCAGGCTCTGCTCGGAGATCAGGCCGTTGTCGTCAACCACCCGGACAGACCACAGCGGAGTGCCCGGGGCGGTCCCGATGACGCCCAGGCGGTTGTTCCGGGCGCCGATCACGCCCGCAACGAATGTCCCGTGCCCCAGGACGTCAACGGGGGTCACATCGACGGGCGAGCCGGACTGGCAGTCGACGCCGTCCTTGACGTTCAGGTCCGGGTGGGTCGCATCGATGCCGCTGTCGATCACCGCTACGTTGACGTTGATCCGGCTTGGCCCCCGGTCGAGGGCCTTCCGGACGTCTGAGCTGGTTCCGGCGATCCGCTTGCGCCAAAACGGCGTCTCCTGGGTGGCCGCGGTTCCAAGATCCCGCGGTTGCTGGAAGGTCCGGCCTGCCGTGACGAAGTCGACGTTGGGGTCGGCCTTGACGCGTTGCGCCTGGGCCGCCGTCAGGGTGGCAGAGTAGCCGTTCACAGCGTTGCGGTAGACCTTCGATGCCGTGAATCCGTAGGCGCTTTGCTGGGCGGCCGCCGCCGCTCCGGCGTCCACGACGCCGTCCTTGAGCACCACGATGTAGTTTTGTGCCGGGTTGGCGGCGTTCGAAGGAGCGGCCGCCACCAGGCCGCCGCCCGCCGCCAGGGCAAAGGCCGCCAGCGAGGCCAGCCCGCGCCCGAACCAAAATGTGTCCGGTCTGGGAAGGGAGCTGCGCCGGTGTCTGCGCGGGGTCCGCGCCACCGATGTTAGCTTCGGTTTTGATGCCTTGCGGCTGGCTTGGCTGAACATCGTGGCCTCCCATTAAGCGAGTTCGCTAATTCGAGTGCCCCCCGCCCATATCTTAAGCCTCCGACCGCGTCTTACACCCGGGCCCTTTGGAAAAACTTGAGCCGGCCCCAGCGGCCGGCTCAGACGAGGCTGTCTTCCTTTGCGCGCGCGGAGGCATTTTCCGGTGCCCGGCCGGCCGGTGCCCGGCCGGCCGCGTGGGCGGACGTCGCGGCGTGGGAAGGCGTCGCGGCGTGGGCCGCGCCGGTGTGGTGGCCGAACGGGTTGAACCGGCTGAAACCGAGCTCGGCAAAGGCATACGCGGTCTCGGCGTGTTCGGACCGGTCGACTCCGGCGAGTTCGTCCTCGCGGCTGACCCGGAAACCCAGCGTCTTGTGGATGGCGAGTCCGATCACCGCGGTCCCGAGGCCGGACACGGCCACCGTGATGAGGACGGCCACGGCCTGCGCGATGACCTGGTGGAGCCCGCCGCCGTAGAACAGCCCGCCGCCGGCACCGTCCACCGGGAGCGCAATGAAACCGAGGGCGAGCGTGCCGATCAGGCCGCCGCCGAGGTGGACGCCGACGACGTCGAGCGAGTCATCGAAGCCAAACTTGAATTTCAGGTCCACGAACACGGCGCAGGCCGCACCGGCCACGAAGCCAAGGCCCAGCGCGGCGAGCGGGCTGATGTTGGCGCACGACGGCGTGATCGCCACCAGGCCGGCGACGGCGCCGGACGCCGCGCCCAAGGAGGTGTGGTGGCCGTGGCGGACCTTCTCGGTCACCAGCCAGCTGATCATGGCTGCGGCAGGGGCGGCCAGGGTGTTCACCCAGATCAGGCCGGCCTGCTCCACTGTGGTGGCGGCGCCGGCGTTGAAGCCGAACCAGCCGAACCACAGGATGCCCGCGCCGAGCATAATGAAGGGGATGTTGTGGGGGCGGTGGCCGGGGTCCTTGCCGAAGCCGTGCCGGTTGCCCAGGATCAGGACCAGGACCAGCGCCGCGGTTCCGGACGCGATTTCCACTACGGTGCCGCCGGCGAAGTCGATGACCTGGCCGAAGACGGCACTTACGGCGCCGCCGGCACTCATGAGGCCTCCGCCCCAGACCATGAAGGCCAGGGGGCAGTACACGAGGGTGATCCAGACGGGGACGAAGAGGGCCCAGGAGGTGAACTTCGCGCGGTCCGCGATGGCGCCGCTGATGAGGGCCACGGTGAGGATGGCAAAAGTGGCGCTGTAGCCGGCCTTGATCAGGTCCGGCGAACCGATGAGGCTGCTCAGGCCGAAGCTCGCGAACGGGTTGCCGAACACGCCGAGGACACCTTGCCCGGTGCTCATGGAGTAGCCCCAGAGGACCCACACCACGCCGACGATCCCCACCGAGACGAAGCTCATCATCATCATGTTGAGCGAGGCCTTGGCCCGGGTCATCCCGCCGTAAAACAGGCCCAGGGCCGGGGTCATCAGCAGAACCATCGCTGCCGACACAATCATCCAGACGCTTCCAGCAGTGAGCTCCACCGGCGGGTCCCTTCTCGTCAGTCTTCCGTACCGGGACACGTCGCCGCCGGCCCCCGATCCGGATTTAATCCTCGCGGAGCCATGTTTCCGGCAGTGAGGCGAAAAGTTGCGGGCACGTTACGGGAATCGCGACGGCGTGAAGTTCGCGTGACCGGCATGTTTCAGGAATGTAAACGCGGCCTCATATGCCCGCCGGTTTTGATGCTGCCGGGTGGGCCAGGAATGAATTCAAATGATTGAATGTTCAATAAATATGGACTTTGGTATCTTCACTTTCGGCGAGCTCACCCGCGATAGCAGCACCGGCATCGCGCTGTCCCCGCAGCAGCGGCTAAAAGAGATCGTCGAACTCGCCAAGCTGGCCGATCAGGCGGGCCTCGGATTCCTGGGGTTGGGGGAGCATCATCGGCGCGACTTCGCCCTCTCGGCCCCGGAAGTCGTCCTCGCCGCGATCGCCCGGGAAACATCCAATCTCCGGCTGGGCACGGCCGTGACGGTGCTCTCCACCCAGGACCCCGTGCGGCTCTTTGAACAGTTCGCCACTCTGGACCTGATCTCCGACGGCCGGGCCGAGATCATTGCGGGCCGCGGCGCGTTCGTGGAGTCGTATCCATTGTTCGGCCACAGGCTCGACGACTACGACGCCCTGTTTGATGAGAAGCTGCGCCTGCTGCTGGAACTGCGGGACAACGCCCCGGACAACTCCACAGTGCAGTGGGCCGGAAGACTGACTCAGAGCATCCCGGACATGGACATCGCCCCGCGCCCGGTGCAGGCGAAGCTGCCAGTCTGGGTGGGCGTCGGTGGCACTCCGGCGAGTTTTTCCCGGGCGGGCAGGCTCGGGCTTCCTCTTTTCATCGCCCTGCTGTCAGGGCCGGCCCGTTTCCGCCGCCTTGTTGAGCTCTACCGCGAGAGCGCTGCCGAGGCCGGCCACGATGCCGGCGCGCTGCCGGTGGGGGCCGGCGGTCACTTCTACGCGGCGCCGACGTCACAGCAGGCGCGCGACACGTTCTACCCCTACTACCGGGCCTACTTCGAACAAAACATGCCGCGACCCGTAGACCACTTCCCCCGATCCACCTTCGATTCCTGGACCGAGCCCGGCGGCGGGTTGCTGGTGGGGAGCCCGCAGCAGATCACCGAGAAGCTCCTGGAGATCCACCAGACTCTGGGGAACTCGCGATACCTGGCCCAGATCGGACTGGGCGGCCTACCCTTTGCCGAGACGGCCCGGTCGATTGAACTGCTGGCCACGGAGATCATGCCCGCCGTCAACAGGGAGGTCTCGGCCGCCCTGGTAAGCAGCCGGACCGGCAATCAACCAGCCTGACAATCAGCCCGCCGGCTGGCCCACTACAGCGATTCAGTTTTGGTCCAGCGGAATCTCAAGGCAGCGGCCGGAGGCGTTCCAGTAGCCCAGCGTGCCCAGCTGACCGCTCAGCCGCTGCATCCGGGCGGCAATGCCGGGTGCCGATCCGCGGGCCAGGCGCGCCTGGAATCCGTCGATGATGGTCGGATGCAGCCGAAGCGTTCGGGGTGCGCCGGCGCCGGTGTCGAGCATGAACACGAAAGACTGGTCATTGCGCTCGACCGGGTCCACAGCGTAGTCGTCAATGAAGTCCCCGGCGCTGAAGATGATGGGACGGTTCCGGTGGATGCCGACGCCGCGAAATATGTGCGGCGAGTGGCCGAACACGACGTCGGCCCCGGCCTCGATGAGGTTCCGGGCAAGGTCCTGGTGCCCGGCCGGGACGTCGTGGCCCCAGTTGCCGCCCCAATGGGCTGACACGATGAGGACCTGGACGCGGGCCTTGGTCCTGGCGACCAGTTCCAAGAGTCCGTCCAATCGTGTCCCGCCGCGCCGGCCGGCGTCATCAACGGGGACATCCTCCACCGGGACGTAGTAGACCCCGGGAGCCGCGGTGCCCGCCTCCCAGCCGGGCTCGTTGTCCGTGAAGGCAATGAATCCGACGGCGACGGCGCCCACGCGCCACACGGCCGGGCGGCGGGCGGCCTCCAGGTCGGGGCCGGCCCCGGCATGGAGGATGCCGCAGCCGTCCAGCGCCGGCAGCATCTCCCCGAACGCGTCCTGGCCGAAATCCAGGACGTGGTTGTTGGCGAGCGAGACGACGTCGATCCCGGCCGCGAGGAGGCTGGCGACGTTCTTCGGGTCCGAGCGGAAATGGAAGATCTTGCCGGGTTCGGGCTCGCCGCCGGCCGCCAGGACACATTCGAGGTTGGCGATGCGGACGTCCGCCTGCTTCAGGACCGCCAGCGTGTCGCCCCACGGATAGGCAGGCCTGGCCGCTGCCAGGTGCCGGTTCACCAGCCGGCCCAGCATGACGTCTCCCAGCAGCGCGATCAGCATGGACTGCCTGCCTGCCTGCCTGTCACGTCAGGGCCCGGGGGCTAGCTTTGGTAGCCTTCGACCTCGCTGACCGGCCGCACTTCCGCCTCGTCGGGGTTCTCGCCATAGTCTTTTTTCGCGCGCCGCTGGCGGAGCAGGTCCCAGCACTGATCCAGTTGTTCTTCCACCTGCTGCAGCCGGAGGATGTCCGGGCCTCCGGTCCCGCCAGACTGGGTTGAGCCTTCGCGGAGGCCGTGTTCCTCCTCCACCAGGGCCTTGATGCGCTCCAGGATGTCTTGATTGTCCATGGTGTCCTCTTTTCGTCCGACGGCGGCAGGCAGTCTTCTCTTCGCAGGGTCCACTTCCAGCAGGTCCCCTTCCAGCCTACGGAGGGCACGGTGCGGTGAACAGGGGCGCCGGATGCCGGGGCCGGACGGCGCTGGCCGGCGCCTGCGGCCTAGCCCAGGAGCTCGTCCGGGTAGCACCAGCGCCAGTCCTCGCCGGGCTCGACGCTGCGCATGACGGGGTGGCCGCTGAGCTGGAAGTGTTTGTACGCGTGGGTTCCCGGCGAGGAATCGCAGCAGGCCACGTTGCCGCACTGCAGGCACATCCGCAGATGCACCGTCGTCGTCCCCTCCCGTTCGCACGCCTCGCAGAAGGGACCAGTCGGGACGGTGAGATCGGGGGCGGACTCCAGGTGCGGACAAACGCCGCGGGGCCGGGCGATTCCCTCGCCGCCGCTGCCGCCGTCCGCGTCCGGTTCCTCCAGTGCGGCGTCCAGCATGGACTCTTCGACGTCGAGGCGGTCAAGGACGTTGACCAGGACCTCGTGCGCGTATCCGCCGCCGCGCCGCAGCTCGAGGACCTTGGTGCGCTCGGCGTCCAGCATCGCCAGCCGGAGTTGGGCGTACCGCTGGCTGGGGGTGGCGGCTTCGGCGGACGGCCGGCCCAGCCGCTCCCATGCGGCCAGCCCGCGCTCCTGGGTGCGCCGTTTGAGCATCGCCACGACTTCGGGGGGATCGGCGTCCGAACGCAGTTCCTGGAGCCGCTGCACGCCAGCCGCCGTCGCCATCTGCATCAGCGACGCCTCGTTGAGCGCGTCCTCGCGCGGGTCCGGTCCCTTCACGCGCAGCAACCGGACCAGCGCCGGGAGCGTGAAACCCTGCAGGGTCAGCGTGCCGGCCACCACCACGAGGGCCATCAGGATCAGGACCGACCGGTGCTCCAGCTCCGCCGGCAGGACCAGGACGGCGGCAAGCGTCACCACGCCGCGCATGCCGGCCCAGGAGACGATCGCCGGAAATTGCCAGGGCGGCGCGGGATCCTTGCGCCGGACCGCGGGAATGAGCCGCGGCAGGTACGTTGCGGGGAAGACCCAGACCGGGCGCAGGACCAGCACGGCCAGCAGCACGGCGGCACAGCCGAACCAGATCCGTTCCGGCCCCAGCGAGTCATCCCGGACGCCCTCGATGATGGTCCGGACCTGCAGCCCGATCAGCAGGAAAACGGAATTCTCCAGCAGGAACTGGACCGTGTGCCAATTGCTGCGCTGGCTCAGCCGGGCCGCCCCGTTTGGCATGGACGGCGCCTTGGTCCCCATGATCAGCCCGGTGACGACGACGGCCAGGACGCCGGAGGCGTGGATCGCTTCCGCCGGGAGGTAGGCGACAAGCGGGGCGATCAGGGAAGTGGAAGTGTTGATGGCCACGTTGCGGATCCGCTTGCGGAGCGCCGTGAGCACGAAGGCCGCGGCAACGCCCACCGCCACGCCCCCGCCAACCGCCAGGACGAAGCCGCCGGCAATCTCCGCGGCGGAGACAACTCCGGCGATCGCGGCGATGGCAGCACGCAGGCAGACCAGCGCCGTGGCGTCGTTGACCAGCGATTCGCCCTCCAGGATGGTGACAACCCGGCGGGGCATGCCCACCTTTCGCGCAATCGCCGTCGCCGCCACGGCGTCAGGGGGCGCGACGACGGCGCCCAGGGCCATGGCGGCCGCCAGCGGGATCTCGGGAAACAGCCAGGCGACCACCAGCCCGACGCTGACGGTGCCGAAAATGACGTAGCCGACCGACAACAGGCCGATGGAGCGGCGGTTGGAACGGAAATCGAACAGCGAGGTCTGCAGCGCCGCCGCATAGAGCAGCGGCGGCAACAGCCCGACCAGAACGATTTCGGGGTTCAGCTCGATGGTCGGAACGAACGGCAGGAACGAGCACACCACGCCGGCCAGCACCAGCAGCAGGGGGACGGAGATGTTGATCCTTTGGCCCAGTGCGCTGCAGGCACAGACGATGGCGACGAGGGCCAGCAGCCCGAAAGCGACTTCCATGGGCCCATTCTCTCAGCTTCCCGTCCGGTGCCGGCGGGTCCCTGCAATGCATCATCAGCTTGCTTACGACTTGGCGGCTTTCTAGAGTTAAGACTGCAAACCAAGTGGGACACTGCGCTGGTGCCGGCACTGAACGAATATTGCCCGGCCCGCGCCCGGCACGAGGAGGACACATGTCAGAGCACAATCTTTCCGGCAAGAAGGTCGCGTTCCTGCTGACTGACGGTGTGGAGCAAGTGGAGCTGACCAGCCCGTGGGATGCCGTCAAGGAAGCCGGCGGTGTGCCAACCCTGGTCTCGCCCAAGACCGGAGAGCTGCAGGGCTATGACGGCACCGAAAAGGGGCAGCGGTTCGCCGTCGACCTCGCCGTGGGGCGGGCCGACGCCGCTGATTTCCACGCCCTGGTCATCCCCGGCGGCGTGGTCAACGCCGATCACCTCAGAGTCGACAAGGAGGCCCAGGCGTTCACGCGTGCCTTCTTCGAGCAGCACAAGCCCGTCGCCGCCATCTGCCACGGGCCGTGGCTGCTCATCGACGCCGGCGTGGTCAGCGGCAGGAACCTGACCTCCTACCACACGCTGCAGACGGACCTGAAGAATGCCGGCGCGATCTGGACTGACGAGGAGGTCGTGGTGGACCAGGGCCTGGTGACCAGCCGCAGCCCACGTGACCTTCCGGCCTTCAACGCCAAACTCCTTGAGGAAATCGCCGAAGGCGAGCACGCAGGCCAGACGCCGTAGCCGCACTCCCGCCGCAGCGTCCGACGGCGGCACCGGCCGCCGTCGGACGCCCTCGGCCGGCCGTTCACCTGGTTAGTCGCGGGCTGCCCGGTTCCGCGGCCGGACACCTACCCACGCTGTTGGTTTTGCGGCAGGATATGCCCTGTACCGTGCACCGTCGTCGTTGCCGCCCGGCCGGCGCCCCCAACAGCAAGGAGTTTCGGACATGACTACGCTCAATCCCTACCTCGGCTTCCGCGACAACGCGAAAGACGCCATGACCTTCTACCAGTCGGTGTTCGGCGGGGAACTGACCATGAGTACCTTCGCCGAATACCACGCCAGCGAAGACCCGGCGGAGCAGGAGAAAATCATGCATGCCCAGCTCAGGACGGACGCCGGCATGGTGCTGATGGGCGCGGACACGCCCAACAGCATGGACTACACCGCGGGCAACAACTTTTCCGTGTCCCTGAGCGGATCCAACGAAGCTGAGCTCCGCGGCTACTTCGACAAGCTGGCCGATGGCGGCACAGTCGCCATGCCGCTGGAGAAGGCACCCTGGGGCGACGTCTTCGGCATGTGCAAGGACCGGTTTGGTGTGGACTGGCTGGTAAACGTAGGCTCCGAGCCCGCCTAAAACGGGCCCTCGGCCGCGCCGGCAGTAAGGGCTATCCTGAATGCAGCCAGGACAGTGCAAGCGCGAGTCCAACCCCTGGCCAAGGGAGCCATGCAATGACCGAGAAGCTGCACCTCAGCCCGGAAGATGACTTCCCGGAGGATCTCAGCAAGTTGCCGGACAAGGATCTTCAGGTACTCGACAGCCAAGTCGAGCGCCAACTGGACTATGAGTACGTGGTGGAGGGGGAGCCGAATCCGGAGACGGAATTCCGGCACTATGACCTCGATGAGGAGTTCGAGGAGCGGGACAAACGGGACAACTGATCCGCCCGATCATCCTGAAGGGCCGGCCGCCCCGCACGGCGTCAGGGTTCTAGCCAGCAGGCTTACTAGACTGGGCTGACCACCCGGCGACGAAACGAGCCCTTCATGACCCCGGCAGCTGCCACGCGGTCCCTCCTGTACCCGTGCTCCCCGCCGCGGTCGTTTACAGCATGACCGGTCCGGTCCGCCTGGAGATTTCAGCCGCGGGCCACGCCGGCCACGTCTTCGCCTCGCGCGAAATGGCCGGCGGGTCCGCGCCCGCCGTCGTGCTCATCCACGGAATCGGCGCGTCACACCGCTACCTGCGCCGGCTGCACCGGCTCCTGGCCGGGTCGAGGGAGACCTACTCCATCGACCTGCCGGGATTCGGTGCCACCCCCAAGCCCGCGTACCAGCTGTCCATTGCCGACCACGCCCGTTACATCCTCGGCGCCATGGAACAGCTTGGCGTGGCGGAAATAGTGCTGGTGGGGCACTCAATGGGAACACAGATGGCTCTGGAAGCGGCCCTTCAGCAGCCGGAACAGATCTCGAATGTGGTGCTGATGGGTCCCGTGGTGGACCCCAGGCACGGATCCGTGGCACAGATGGGCCTGGCGCTGGGCCGTGACTGCCTGTTCTACGAGAGTCCCTCCTCGAACGCCTTGGTTTTCACCGACTACCTGCGTTGCGGCCCGTCCTGGTACTTCAAGACCCTGCAGGTCATGATGGAGTACCCGATGGAACAGAAGATCGCCGGCGTCAGCGCACCGGTCCTCGTGGTGCGCGGCGCCAACGACCCCATCGCGGATGCAGACTGGTGCCGCCGGCTGGCCGGGCTCGCCAGCCGCGGGCGGCTGCTGGAAGTGCAGGGAACCGGGCATGTCGTCCAGCACAACCGGGCCCTCGAAGTGCGGGACGGCATTCTGGCGTTTACGGGCCTTGGCGCGGCGGCGGGCGAGCCGCTGCCCGGAAGCCCGGCCTGACCGCACTGGCTGCTCGGGGCCGGGGTTAGACGTCGAAGTGGGTCCGGGTGGGGCCCTGCCCGAGTGACTCGACCACCCCGGCCGCGACGGCGTGGAGCTTGATGTTCCGGGCGCTCGAGGCCGACTTCAGGAGCTCGAACGCCTCGTCCTGGCTGCAGCGGTTCTGCGCCATGATGATGCCGACGGCGACGTCGATCACGGTCCGCGTCTCCAGAGTGGCCTTGAGGTTGGCGGCTGTATCGCTGCTGTGCGCGAACCGGACGGCGAGGCGCAGCGCCATGGACGTCTGGTGGACGAAGTCACGGGCCAGCTCCGTGGCGCGGTGATCGAACCGGCCCGGCCGGTGCGAATAGAGGTTCAGGGCGGCCCGGGTCTCGCCTTCCAGCAGGAACGGCAGCGCCAGGATCGACCGGAAGCCGTGCCCCCGCACCGCCGCGGCGTACTGCGGCCAACGGCCATCGAGTTCAAGGTCCCCAACGTGGACGGTTACCTGTTCCCGGGAAGCCGTCATGCAAGGGCCGTCACCGAAGGTGTACTGGATTTCGTCCATGGCCTGCGCGGCGGGGCTGCTGCTCGCGACGGTGGCCGCCTTCTTTTCCCGAAGAAGCGTGATGCCGCACAGGATCTCGTCCCCGGGCTCGGACAGGCTGCGCGCGGATACGCGGGCCAGCTCCCCGAGGAAGTCCTCGACGTCGGAGCTGCTGAGCACCAGTTCATGCAGCTGCTGGTTTATTGAATTTGCGGTTGACTCGCTGACCACTTATCTGTTGTGCCGTTTCACTCAGGTCAAGACGACCCGGCCGAGCTTCCCACCGCGGCAAGGGGCGGATACGGCAGCGGCCGGATCGAAGAACAATCCAACGGCTCGCTGCAAAACCGTACCGGGAGAGTATATACATCCGGGAAACGCAGGTTCCACACAGGGCTCCGGGCCGGACGGCTCCTGAACCGTTCGTCCCGGGCATAAGCTGTGCCTTAGGCGAAATGTCGCGAACGGATTCCGTATGCCAGAGCTGGACGTCAAGGACTTACCCTCCGCCCCGCTGGCGATCGCCCGCGCCGCGGGCCGGCCTGTTGGCGCCGTGTTGGCCGAGCTGGGCTCGGGCGGGAACGGACTGACGGGTGCCGAAGCGGGCAGGCGCCTGACGGAAATCGGGCCGAATGCGGTGCGGACCCACATGGCCAGCGGGTGGTCGGTGCTGGGCCGGCAGCTGGCAAGCCCCATCCTGCTCCTCCTGCTCATCACCGCCGGGCT
Source organism: Arthrobacter sp. 10T425 (assembly GCF_056393985.1). Taxonomy (NCBI): domain Bacteria; kingdom Bacillati; phylum Actinomycetota; class Actinomycetes; order Micrococcales; family Micrococcaceae; genus Arthrobacter; species Arthrobacter sp. 10T425. Next base: position 14,838 of record NZ_JBFTGZ010000011.1, on the reverse strand, counting down.
TTCACTGTTTCTCGGGGACGCCACGAACGCGATCGTCATCGGCGTGATCCTGCTGGTCAGCGTCGGGCTGGGGTTCAGCAACGAATACCGGGCCGAACGCGCTGCGGAGGCCTTGCATTCCCGCGTCACGCACCGCGCCGTCGTCGTCCGCGACGGAAGTCCGGGCGAAATCGACGTCACCGCGCTGGTGCCCGGCGACGTCGTCCACCTGGGGATCGGCGCGATCATTCCGGCGGACATGCGGGTGCTGACGGCCAAGGACCTCCTGTGTGATGAAAGCATCCTGACCGGGGAATCGCTGCCGGTCGCCAAGGATCCTGCGCCCGTGCCGCAGGATGCCCCGCTGGCGGACCTGACCAGCTGCGTCTTCATGGGGACCGTGCTCCAGTCCGGCAGCTGCACGGCAGTGGTGGTAGCCACCGGAGGCCGGGCGGAATTCGGCCGGATTGCACTGGGCCTGGGCGAACGGCAGCCGCAGACCGAGTTCCAGCTGGGCCTCAAGCGGTTCTCCTTCCTGCTGCTGCAGGTGGCCATCGGACTGAGCTCGCTCATCTTCGTCGCGAACCTGCTGCTGCACCGGCCCGTGATCGAATCCCTGCTGTTCTCCCTGGCGATCGCGGTCGGCATCACTCCGCAGCTGCTGCCCGCGGTGGTCAGCACCAGCCTGGCCACGGGCACCCGGCAGCTGGCCCGGCGCAAGGTCCTGGTGAAGCGCCTGGTCTGCATCGAGGACCTGGGCGACATGGACATCCTGGTCACGGACAAGACCGGGACGCTGACCGAGGGCCGGATCAGCTTCACCGCCGCGCTGCCCGTCGGCGCGGGCATCGAGCCCGCTGAGCTGCTCACGCTCGGACTGCTGGCGACAGAGGCCGAATACGCCGAGGCGAGGCTCTCTACGGTCGGCCTGAACCCCTTGGATGCCGCCCTCTGGGAATCACCCGACGCGGCGGGCTTCCGGCCGGAGCGCTACGAACGCCTGGACGTCATAGACTTCGACCACCAGCGCCGCCGGACCAGCGTGCTGGTGCGCGAAGCGAACGGACCTGCCCGCATCATCACAAAGGGCTCGCCGGAAGACGTCCTGGCCCTCTGCGTGGGCACGCCGGCGGACGTGCAGGCGGTGCTGGACAAGCAGTTCGACGCCGGATCCCGGGTGGTGGCTGTCGGAACGCGACCCGCTGGCGGCTTGGAGGACCTGACGCCGCCCGACGAGAAGGACCTGGTCCTTGCCGGTTTCCTCATCTTCCTGGACCGGCCCAAAGCCAATGCACGGGCCTCCCTTGACCAGCTCGAGGCGCTCGGCATTACGGTCAAGATCGCCACCGGCGACAACGCCAGGGTCGCCGAAAAGGTCTGTGACGAACTCGGCGTGCTCTCCGGCGGGACCCTCAGCGGCGCCGCCGTGGAGGCCATGTCCGATCCGGAGCTGGCCGCCGCCGCACGGGAGGCGAGCATCTTCGCCCGCGTGTCGCCCGAACAGAAGGCGCGGATCATCCGGCTGCTGCGGCTAAGCGGCGGCGCCGTCGGGTTCATGGGCGACGGCGTCAACGACGCCCTCGCACTGCATGCCGCGGACATCGGCATCTCGGTCGACAGCGCCACCGACGTCGCCAAGGACGCTGCCGACGTCGTGCTGCTCGACAAGGACCTGGGGGTGTTGGCCGAGGGCGTCATGGAAGGCCGGCGGATCTTCGCCAACACCATCAAGTACGTTCTCATGGGCACGTCCAGCAACTTCGGCAACATGTTCAGCGCGGCCACGGCCTCCGTGGTGTTGAGTTTCCTGCCCATGCTGCCGGGCCAGATTCTGCTCAACAACCTGCTCTACGATGCCGGCCAGCTGGCCATTCCGGGCGACCGGGTGGACAAGGAACAGCTGGTGGCCCCATCGCATTGGGACATCGGCTTCATCCGGCGTTTCATGTTCCTGTTTGGCCCCATCAGCTCCATCTTCGACTTCGCGACCTTCGCCCTCATGCTTTTCGTCTTCGACGCGGTTCCGGGCGAATTCCGGGCCGGCTGGTTCATCGAGTCCATCGTGACGCAGACGCTGATCATCTTCGTCATCAGGACCCGGCGCGTGCCCTTTTTCCGGAGCAGGCCGTCGCTGGGCCTGGTCGGGGCCTCCCTGGGCGTGGTGGCCCTCGGGGTGTACCTGCCGTTCTCGCCCCTGGCCGGCGTGCTGGGCTTCGATCCGCTGCCTGTGCCATTCTTCCTCGCCCTGCTCGGGATGGCAGTGGTGTACCTGGTGCTGGTGGAAATGGCGAAAGTCTGGTTCTACTCCCGGGCCGCCCAGCAGCCTGTCTCACGCGAGCCGGCGGCGCTCCGGCACCGCGGCCAGACCCACCGCATCGGCCGCCGGGCCGCCCGCTTCAGCATCCCGGCGGCCAGGCCGCTGCTCGTCCACCGTGGCCCGGGCTGGCGCCGCCGACGCAAACTCGGGCATAAAGGCCCTCACAGGGTTTCGGGCGCGGGCGGATAGTTGGAGTCAGCGGCCACCTGGTCCTGTTCGGGTTAGGGGAACCCGTAGGAGCGCACCAGTTTCAGCAGCACACGACTGATGGCCGATGGCCCACGCTTCGACTTGAAAGCCATAGCCCATGAGCATTTTTGAAGACAGGGTCGACGCCGGCAGGCAGCTCGGCAGGCGTCTGGCGGAATTGCGTGGCCAGGACATTGTGGTCTTGGGCCTGCCGCGCGGCGGCGTGCCTGTGGCCTTCGAAGTCGCCGCAGCCCTGGATGCTCCCCTGGATGTGATTGTGGTGCGGAAACTTGGGCTTCCCTACCAGCCCGAGCTCGCCATGGGGGCTATCGGTGAAGGCGGCGCCAAAGTCCTGGACGAGGAGGTCCTGGCCCATGCGCGGATCAGCGGTGCGGAACTCCAGGCTGTTGAAGAACGCGAACGCGGCGTGCTGGAAAACCGGGTGGTCCTGTTCCGGAAGGGCCGGACCCGGCACGACCTGACCGGACGCATCGCGGTGATCGTCGACGACGGGATCGCCACCGGCTCCACCGCCCGCGTGGCCTGCCGGGTCGCCCGCAAACAGGGTGCGGCCCGCGTGATCCTGGCCGTTCCGGTTGCCCCCGCCGAGACCCTCGCCGACCTGACGGAACCGGACGAAGTGGTCTGCCTGGCGACGCCGCGCCAGTTCACCGCCGTCGGATACCACTACCGGGACTTCTCGCCGACTGACGACGACGAGGTGTTGCGCCTGCTCGATCTTGCGGCCAAACGCGTCGAGGCCGCACCGCCGCCCTTCTGGACCTCGACGGCGACCCGCGCCGGCACTGCCGCCGACGTCGACGAGGAAGTGGAGATCCCGTCCCGCGCGGTGCGGCTCCAGGCCCAGCTGCACCTTCCGGTGCCGGCCAGCGCCGTGGTGCTGTTCGCCCATGGCAGCGGCAGCAGCCGCCACAGCCCCCGGAACCGGTACGTGGCCGGCGTCCTGCAGCAGGCCGGTCTCGGCACGCTGCTGCTGGACCTGCTGACGCCGGCGGAGGAGCGCCACCGCGCCAACGTCTTTGACATCGAACTCCTGGCCCGCAGGCTGTCCTCGGCAACGGACTGGCTTTCCACCCGGGCGGACACGGCCTCCTGCGCTCTGGGGTACTTCGGTGCGAGCACGGGAGCCGGGGCTGCGCTGTGGGCGGCGTCGGAGCCGTCGGCGCGGATCGCGGCTGTCGTGTCCCGCGGCGGCCGCCCCGACCTCGCCGGCCCGCGGTTGTCCGCCGTCAAGGCGCCCACGCTCCTGATTGTGGGGAGCCTGGACCACGAGGTCCTGGAACTGAACCGCCGGGCGAAGGCGATGATGCGCAGTCCCAGCCAGCTCGCCGTCGTGCAGGGGGCAACGCACTTGTTTGAAGAGCCGGGCACGCTCGCGGCGGCGGCCATCCTGGCGCGGGACTGGTTTGTCGACTACCTGCTGCCCCCGAACGGTGCCGGCGCGCGGGCCGCGGGCGTCTGAGGGGCCGCGGGCGTCTGAGGTGGCCAGAACCGGGGAGGGCCGGGACCACGAATCCCGCGGACCCTAGCGCCGGCGGCCCTCTGCCCTGGACCGGATCCCCAGGAGCATCCGCCGTTCCATCATGAACTGCACCGGTTCCAGCAGTGCACGCAGGGCCAGACCCTCCGCCAGGGGCGAAAAGTCGTACCGGGTGCGGGACAGCAGCCTGGTGGCCTGGGGCCCAGCAGGTCGCAACACGAACGTCCAGCCGACGTCCAGCCGGCGCCCGATGGGACGGACCCCTGCCGGCGACATCCTCCCCGTGCGCAGATCGATGGTTCCGCCCAGCCCCAGCGCCGCCCCGGACTGGATGAGCCGGACCGGAAGGCCGCCGTCGGGGGACAGCGGAACGACGTCGCCAACTTTCAGGCGTTGCAGCTCCGGGAGAATCCGGTCCGCACTCCGGATGCCCAGACCCGCGCCGCGTTCGAGCCAGTCGTAGGAGTAGAAGCCGCCCCGCCCGGCGCCCATCTGGACAAGCCACGGCCAGACCTCTGCCACCGGGGCCGCAATAGTGATCGCGCGGGTGCTTTGCATGCGCGGGGCGGGCACGATCTCGTCCCCGGCGAGCGGGCCGGCGGCCTCCTGGGTGGTAGCCCCCCAGCGCAGGAGCCGCGGCCGGACGGCCAGGACGTAGGCTGCGCCCGCCGATGCCGCAGCCAGCGCCGCGAGCGGTCCGCGCAACCGGCCGGGGACGTGCTGACCGTTCACGCGAGGGACCTCATGCGCTGGTCCGGCCCCTGGGGTCGTCCGATTCCGGCCCGACCACCACCACCGGGCAGTGGGAGTGGGCCGCTACGGCCGCGCTCACCGAGCCCATGACCTGATGGAGGAAGCCGCCCTTGCCGCGCCGGCCCACCACGAGCATTTCGGCGTGCTGGCTTTCCTCGACGAGGACCTTGGCGGGCGCCCCGAACTTGACCGAGCGGGTAAGTCCTTCCGGACGCGATTCGCCGAAGGCCCGCTCCAGTGCCTGGTCCACGAGGCGTTCGGCGGTCTCCTCCAGCTCATCGAGGGTGGGCGTTCTGTCCTCGGGCAGGTGGGAGGCCAGGAAGAAATCGGAAGTTCCCAGGCATGTGATGACTTCCAACGGGATGTTCAGAGCGGTGGACATGCGCCCGGCGAGGCGGAGCGCCGTCGTCGAAAACTCGGAACCGTCCACACCCACGACAATGCGCTGATCACCGTTCATGGTCCCCAGCCTTGCCCCTGCCCCCGGGACTGCCTAGGGCCGAAAGTCACGCGGGGCTGGGCACCGTGGCCGCCTCCGCTTAGGGTGGAACGGTGACCGCCGGCACCGGAGCAGGTGCCGGCCCCCCGGCCTGACCATGACGGTCAGCCGAGCCTGCCACCCGAGGAGTTCCTGATGAAAGTTGCTGTTACCGGAGGAAGCGGAAAGCTGGGCCGAAACGTCGTGCGGCGGCTCAGCGATGACGGGCACGAGGTGACCAACCTTGACCGCACCGGTGTGCGCGGCCCGGGCTTCACGGAGGTGGACCTGCGCAACTACGGCCAGGTGGTGGACGTGTTCCTCGGCCTGGAGGACCGCCATGCCGGCTTTGACGCCGTGGTGCACCTGGCCGCGATTCCCGCACCGGGACATGCCCCGGATGCCGCCACCTTCGAGAACAACATGCAGTCCACCTACAACGTGTTCCAGGCTGCCCGGCGGGCCGGGATCAAGAAAATCGTCTACGCGTCCAGTGAGACGGTGCTGGGGTTGCCTTTCGACGTCGACCCTCCCTACATCCCGGTGGACGAGGACTACCCCGCCCGGCCGGAAAGCACGTACTCCCTGGTCAAACACCTTGAGGAGCAGATGGCCATCCAGCTGACCCGCTGGGACCCGGTCCTGAGCATCACCGGCCTGCGGTTCTCCAATGTGATGGACCCGGAGGACTATGAGGAATTCCCCTCCTTCGACCACGACGCGCGGGCGCGCAAGTGGAATCTCTGGGGCTACATTGACGGCCGGGACGGCGCCCAGGCCGTGGCCCGAGCCCTGGAGCACGGCAAGCCCGGGTTCGAGGCGTTCATCATCGCCAACGAGGACACGGTGATGAGCCGCTCCAGCGCCAGCCTGGCCGCCGAGGTGTTCCCGAACGTCAAAGTGGTCAAGGACCTGGCCGAGCACGAGACCATGCTCTCGATCGACAAGGCCAAACGGCTGCTGGGTTACGCGCCGGAGCACACCTGGCGGAACTACCACCCGCTGCGCACCACCCCCACGGAAGACTGACCCCAACTTGAGGAGCTCCATGCAATACCGCACCCTGGGCAACAGCGGCGCCGTCGTCTCCAACTATGCGCTGGGCACCATGACTTTTGGCGCCGAGGCCACCGAGGAGCAATCCCGCGCGATCCTGGATGACTACTTCGCGGCGGGCGGCAACTTCATCGACACCGCCGACGTCTACAGCTCGGGGGTTTCGGAGGAAATCATCGGCCGGTGGCTGGCGGACCGGGACGAGGTCCGGGACCGGGCGGTGGTGGCCACGAAGGGCCGCTTCCCGATGGGCCAGGCCCCCAACGACGTCGGAACCTCCCGCCGGCACCTTGTCCGGGCACTCGATGACTCGCTGCGCCGGCTCGGCGTAGAACAGATCGATCTCTACCAGCTGCACGCGTGGGACCCTGTTACGCCCCTCGAGGAGACACTCCGGTTCCTGCACGACGCCGTCACCAGCGGCAAAATCGCCTACTACGGCTTCTCCAACTTCCTGGGCTGGCAGTTGACCAAGGCGGTCCATGTGGCGAAGGCACATGGCTGGAATGCCCCGGTGACGCTGCAGCCGCAGTACAGCCTGCTGGTCCGTGAGATCGAGTCGGAAATTGTGCCGGCCGCACTCGACGCCGGGATCGGGCTGCTGCCGTGGTCGCCGCTGGGCGGCGGGTGGCTGTCCGGCAAGTACAAGCGCGACCAGCCGCCGGCCGGGGCCACCCGTCTGGGCGAAAACCCGAAACGGGGGATGGAGGCCTGGGCGGCCCGCAACGCCGATCCCCGCACCTGGGACGTGATTGCCGAGGTGGAGCAGACCGCCGGGCGCCACGGCGTGAGCCCTTCCCAGGTGGCGCTGGCCTGGTTGGCGGACCGGCCGGCGGTCACCTCGGTGATCCTGGGCGCCCGCACCACCGCGCAGCTGGCGGACAATCTCGCGGCCGCGGATCTGCGGCTCACCGCGGGGGAGACGGAGCGGCTGACCGAGGCCAGCCGGCCGCGCGTCGGAGTCTATCCGTACGGGCCGATGGCCCAGGAACAGCGCAGCCGGAAGCTCGAGGGCGGCCGCTAACAAGGCAACGGGCTAACAAGGCAACGCGGGGTCACTTAGCGCCGGTCCGGGGGGCGCAAATGGGCCGGAAGTGACCCCGCGCTGTCATTCGGGGGAGTGCTGCCCTTCCGGGGAGGCGGGGCCGCCGGCATGATAGCTGGACCAGATGTCGCCCATTTCCTCCGTGGACTGCTCCACGATCCTGCTCATGGCGGCGTGCGCGGCGTCCGCCTCGCCGCGCTGAATGGCGCTGGCCACATCGACGTGCAGCTGCAGGGCCTCATGGTGTGGCAAGTGCGGCATGAGGCCGTGCTGGGTGCGCCCGGTGAGGACCTCAGTGACCAGGTTATGCAGCTGGGCGAACATGGCGTTGCCGGAGGCCCGGAGTACTGACGCGTGGAATTCGATGTCGAGCCGCAGGAACTCGTCCCGGTCTCCGCGCTGGCCGGATGCCCACAGCCGTGCGGCCAGCGAGACGAGGTCGCTCCCGGCATCCCAGGAAGCCCTCCCGGCGGCGAGGCGGGCGGCCGCCGGTTCGATTGCCCCGCGGAGCTCGTTCAGGGCCTGCAGCTGCTCCAGCCGCTTTGACGAGGCCAGCCGCCAGCGGATTACCTGCGGGTCGTACGCATTCCACGATTCCTCCGGCTGCACCACCGTCCCCAGCCGCCGCCGCGACTCCAGCATCCCCTTGGAGGACAGCACGCGGGTGGCTTCCCGCACCACGGACCGGGAGACGTTGTGCCGGGTCTCAATCTCGTCCAGGCGCAGGATCGAGTGCGGTGCCAGCGTCCCTTCGGCGATGGCAAGCCCCAGGTTCTGGAGCAGCACGGCGTGCAGGTCTGCTGTTGGCTCCGCCTTTGGAGTTTTCATAAATAAATCATACTGGGAGCCCCCAAGGTCTTGTATAAATCTGCTTTATTTACCTAAGATCACTTCCAGAGCAGATGTAAAGATGCATTTGCAGCCGGCTGGACAGAGACGCCCAGCCCTGAAAACCAAAGGAAGTCGTAATGAAGCGACGTTCAATTGCGAAGTACGCGGCCGTCGCCGCCGTCCTTTCCCTGGGCCTGACTGCCTGCGGCGGGGCCAGCGGCAGCGCCGACGCCAAGACCTCCGGCACCGTACGGGTCACCCTCGCCAACCACGTCTGGACCGAGGGCATCAAGGCAGCCATTCCGGAATTCGAGAAGTCCAGCGGGCTCAAGGTCGAACTGACCCAGCTGGGCGAAGACCAGCTCTCGGACCAGTACAACGTCAAGCTCAACGCCGGCAGCGACGAGATCGACGTCATGATGTACCGCCCGCTCCAGGAAGGAAAGGCGTTCGCGAAGAACGGCTACCTCGCGGACCTGACGTCCAAGGTCTCCTCGGACGCCGCGTGGGACTGGAAGGACTACCAGGAGGGCCCGGTCAAGGCCACCACCGCTGACGGCAAGGTGGTCGGCGTCCCGATCATCACCGAGCGCGAAGTCCTCTACTACCGCAAGGACCTGCTGAAGGCCGCCGGCCTGGAGGTTCCCAAGACCATGGACGAGCTCGAAGCCGCGGCCAAGGCCATCAAGGCTTCCTCCCCGGGCACGGCCGGCTTCGTGGCCCGCACCGGCAAGTCCGCCGCCGTCACCCAGTTCTCCAGCTTCCTGTACAGCTTCGGCGGCGACTTCACCGACGCCAGCGGCAAGTCCGCCGTCAACTCCGACGCTGCGAAGAAGGCCTACGCGTTCTACGGCGGCCTGATCAAGAACTACGGCCCCGCCAACGTCAGCACCGACATGAGCTGGCCCGAGGCAATGGCGATCTTCACCCAGGGCAAGGCCGCCTTCTACACGGAGGCCGACTCGCTCTACAAGAACGCCACCGACCCGGCCAAGTCCAAGGTCGCCGACACCGTCGGCTTCGCCGCACTGCCCGCCGGCCCCGCCGGCTCCAAGCCGTACAACATCCCGTCCTGGGGCCTCGCCATCAACCAGGCATCCAGCAACCAGGACAACGCCTGGAAGTTCATCCAGTGGGCCACCAGCAAGGAACGCACCCTCGAGGCACAGAAGGCCGGAGTCCCCGGACCCCGCGCCTCGGTCTGGGCGGACCAGGCCGGCACCTCCACCTACCCGAAGGACCTCGCCGAGGCCATCTCCGCCAGCGCCAAGAACGGCGTCGGGCACGACCGTCCCGAGGTTGTCACCGTAGGCAAGGCCCGCGAAATCGTGGGCGGCCCGATCGTCGCCACTATCACCGGCTCTGACTCGTCCGCCGCAGCCGACACGGCGCACGACGCCTTCCAGAAGTTCCTGGACAGCGAAAAGAAGTAGCGCCCCCGGCGCGCCAGCCAGGCTTCGCGCCTGAGCACTGCGCCTGAGCACCAAACAGCCCGGCGGGACGGCGGTCCGATGCCGTCCCGCCGCGGCCAGCTTTTCACTTCACCCCCAACTCCTTAGGTGAACCATGTCTGTATTGACCACTCCCCGCAGCGCCCAGACCCAGCCGCCGTCCGGCCGCAAGGGCGCCCGCACCCCCGGTGCACGCGAGAACTTCTCCGGCTGGGCCAACCGGCACCGCAAATGGCTCTTCGCCGCCCCCGCCATGATCTTCGTCGGCGTCCTGATCGTTTTCCCCCTCGGCTGGACCCTGTACCTGAGCCTGACCGATTCGCAGGGCTCGGTCCGGGCGGCCTCCGATTTTGTCGGCGTGCAGAACTACCTCACGGTCCTCTCCGACGTCGAACGCTTCTGGCCCGCCGTCGGCCGCACGCTGAGCTTCACCGGCGTTGCCCTTGTCTGCGAAGTGGTCCTCGGCATGTGCATTGCGCTGCTGCTGTGGCGCCCGTTCCGCGGCGAAAAATGGGTCCGCGTGGCCATCCTGCTCCCGCTCGTAGCCACTCCCGTGGCCGTCGGCATGATGTGGCGGCTGATCTTCGATCCCAACATCGGCTTCGTCAACCAGCTGCTCGGCATGGTCGGGATTCCCGCCCAGCCCTGGCTCTCCGGCCAGGACACGGCGCTCGGCACCACCATCTTCATGGACGTGTGGCAGTGGACCCCCATGGTGGTCCTGATCCTCCTGGCCGGACTGACCTCGCTCTCCGAGGAACCCGACGAGGCGGCCCGGATGGACGGCGCCAACGCCTTCCAGCGCTTTTTCTTCATCACGCTGCCCCTCATGATGCCGACCGTGATCGTCGCCATCCTGCTCCGGGGCATCGACGCCCTGAAGACCTTCGACATCCTCTACGCCACCAAGGGCAAGGGCGGCGGGTCCTTCCACGAGGTGGAAACGCTCAACGTCTACGCCTACGGGCTGAGCTTCGACTACAACCAGTACGGGCTCTCCTCCGCGGTGCTGATCCTGTTCTTCATGATCATCATCGGCTCCATGTGGCTGCTGACCATGCGCAAGAAAGCGGTAAGCAAATGACCGTACTGACAGAAAACACAGAAAACACCGAACCCCGGACCGCAGACCCCGCCCGGCCCACACCGGCGCCGCGCCCCCGGAAGCCGCTGGGCACCCGCGCGTACAAAGTGTTCCGCGTGGCGGCACTGGTGGCGGTGGTGCTGTTCCTGATCGCCCCGCTGTTCTGGATGCTGCTGGCCTCCCTCAAGACCAACGTGGACATCTACGACACCGGCAGGTCGTTCCTGTTCACCCCGACGTTCGAGAACTACGCCAATGTGCTGCAGCGGAACAACTACTTCGTCTTCATCTTCAACAGCTTCTGGGTGGCCTTCGTCTCCACTGCCCTGTCGCTGGTCCTGGGCGTGCCCGCCGCCTACGCCATGAGCCGGTTCACGATGCACCGCTCGGCCCTTGTGGTCCTGATGGCCCGCGTCATCCCCGGCGTCTCCCTGCTGGTGCCCTGGTACTACGTCTTCTCCAACCTGAAGATGGTGGGCGGCTTCGAGGTGCTGATCCTCAGCCACATGTTCGTCGCGCTGCCGCTGATCGTGTACATCATGATGAGCTACTTCGATTCCCTGCCGCTGGAGCTGGAGGAGTCGGCCCAGGTGGACGGCCTCACCCCGATCGGCGCCTTCCGCCGCATCACCCTGCCGCTCTCCGTCGCCGGCATGGCCACCGCCGGCATCCTGTCCTTCATCTTCTCGTGGAACAACTTCATGTTCGCCCTGGTGCTCTCCGGCTCCAAGACCAAGACCCTGCCGGTCGCGATCTTCGACTTCGTCTCCTACGCCAGTATCGACTGGGGCGGACTCATGGCGGCCGCCACCGTGGTCACCATTCCGATCATGATCATTGCGCTCTTCACGCAGAAGTACATCGTCTCCGGCATGACCGCTGGCGCGACCAAGGGCTAGGCAACAGATGACACTCATCAGCAGGATTGAAACGTTCCTCGTCGCTCCGCGCTGGCTCTTCGTCCGGATCGAGACGGACAGCGGGATCGTCGGCTGGGGCGAGGCGAGCTGCGAAGGCCGCAGCGAAACCGTGCGCACCGCCGTCGACCAGCTCTCCGAGCTGCTCATCGGCAACGACGCGCTCCGGATCGAGGACCACTGGCAGGTCATGACCAAAGGGTCCTTCTACCGCGGCGGGCCCATCCTGGCCAGCGCCGTGTCCGGCCTGGACCAGGCCCTCTGGGACATCGCCGGCAAGCACTTCAACACCCCCGTGCACCAGCTTCTCGGCGGCCATGTCCGGGACCGGATCCGGATGTACGGCTGGGTGGGCGGGGATGAGCCCAATGAGGTGGCGGACCAGATCAGCGCGCAGCTGGAGGTCGGGCTGACGGCGGTCAAGATGAACGCCAGCGGCCGGATGAGCCCCATCGCCTCCGTGGCCGAGCTCGACGGCGTCGTCCGCCGCGTCGCCGCCGCCCGCGAGGTCCTCGGCGACCACCGCGACGTCGCCGTGGACTTCCACGGCCGCTTCAGCCTCGCCAACGCCCGCCGGGTGGCGCCGCTGCTGGAACCGTACCGGCCCTTCTTCCTCGAAGAGCCGGTGGTCCCGGAAAACACGCACCTGCTGGGCGAGTTCACGTCCTCCACGACGACGCCGGTCTCCACCGGTGAGCGGCTCTACAGCCGGCAGGAATTCCTGCCCGCGCTGCAGGCCGGCATCGCCGTGGCCCAACCGGACCTCTCCCACGCCGGCGGCATCACCGAGGTCCGCAAAATCGCCTCGCTCGCCGAAATCTACGAGGTCCAGCTCGCCCCGCACTGCCCGCTGGGCCCGCTGGCGCTCGCCGCCTGCCTGCAGGTGGGCTTCGCGACGCCCAACTTCCTGATCCAGGAGCAAAGCATCGGCATCCACTACAACCAGGGCGCCGAAGTCCTGGACTACGTGGTGGACAAGTCCCCGCTGAAGTTCGTGGACGGACACATCGAACGGCTCACCGGCCCGGGCCTGGGCATCGAGATTGACGAGGCCGTGGTCCGGGCCGCGGACAAGCGCGGGCATGCCTGGCGCGGTCCCGTCTGGCGGCACCCCGACGGCGCCTTCGCCGAGTGGTGAACGCCGGAACGCTGGGACCGGACCTGTTGCCCCGGCGTATTTGCCCTGACGTATTTGCCCCGAAGGAGAAGCCTGACATGGAGAACACCCTGACGCCCGAACTGCTGCTGGCCGGGATCCAGGAAAGCCGGCTGGTGGCCATTGTGCGCGGCACGGACGGCGCGGCCGCCGCGAAGGCAGCCCTCGCGGCGATGGAGGAGGGCTTCCGGTATGTCGAAATAGCGCTCACCACGCCGCGGGCCCTTGAAGCCATCCGGGAAGTCCGCGCGGCCGCCCCCGCGGGCTGCTTCGTCGGTGCCGGAACGGTGCTGACGGCCCGGGACGTTGCCCGCGTCGCCGAGGCGGGCGGCCAGTTCATGGTGACCCCGTCGCTGGCAGAGTCGATTGCCGAGTCGGCCCGGCTGGCACTGCCTGTGCTCGCCGGTGCGCTGACACCCAGCGAAGCCCACGAAGCCATGAACCGCGGCGCCACGGCCGTCAAGCTCTTCCCCGCTTCCATCGGCGGTCCGGGCTACCTCAAGGCGCTCCGCGACCCGTTCCCCGGGATCCCGTTCATCGCCGTCGGCGGCGTCGGGCTGGATGAAGCCGAGGGCTACTGGGAAGCCGGCGCCATTGCCGTGGGGCTCGGCGGACCGCTGTTCGGCGATGCCGGCTCCGGCGGCGACCTCGCCCCGATGCGGGAGCGGGCCCGCGGTTTCGTGACCCTGGCCGCCGGGTTCGGCCGCCCCCGCGCGGAGAGCCTGCGGTGATGGCCGCCGTCGGCCCGGCTTTGGCTGGGGAGGGCGTCGACCTGCTGACGTTTGGCGAGTCCATGGTCTCGCTGCGGTCCACCGGCCCGTTGTCCGCCGGCGGCAGCCTCGGCATGCACGTGGCCGGGGCCGAATCGAACGTGGCCGTCGGGGTCGCCCGGCTCGGGCACAGCGTCACCTGGGCCGGGGTTGTCGGCGCTGACCCGCACGGGGAGTACATTCTGCGGCAGCTGCGCGCCGAGGGGATCGGGCTGCGGCACCGGATTGACGCGGCAAGGAACACCGGGGTGATGTTCCTTGAACAGCGCACCGCGGATGTCACCCGGGCCTTCTACTACCGCGCCGGATCCGCCGGGTCCACCCTCGGCCGGGAGGACCTGGACCGTGCCCTGGCGGCCGGGGCCCGGATCCTGCATCTGACCGGCATCACCGCCGCCCTCAGCCCCGACGCCCGCAAGGCCGTGGAGTACGCGGCCGAGCGCGCCGCCGCCGAAGGCATGGAGGTCTCCCTCGACGTCAATTACCGCAGCAAGCTCTGGACCCGGGAGGAGGCCCGCGCCGCGCTCTCGCCGCTCGCCCGGCACGCCAGCATCGTGATCGCCTCCGACGATGAGCTCGGGCTGGTCGCTGACCCGGTGGGAGCTGGCCCGGAGGGATCACCGCACCCCGGCGATGCCGATACAGATGCAGATACCGCCGAAACAGCCATGGCCGCCGAACTGCTGGAGCGCGGCGTCCGCGAAGTCGTGGTCAAGCGCGGCGCCGCCGGCGCCGGTGTCCACACCGCCGACGGGCGGTGGGAAGTGCCCGCCGTGCCTGTGACCAGCATCGATACCGTGGGCGCCGGGGATGCCTTCACCGCCGGCTACCTGTCCGCCCTGCTCGACGGCGCCGACGTCGCCGGCCGCCTGCAGCGCGGCGCCCTGGCGGGAGCCTTCGCCGTCAGCACCGAGGGGGACTGGGAAGGCCTGCCCGGCCGTGCGGAGCTGGCACTGCTCGCGACCACGCCGGGCGGAACCACCCAGCGCTAAGCCCCCCGTGCTGAACCACCCGTGCTGAACCACACTGGCGGCTATCCGGCGCGCCCGACATTCACCGACCAAGAAAGCCTGGACCTGTTGTGAAAATCATTGCCGCTGAAGTGTTCGTCACCAGCCCCTCCCGGAACTTCGTGACCCTGCGGATCACCACCGAGGACGGTGTGACCGGGATCGGGGACGCGACCCTGAACGGGCGCGAGCTCGCCGTGGCCGCCTATTTGAAGGAGCACGTCGCGCAGCTGCTGATCGGCAAGGACCCGCACCGGATCGAGGACACCTGGCAGTTCCTGTACCGGTCCTCGTACTGGCG